>NZ_DLOE01000021.1:14195-83412 GCF_002479615.1 Arsenicicoccus sp. UBA7492 | reverse complement strand
CAGCGTGGCGGTTTCAACCGTGACGACCGCGGTGACCGTGGTCCGCGTCGTGAGTTCAACCGCGACGAGCGCCCGCAGCGGGGTGGCTTCAACCGCGACGAGCGTCCCCAGCGTGGCGGTTTCAACCGCGACGACCGCGGTGACCGTGGTCCCCGTCGTGAGTTCCACCGCGACGACCGGCCCCAGCGTGGCGGTTTCAACCGTGACGACCGCGGCCCCCGTCGCTTCGAGCGCGACGACCGCAGCCGCACCTGGACCGACCGCGAGGAGCGCGAGGCCATGGGCCTGTCCGTCGACGTGCCGGCCGAGGCTGCGCCCGTCACGGTCGACACCGACAACGGCTTCGCCGCCCTCGGTCTGCCGGCCCCGCTCGTCGAGCGCCTGGCTCGCGACGGCATCACCACGCCGTTCCCGATCCAGCAGGCGACCATCCCCGACGCCCTCGCCGGGCGCGACGTCCTCGGCCGCGGCCAGACCGGTTCGGGCAAGACGCTGGGCTTCGGTCTGCCGCTCATCGCGACCCTCGCGGCCGGTGGCAAGGCCAAGCCGGGCGTCGTCCGCTCGGTGATCCTCGTGCCGACCCGCGAGCTGGCCCAGCAGGTCAGCGACGCGCTGCAGCCGCTGGTCCACGTGATGGGCCTGCGCCACAAGCTCGTCGCGGGCGGCATGCCCTACCCGCCGCAGATCATGGCGCTGGAGAAGGGCCTCGACGTCCTCGTCGCGACCCCGGGACGCCTCAAGGACCTCATCGACCGCGGCGCGGCCGACCTGTCCCAGGTCGAGGTGGCTGTCCTCGACGAGGCCGACCACATGGCCGAGATGGGCTTCCTGGAGGCGATCAGCGAGATCCTCGACCTGGTCCCGGCCGGCGGTCAGCGACTGCTGTTCTCCGCGACGCTGGACCGCGGGATCGACACGGTGGTCGAGCGCTACCTCACCGACCCCGTGACCCACGAGACCGACCCCGAGACCGCCTCGGTCGAGACCATGGACCACCACGTCCTGCTCATCGACCCGATGCACAAGAAGGTCATCACGGCCGAGGTCGCCAACCGCACCGGCCGCACCGTGGTCTTCGTGCGCACCAAGCTGGGCGCCGACCGCGTCGCCCTGCAGCTGCGCGAGCAGGGCGTCTTCGCTGCGGCCCTGCACGGTGGCCTCTCGCAGGTGCAGCGCAACCGCGTGCTCACCGGCTTCAAGGAGGGCACGCTGCCCGTCCTCGTCGCCACCGACGTCGCGGCCCGCGGCATCCACGTCGACGACGTCTCCGTGGTCCTGCAGGTCGACCCCCCGGCCGACCACAAGGACTACCTGCACCGCTCCGGCCGCACCGCGCGCGCCGGCGAGCGCGGCACCGTCGTGACCCTGGCGCTCCCGCACCAGCGTCGCCAGATGGAGCGCCTCGTCGAGCAGGCCGGCGTCGACGTCAAGCCGATCCGCACGGCCCCCGGCGACCCGCTGCTCTACGACGGCGTGGGTGCCCGCACCCCGTCCGGGGAGGCCATCGAGGAGGGTCGCTACCGCCGCCTCGTCGAGGGTGAGCCCCGTCCGCAGCGCGGCCACAGCCGTGGCGGCGCGCGCTACCAGCCGCACGGTCGTCGCAACGAGCGCTCGTTCCGTGGCCGCGACGACCGCGGGGACCGCGGCGGTCGCGATGCCCGCGGCGGTCGTGACGACCGTGGTGGCCGTGACCGCTCGGCCCGTCGCTACGACGGCTGAGCGCACGCTCCCAGGCCCAGCGCCTGACACCGGCAGCGGGCGTCACCCTCACGAGGGGTGGCGCCCGCTGCGGCATACGGCCGGTCCTGGCGGGCACAATGGGACGGTGCGCACCGAGGACCTGACCGGACGACTGCTCGTCGCCACCCCTGGGCTGGGGGAGGGGGTGTTCGAGCGGTGCGTCATGCTCGTGCTGCACCACGGCGACGAGGGCGCGCAGGCCGTCGTGCTCAACAAGCCGGTCGACGCGACCATCGACACGGTCCTGGACGGCTGGCAGGAGCACGTCCGCGAGCCCCAGGTGCTCTTTCAGGGCGGCCCCGTACAGCTCGACTCGGCCCTCGGCGTGGTCGGGGTCATCGACCCGGCCCTCGACGTCGACGGGGTCCAGCAGCTCTTTCCCGGCGTGGGGGTCGTCGACCTCGACACGCCTGCCGACCAGGTCATGCCGCACCTGACCGGCGTCCGGATCTTTGCCGGGTATGCCGGATGGGTCGCCGGCCAGCTCGAGGGCGAGATCCGCAACGGCTCGTGGTACGTCGTGGACCGCCTCCCCGGCGACGTGTTCAGCGACGAGCCGGGCACCCTGTGGCGCCGGGTCCTGCGGCGGCAGCCGGGGCGGCTGGCCTTCGTCGGCCTCTACCCGGACGACGAGGACTACAACTGAGCCTCGGCCTAGGATGTCCCGCATGAGCCAGGGATACCCCGACATGCCGCCGGACCCGTTCGCGGAGCCGGGCGGACCCTCGACGCAGACCGCCGTGCTGGAGCGCGAGGAGGTCGAGGAGCAGCTGCAGGAGCCGGGCGACCGCGAGCGCTTCGCCCACTACGTGCGCAAGGAGAAGATCCTGGAGAGCGCGATGACGGGGGAGCCGGTCATCGCGCTGTGCGGCAAGATCTGGGTCCCCGGGCGCGATCCCAAGAAGTTCCCGGTGTGCCCGATCTGCCAGGAGATCTACGACGGGTTGCGCAAGCCGCAGGACGGCGGCGAGTGATTTCATCCTTTTGACGGGTTTAGATCACTGCTAGTGATATTTGCTCACGCAAGGCGCTACTCTGGTTGCGGGGTGTCACGGGGCGCCCTGCCGTCGTCGAAGGGAAACCACCATGCGTAACCTCGCCCGCACCGCTGCCGTCATCACCGTCGCTGCCGTCGCCACCCTCGCCGGGGGCTCCGCCAACGCCGTCACCCTCAAGCTCGGGTCGCAGCCGGCCGACACCATTAAGATCGGCTCCGCGCCCTCCGGCGCCACCACGGTCGGCTCGGCCGACCGCGTCACGCTCAAGCTGGGCTGACCACCACGACCTCGTCGGCCCGCCACCCCCGAACCGGGGTGGCGGGCCGATCTCGTGCCTCCCACGGCTGTCAAGCACCCGTCGCCCGGCATGTTGCCCGGCGAAAACGTCTACCCTGCAGGACGCGATGAGTACCTCTGCTGCCGAACACCTGTCCCCAGCCTTTCCCGAGCGTGCAGCATGGGGGACGGCTGGCAAGCTGCGTGCCTGGCAGGCCGAGGCCCTCGAGGCCTACCTCACCGAACGTCCCCGCGACTTCCTGGCGGTGGCCACGCCTGGGGCCGGCAAGACGACATACGCGCTCCGGGTCGCGACCGAGCTGCTCCGACGCGGGGTGGTGCGCCGCGTCACCGTCGTCGCCCCGACCGAGCACCTCAAGGTGCAGTGGGCGGACGCCGCCGCACGCGTCGGTATCCAGCTCGACCCGACCTTCACCAACGCCGCGGGGACGCACAACAAGGCCTTCGACGGCGTGGCGCTGACCTACGCGCAGGTGGCGTCCAAGCCGCTGCTGCACCGGGCCCGCACGGAGGCCGCCCCGACCCTCGTGATCCTCGACGAGATCCACCACGGCGGCGACACCAAGTCCTGGGGGGACGCGATCCGTGAGGCCTTCGAGCCCGCGGCGCGGCGGCTGGCGCTCACCGGCACGCCCTTCCGCTCCGACACGAGCCCCATCCCGTTCGTGCGGTACGAGGAGGGTCCGGACGGCATCCGTCGGTCGGCCTCGGACTACTCCTACGGCTACGCCGAGGCGCTGCGCGACGGCGTGGTGCGGCCGGTGCTGTTCATGGCCTACGGGGGCGCGATGCGTTGGCGGACCCGCGCCGGCGACGAGCTCGCCGCCCGGCTGGGCGAGCCGCTCACCAAGGACCTCACGGCGCACGCGTGGCGGACCGCGCTGTCTCCCACGGGGGAGTGGATCCCGTCCGTGCTGCGCGCCGCCGACAAGCGCCTCACCGAGGTGCGCCGGCACGTGCCGGACGCCGGCGGCCTGGTGATCGCGACCAACCAGACCAATGCCCGAGCCTACGCCAGGATCCTGCACGAGATCACGGGGGAGAAGCCCACGGTCGTCCTGTCCGACGACGCCGGGGCCTCCCAGCGCATCGAGACCTACTCCCAGTCCACCGATCGTTGGCTGGTCGCGGTCCGGATGGTCTCCGAGGGGGTGGACGTGCCCCGCCTGGCGGTCGGGGTCTACGCGACCTCGACGTCGACGCCCCTGTTCTTCGCGCAGGCGGTGGGGCGGTTCGTGCGCGCCCGTAAGCGCGGAGAGGTGGCCTCGGTGTTCCTCCCGTCCGTGCCGGTGCTGCTCGAGCACGCCGCCCGCCTGGAGGACGAGCGGGACCACGCGCTCGACCGGCCCAAAAAACCCGGTGAGGAGGAGCCGCTCTGGTCCGAGGAGGACGGGCTCCTCGAGGAGGCCAACCGGTCCGAGCAGGCCAGTGACGAGCTCGACCTGAAGTTCGAGGCGCTGGAGTCGGACGCGGAGTTCGACCACGTCCTGTTCGACGCCCAGCAGTTCGGTCTCGTGGCGGACGTGGGCTCGGAGGAGGAGGAGGGCTATCTCGGGCTCCCCGGTCTGCTCGAGCCCGACCAGATGGCGCACCTGCTGCGAGAGCGCCAGGACCGGCAGAAGCCCAACGCCCGCGCCAAGGAGCGACACGAGGAGGTCTCGGCGCACCGCGCCCTGCAGGCCCAGCGCAAGGAGCTCAACAAGCTGGTCTCGGCCTATGCCCGCAAGACGGGGACGAAGCACGCCATCGTGCACTCCGAGCTGCGGCAGGTCTGCGGGGGTCCGGCGCTGGACCAGGCGTCCGGCGCCCAGGTCACCGAGCGCATCGACAAGATCCGCAACTGGTTCGTCGGCCGCCGCTAGGTCGTCGACCGCCACCAGGTCGTCGGGCTCGCCAGGCCGTCGGGCTCGCTAGGTCACTGGACCGCGGCGTCGACCAGGGGAGTGGTCCGGTGCGCCAGCCGGGTGGCCAGGGAGATCACCGTCGAGGTCCGTATGACGGAACCGCCCGCCACCACGTCGTCGATCACGCGCTGCAGGTCGGCGTTGTCCCGGCCGACGATGCGGATCCAGATGTCACCCGACCCGGTGATCGTGTGGGCCTCGAGCACCTCGGGGATCTGCTCGAGGTGCTGCACGACGCGCTCGTGCCCGTGGTCCTGGCGGATCTCGAGCGTGGCGAAGGCCATCACGGGGTAGCCCAGCGCGGCCGGGTCGACGTGCGGCTCGAAGGACGCGATGACGCCCCGCCGCTGCAGGCGGTCCAGCCGGGCCTGGACGGTGCCGCGCGCGACGCCGAGCTCCCTCGACGCGCCGAGCACCCCGATGTGCGGGTCCCGGGTGAAGGCGTGGATGAGCCTGCGGTCCAGGTCGTCGATGGCCATGGGACACATTGTCCACCCGTTCCTGGCGGACGGCATCATTCCTGACCACTTTGACCAGGTGGGAAGGACATGCTTGCCCGGGTGCCCGGCGGCCCTCACAGTTGGGCCTCATGACCGACACCACCTTGGACCTGACGCCGCAAGAGCGGGACGCCGACCTGGACCTCAACCAGCTCAAGCAGCTGGTCGGCCTCGTCGAGTACGACGAGGCGAGCGATCCCTTCCCCGTCACCGGGTGGGACGCCATCGTCTTCGTGGTGGGCAACGCCACCCAGACCGCGCACTACTACCAGTCCGCCTGGGGCATGACGCTGGAGGCCTACTCCGGGCCGGAGCACGGCAACCGCGACCACAAGTCCTTCGTCCTGCGATCGGGCTCGATCCGTTTCGTCATCAAGGGTGCCGTCAGCCCGGCCAGCCCGCTGATCGAGCACCACGCCAAGCACGGCGACGGCGTCGTCGACATCGCCCTCGAGGTCCCGGACGTGGACCGCTGCGTGGCCCAGGCCCGCCGGATGGGTGCGACCGTCATCGACGAGCCGCAGGACGTCACGGACGAGCACGGCACGCTGCGCTTCGCGTCGATCGCCACCTACGGCGAGACCCGTCACACCCTCGTCGACCGCTCCCGCTACTCCGGTCCGTACTGGCCCGGCTACGTCGAGCGCACCTCGACCTACCAGAAGCGCGACGGGGCCCCCAAGCGACTCTTCCAGGCGCTGGACCACATCGTCGGCAACGTCGAGCTCGGCAAGATGGACGAGTGGGTCGGCTTCTACAACAAGGTCATGGGTTTCGTGAACATGGCCGAGTTCATCGGTGACGACATCGCCACCGACTACTCCGCCCTCATGTCCAAGGTCGTCGCCAACGGCAACCACCGCGTGAAGTTCCCCCTCAACGAGCCGGCGATCGGCAAGAAGCGCTCGCAGATCGACGAGTACCTCGACTTCTACGGCGGCCCCGGCGCCCAGCACCTCGCGCTCGCGACCAACGACATCCTCCGCACCTACGACGAGCTGCTCGCCAACGGCGTCGAGTTCCTGTCGACCCCCGACTCGTACTACGAGGACCCCGAGCTGCGCGAGCGCATCGGCCAGGTCCGCGTCCCGATCGAGGAGCTGCAGCGTCGCGGCATCCTGGTCGACCGCGACGAGGACGGCTACCTCCTGCAGATCTTCACCCGCCCGCTCGGCGACCGGCCGACGGTGTTCTTCGAGCTGATCGAGCGCCACGGATCGCTGGGCTTCGGCAAGGGCAACTTCCAGGCGCTGTTCACCGCCATCGAGCGCGAGCAGGAGCTGCGCGGCAACCTCTGACCATCCCGTATGCCGCCCGCCCGCCGCCTCGACCGAGACGGCGGGCGGCGTGCGTGCAGGTCTGGCCGCCTCCGCCGGCGTGAGTGGGCGAGTTGGGTCGTTGAGAGGCGACAGATGGGGGTCATGGGGCTGCGAGAACCCCCATCTGTCGCCTCTCAACGCGGGGGGCGCGCCTCTCAACGCGGGCGAGCGCTTCTCAACGTGGGGGAGCCGGGGAGCGGGTCGCGCGGAGGAGCTCGGCCAGGGCCAGGACCCGCTCGTCTCCGGCCGGTGGTCCGGCGGGATCCGTGGCGAAGGCGGCCACGACGGTCGCTCCGGCCTCGCCCAGGGCCGTGATCCTGGCGCCGAGGTCTGCGGCGGAGGTGCCGTCCGGCACCGGCAGGAAGGCCACGACGTGCGGGTCCCCGGTCCGTCCCGCCCGCTCCCGAGCCTCCCGCACCGTCGCCAGGGCCTCGACGACGCGGCTCGCATCGACCCGTCCCTCCGGGGCGGCGTCGTCCAGGATCACCCCGTCGGCGAGCTCGCCGGCCAGGGCCAGGGTCTTGGGTCCCCGTGCGCCCACGAACAGCTCGGGCTCGACGGGCGGCGGCCAGCGCAGCTGCACGTCCTCGAGATGCACGTAGCGGCCGTTCCGCGTGACGCGCTCGCCGGCCAGCAGGTCACGCACTGCCTCCAGGTGCTCGCGCAGCAGCGTGAGGGGGGAGGGGACACGGACTCCGGCCTGGCCCATCCAGTCCAGGACGCCGTGGCCGAGGCCAGGGCGGAACCGATGGGGAAACATCCGCGCCAGCGTCGCGATCTCCATCGCGGTGAGCGACGGGGCCCGCAGGGGCGCCGGCAGGATCCCGATGCCGACCCGCAGGCGCTGGGTCGCCCCCAGGACCGCAGCGGCAGGTGCGACGCCGCTGCTCGCGAAGCAGTCCTCCCACAGCCACAGGTCGTCCAGCCCCGCGGTCTCGGCAGCGCGTGCCACCTCGAGGATGCGCTCGGGGGGCAGGCCCGGAGGTGCGATCAGGCCGACGTCGGGTCGCCGGACGGGCTGGTCGAGGTGCGGCTCGTGCTGGTGGGTCGCCATGGTCGCCATTCACCCACGCGCTGGCCACCCGGGCAACACGTCAGCGACCCTTGGACCGACGTTCGTTGGACGCCCCGCTCGTCGAGCCTGTGGCTCCTCAGGCGGACGGTTCCTCGGACCGGCGGCTCCTCAGGCGGACGGTTCCTCGGACCGGCGGCTCCTCAGGCGGACGGCTCCTCGGACCGGCGGCTCCTCAGGCGGACGGCTCCTCGGCGACGGCCCCGGAGAACTGCGCCTGGTAGAGCCGGGCGTAGGCGCCGCCCGAGGCGAGGAGCTGGTCGTGCGATCCCTGCTCGACGATCGCGCCCTGCTCCATGACGACGATCCGGTCGGCGTGACGGATGGTCGAGAGGCGGTGGGCGATGACGAAGCTCGTCCGGTCGCGGCGGAGCCGGTCCATCGCCTCCTGGACGAGGGCCTCGGTGCGGGTGTCGACCGAGCTGGTGGCCTCGTCCAGGATCAGGATCGACGGGTCGGCCAGGAACGCGCGGGCGATGGTGAGCAGCTGACGCTGGCCCGCCGACAGCGACGAGCCGTCGTCGTCCAGCACCGTGTCGTAGCCGTCGGGCAGCGTCCGGATGAAGTGGTCGGCGTGGGCCGCGGCCGCCGCCGAGACGACGGCGTCCTCGGTGGGGCGGGCGGCGCCATACGCGATGTTGTCGCGGATGGAGCCGGTGAACAGCCAGGTGTCCTGGAGGACCACGCCGAACGCCGACCGCAGCTCGCCGCGGGGCAGGTCGCGGATGTCGGTGCGGTCCAGCGTGATCCGGCCGTCGTCGACGTCGTAGTAGCGCAGCACGAGGTTGGCCAGGGTCGTCTTGCCGGCACCGGTGGGGCCGACGATGGCGATGGTCTGCCCCGGCTCGGCGACCAGGTCGAGGTGCTCGATGAGCGGGGTGTCGGGGGAGTAGGAGAAGGAGACGTCCTCGAACGCCACCCGACCGACGACGGTGCGCCCCGCCGAGCCATCTGGCCGGCCTCCGCCCGCGACGTCGCCGCCACCGGTCGCCGTCACGGTGCGCGAGGGCACGTCCGGGGACTCCTCCTCGGCGTCGAGCAGCGAGTAGACGCGCTCGGCCGAGGCGACGCCCGACTGGAGCATGTTGGCCATGGCGGCGAGCTGGCCGAGCGGCTGGCTGAACTGCCGGGAGTACTGGATGAACGCCTGCACCCCGCCGATGGACAAGGAGCCCGAGGCCACGCGCACGCCGCCGATCACGGCGACGAGCACGAAGTTGAGGTTGGACACGAACCACATGGCCGGCTGGATGATGCCGGAGACGAACTGAGCCTTGAAGGCCGCCTCGTAGAGGGCGTCGTTGTGCTCGGCGAACGTGCGTTGGGCACCGGCCCGCTGACCGAAGACCTTGACCAGGAGCTGCCCGGAGTACATCTCCTCGACGTGCCCGTTGAGGCGCCCGGTGGCGGCCCACTGCTCGCGGAACTGCGGCTGGGAGCGCTTGGCGATGGCCATCGTGATCACGGCCATGACGGGGATGCTCACGACGGCGACGATCGTCAGCAGCGGCGAGATGGTCAGCATCATGATGATCACGCCGAGGACCGTCAGGGCGCTGTTGAGCAGCTGGGTCATCGTCTGCTGCAGCGACTGGGCGACGTTGTCGACGTCGTTGGTGGCGCGGGACAGGATGTCGCCGCGGGACTCGGTGTCGAAGTAGCGCACCGGGAGCCGCTCGAGCTTGTGCTCGACGTCGTGACGCATCCGGTGGACGGTGCGCTGCACGACGGTGGTGGTCAGCCACACCTGCACCCAGGTGAACACGGAGGACAGGACGTAGAGCCCGAGCGCCCACGCGAGCACCTGCGCGACGGCGCCCGTGTCGACCCCCGAGCCGGGGACGAGGTCGGGCATGCCGGACAGCAGGTCGGCCATGCGCGAGTCGCCGCGCGCGCGAAGCCCCTCGACGAGCTGCTCACGGGTAACGCCGGCCGGTAGGTGCTGCCCGATCGCGCCGGCGAACACGAGGTCGGTCGCCCGGCCGAGGACCTTGGGCCCGACCACCGAGAACGCCACGCCGATCACGCCGAGGACGGTGATCACGAGGATGTGGCCCCGGTGCGCGGTGAGGTCGCGCAGGAGCCGCCGTGCGGAGGCGCGGAAGTCGTCGGGCTTGGCCACGGGGGCGCCCATGGCCATCGGGCCGCGAGCGGGCGAGGTGCGACGCTCCTGCGTGGACGAGCTCATGCGGCCTCCTCCTCGCTCAGCTGGGACAGCACGATCTCGCGATAGGTCTCGCAGGTCTGCATGAGCTCGCCGTGGCGACCGCGGCCGACGACCGCGCCCTCGTCGAGCACGATTATCTCGTCGGCGTCCCGGATCGTGTTGACCCGCTGGGCGACCACGACCACCGTCGACTCGCGGGTGGTGGGCCGCAGGGCTGTCCGTAGGGCGGCGTCCGTCGCGTAGTCCAGCGCGGAGAAGGAGTCGTCGAACAGGTAGACCAGAGGCCGCCGCACGACCGCGCGGGCGATGGCCAGGCGCTGCCGCTGGCCGCCAGATACGTTGGTGCCGCCCTGGGTGATGGGGGCCTCGAGGCCACCCTCCATCGCCTCGACGAACTCCCGCGCCTGCGCGATCTCCAGCGCAGCCCACAGCTCGTCCTCGGTGGCGTCCTCGCGGCCCAGGCGCAGGTTGCTGGCGACCGTGCCGGTGAACAGGTAGGGACGTTGCGGCACCAGACCGAAGCACTCCCACAGGGCGTCGAGGTCGAGGTCGCGCACGTCGACGCCGTCGATCAGCACCTGGCCGGCCGTGGCGTCCATGAGCCGGGGGATCAGGTTGACCAGCGTCGTCTTGCCGGACCCCGTCGACCCGATGATCGCGGTCGTGCGACCGGGGCGGGCCACCAGGTCGATGTCGCGCAGGACGGGGTCGTCGGCGCCGGGAAAGGTGAAGCTGACCCCGCGCAGCTCCACGACCCCGCGTCGCTCGACCGGTCGCACCGGCTCGGCGGGCGCCCGCACGGTGGGCTGCGTCGAGAGCACCTCGCTGATGCGCTCGGCGGACACCTGCGCCCGGGGCAGGACCATGAACATCATCGACGCCATCAGCACCGACATGAGGATCTGCATGAGATAGGTCATCATCGCGACGAGGTCCCCGACCTGCATGTCGCCGCTGTCGACCCGCAGCCCGCCGAACCAGATGACCGCGACGGTCGAGACGTTCATGATGAGCATGATCAGGGGGAACATCGAGGTCATGAGCCGGCCCGCCGTGACCGCGACGTCGCGCAGCTCGTCGTTGGCGACCGCGAACCGCTCCTGCTCGGCCTGGTCCTTGACGAACGCCCGGATGACCCGCACGCCCGTGATCTGCTCGCGCAGGATCTGGTTGATGCCGTCGACCTGCACCTGCATGCGGCGGAACAACGGGTGCAGCCGCACGATGATCAGCCCGAGGCAGCCGACGAGGACGGGCACGACGACCAGCAGCAGGCCCGACAGCGCGACGTCGTGGCGCAGCGCCATGACGACCCCGCCGACGGCGGTGATGGGGGCGGACACCATCATCACGAGCGTCATGAACACGAGCATCTGGATCTGCTGGACGTCGTTGGTGGTGCGGGTGATCAGCGACGGCGCGCCGAACCTGCCGAGCTCCTCGGCGGCGAACTCCTCGACGGTGCTGAAGATCTCGGCCCGCAGGTCGCGACCGAAACGCATCGCGGTGCGCGCGCCGTAGTAGATCGCGACCAGGTTGGCGAGGATCTGCACGACCGTGATCGCCAGCATCCAGCCGCCCGTGCGCACGACATAGCCGGTGTCCCCCTGCGCGATGCCGCGGTCGATGACGTCGGCGTTGAGCGTGGGGAGGTAGAGGTTGGCCAGCACCTGCACGGTCTGGAAGATCAGGACCAGGACGAGGGGTCCGCGGTGGCGCGCGAGGTGACGGCGCAGGATGGCTGACAGCACGGGGACAGGGTAGTCCTCGGCACCGACATACCCCCATCGGGTTGCCGCCGGCCTCGTCGGCCTGCCGTCGTCCGTCGGCCGCAGGTCGGCGTGGCAGGCTAGGGGCATGACCCAGCCATCAGGGTGGTACGACGACCCCCAGGACCCCACCTACCTCCGCTACTTCGACGGAGTCTCGTGGAGCGACCACCGGGCGCCGAAGGTGGCGCCGCAGGTCGCCCGGTCCCAGATCGGCGAGGGCGCGCACGTCGAGGACTTCCACCTGCGCGAGCGTCAGCGTGAGCAGCAGGCCCGTCAAGCCCAGTCCGGTCAGCACAGCCAGCCCAGCCAGCCCAGCCACCAGAGCGACGGTCGTCCGGGGCAGAGCCCGTATGTCGCCCCGCCCGGCGGCCTCGGGGGCGGCGGCACCGAGCAGGCCCCCCGCCAGCACCAGCAGGCTCCCTACCCCGGCGCCTACGCCCAGCCGGCGCAGGACACCACGCCGGACGGGCAGCCCCTCAGCGGGTGGTGGCGACGGTTCTTCGCCTGGATCCTCGACGGGCTTCTCGTCCTGCTCGTGATGCTGCCGCTCACGGCATACCTCATGCGCGACTGGATCCCGCAGGTGCAGTCCTGGTGGGACGCGGCGATGGCGGCCGCGGCGGCCGGGAGCTCGACGCTGCCGGAGACCCCGATGCCGGGCGCGGCCCTGCAGCTGCAGGTCGCGGGGGCGATGTTCGCCGCCGCCGTGCTCTACGAGGTCGTCTGCCTGAGCCGGTGGGGCCGCACCCTCGGGCGCCTGGTCACGGGGATCAGCGTTCGCAGCATCGACGCCGCCGCCCCCGCGCCCGCCGGCCAGATCGCCCTGCGCACGATCGTGAAGAGGCTGGGCGATGTCCTGCCGGGCGCCATCGGCATGGTCTGGATGCTGGTCGACGGCCTCTGGCCGCTGGCCGACCGGCCGCTGCACCAGGCGATCCACGACAAGGTCGGCAAGACCTGCGTAGTGCGCGGCCCGCTGCCGCCCCGCCGCCGCTGAGGCGATCCACACCGCGGACGCCCGGATGCCCCGGACCACGTCTCGGGGTGGCGCGCCTGTCTCGTGCTGCAGGGTGAGACGGCCTCGGTGCGGGTGTCGGGTGGGGTGCGTGGCCTCAGGCCGGTCCGAGGCGCGGGGCGCCGACCAGCTCAACTCCCGCCGCACGCAGCTCGCCCAGCGCGCGCTCGGTCGTGTCCGGCGCGACACCTGCCGTGAGATGCAGGAGCACGCGGGTGGACAGCCCCGCCGCGACCGCGTCCAGGGCGGTGGCCCGCACGCAGTGGTCGGTCGCGATGCCCACGCAGTCCACGGCCGTGATCCCGTGCGACGCGAGCCAGCCCGCGAGCGGCTCACCCTCGGCCGTCAGCCCCTCGAAGCCCGAGTAGGCGGCCGACCGCCGGCCCTTGCGCACGACCACGTCGACCCGGTCCAGGGCAGGGCGCAGCCCCTCGTGGAAGTCGGCGCCCGGCGTCCCGGCGGCGCAGTGCACGGGCCACGTGTCGACGTAGTCCGGCTCCTGCGCCCAGTGGCCGCAGGGGTCCTCGTGCCAGTCCTGGGTGGCCACGACCGCGGCATACCGGTCCCTGTCCGAGCCGCTGTCCGAGCCGCTGTCCGAGCCCGCGCCCGAGGCAGCGCGCGAGCGCACCAGCGACGCGACGTCCCGCGCCACCGCAGCCCCGCCGGCCACGGCCAGCGACCCGCCCTCGCAGAAGTCGCCCTGCACGTCCACGACCAGCAGCGCCCGCCGCTCGCCCCCGGCCTCGCCCCCGGCCTCGCCCCCGGCCTCTCCCGCCACCGGTCAGCCCTTCACGTCGTCGACGAACTGGGTGGGGATCGCCGGCTCGCCGCGCGACAGGCGTCGCGCCCGCGCCGGCAGCTCGGCCACGGACGCCTCGTGCCGGGCCCGCGCGGCCTCGAGCGACAGGTCGCCGACGATCTCGCCACCGCGGACCAGCTGCACGAGCAGCTCGCGGTCGTTGTCGTCGCCCACCGGGTGCTCGCCGATGCCGATGACCTCGGCCTGCGCCGCGCCGCGCTCGTCGAGCCGGCGCAGGGCGTACTTGCGGCCACCCACCGAGGTCTTGGACGCGGAGGCCTTGGCCACCGAGACCCACGTGCCGTCGTCGTCCTTGCGGGCGACGAGCTTGTAGACCATGCCCGCGGTGGGTGCGCCCGAGCCGGTGACCAGCGAGGTCCCGACCCCGTAGCCGTCGACGGGGGCGGCGGCCAGCGCCGCGATGGCGTACTCGTCCAGGTCGGAGGTCACGGTGATCCGGGTCGTGGTCGCACCGAGCTCGTCCAGCTGCTGGCGCACCTCGCGGGCCTGCGCGACGAGGTCCCCGGAGTCGAGGCGCACCCCGCCGAGCTCGGGCCCCGCGAGGCGGACGGCCTCGGCCACGGCGGCGCGGACGTCATACGTGTCGACCAGCAGCGTGGTGCCCTGGCCGAGCGACTCGAGCTGGGCCTGGAAGGCGCCGCTCTCGGTGTCGTGCAGAAGGGTGAAGGAGTGTGCCGAGGTGCCGGCGGTCGGCACTCCGTGACGCCGTCCCGCCTCGAGGTTGGAGGTCTTGCCGAAGCCCACGATGTAGGCCGCGCGCGCCGCCGCCACCGCCGCCTCCTCGTGGGTGCGCCGCGAGCCCATCTCGATGAGCGGGCGCTCCTCGGCGGCCGTGACCATGCGCGACCCGGCCCCGGCGATGGCCGAGTCGTGGTTCATGATCGACAGGACCAGCGTCTCGAGGATGCAGGCCTCGGCGAAGGTCCCCTCGACGACCAGCAGCGGCGAGCTGGGGAAGTAGACCTCGCCCTCGGCGTAGCCCCAGACGTCGCCGGTGAAGCGATAGGAGGCGAGGTAGTCCAGCGTCGTCTCGTCCACGACCTGGTGCTCGCGCAGGAAGGCGATCTCCTCCTCGCCGAAGCGGAAGTCGCGGATGGCCTCGACCACCCGACCGGTCCCGGCGACGACCCCGTAGCGACGCCCGTCGGGCAGCCGCCGCGCGAACACCTCGAAGACGCAGTCGCGGTGGGCTGCGCCCGAGTGCAGGGCGGCCTGCAGCATCGTCAGCTCGTAGTGATCGGTGAGGAGGGCCGTGCTGGCCACGTTGCGAGTCACGCGAGGCACTCTAACCGCCCCCTACCCCTGCGGGGAGGCAGAGCCCGTATGCCGCCCGCCCACCGTCACCCGGGTGATCCTGGTCGCGCGCGGCCCGGACTGACGTAGCGTGGTGATCCCGGTCACGCCCACCCGCGGCGGCCGACGACCCACCAACGACGATGGGAGCACCGATGAGCGTCTATCCCCAGCCCGGCAGCAGCGAGTCACCGATCGAGATCAAGGAGCGCTACGGCCACTGGATCGGGGGTCGCTGGACCGACCCGGTCAAGGGCGAGTACTTCGACAACCCGACGCCGGTGACCGGCCAGGTCTTCACCAGCA
Source organism: Arsenicicoccus sp. UBA7492 (assembly GCF_002479615.1). Taxonomy (NCBI): domain Bacteria; kingdom Bacillati; phylum Actinomycetota; class Actinomycetes; order Micrococcales; family Intrasporangiaceae; genus Arsenicicoccus; species Arsenicicoccus sp. UBA7492. Next base: position 68,209 of record NZ_DLOE01000021.1, on the reverse strand, counting down.
TCGCGCGCGGCACCGCCGAGGACATCGACGCCGCCCTGGACGCCGCGCACCGGGCCGCGCCCGCGTGGGGCCGCACGTCCGTCGCCGACCGGGCCAACGTCCTGCTCAAGATCGCCGACCGCATGGAGGAGCACCTCGAGGCGATCGCGGTCATCGAGACGTGGGACAACGGCAAGGCCGTCCGCGAGACGCTCAACGCCGACATCCCGCTCGCGATCGACCACTTCCGCTACTTCGCCGGGGCGCTGCGCGCCCAGGAGGGCGGGATCAGCCAGATCGACGAGCTGACGGTCGCCTACCACTTCCACGAGCCGCTCGGCGTGGTCGGGCAGATCATCCCGTGGAACTTCCCGATCCTCATGGCGGTGTGGAAGCTCGCCCCCGCCCTGGCCGCCGGCAACGCGATCGTCCTCAAGCCCGCCGAGCAGACCCCCTGGTCGATCCTCAAGCTCGTCGAGATCATCGGCGACCTGATCCCCGAGGGCGTCCTCAACATCGTCAACGGCTTCGGCGTCGAGGCGGGCAAGCCCCTCGCGTCGTCCCCCCGCATCGCCAAGATCGCGTTCACCGGCGAGACGACGACCGGCCGCCTGATCATGCAGTACGCCAGCCAGAACATCATCCCGGTCACCCTGGAGCTCGGCGGCAAGAGCCCCAACATCTTCTTCGCGGACGTCGCCGAGCAGCAGGACGCGTTCTACGACAAGGCGCTCGAGGGCTTCGTCATGTTCGCGCTCAACCAGGGCGAGGTCTGCACGTGCCCGTCGCGGGCGCTGGTGCAGCGCTCGATCTACGACGGCTTCGTCGCCGACGCCATCAAGCGCGTCGAGGCGATCGTCCAGGCCAACCCCCTGGACACCGACACGATGATGGGCGCCCAGGCCTCCAACGACCAGTTCGAAAAGATCACGAGCTATCTCGCGATCGGTCGCGAGGAGGGCGCCAAGGTCCTCACCGGCGGCGAGAAGGCCGAGCTGGAGGGCGATCTCGCGGGCGGGTTCTACATCCAGCCCACGATCTTCGAGGGCCGCAACGACATGCGGATCTTCCAGGAGGAGATCTTCGGGCCGGTCGTGGCGCTGACCTCCTTCGAGGACGACGCCGAGGCGCTCGCGACCGCCAACGACACGCTCTACGGCCTCGGCGCCGGCGTGTGGACCCGGCAGATGCAGCGCGCCTACACGATGGGGCGGGCGATCCAGGCGGGCCGCGTCTGGACCAACTGCTACCACCAGTACCCCGCGCACGCCGCGTTCGGCGGCTACAAGCAGTCCGGCATCGGCCGCGAGAACCACAAGATGATGCTCGACCACTACCAGCAGACCAAGAACCTCCTGGTCTCCTACAGCCCCGACAAGCTCGGGTTCTACTAGAGATGAGCGATCACCAGCCCGCGGAGCCGGTCACCCCAGCGGTGTGCCCGGCTCCGCAGGAGCGGTCGTATGCCGAGATCCCGCAGCCGGCGCCGTCGCGGGTCGGGCTCACCGAGGCCGCCGCAGAGCTGCTGCGTCGGCTCGTGGACCGCAACGGCCCCGTGATGTTCCACCAGTCCGGCGGGTGCTGCGACGGCAGCTCCCCGATGTGCTACCCCGAGGGGGAGTTCCTGACCGGTGACGCCGACGTGCTGCTCGGTCGGCTGGTGGCGCCGGGGCTTCCCGGCATACCGGTCTGGATCTCGCGGGCGCAGCACGCGGCGTGGGCGCACACCCACCTGACGATCGACGCCGTCCCCGGGCGGGGCGGGGGCTTCTCGCTGGAGTCGCCCGAGGGGCTGCGCTTCCTGACGCGGTCGCGGCTGCTGACCGACGAGGAGCGGGCCGCTGCCCTGCCGGAGGACTCTGCCTAGACTGGCGACCATGTCCGTCGCCCCCGTCGAGCTCGACCTGCCGCAGTCGGACGAGCTCATCAGCCCCGACGTGCCCTGGGTGACCCTCGTCTGGAACGACCCGGTCAACCTCATGTCCTACGTGACCTATGTCTTCCAGGAGTACTTCGGCTACGACCGGGCCAAGGCCGAGAAGCTCATGCTCGGCGTGCACCTCGAGGGGCGCGCCGTCGTCAGCTCGGGCACGCGCGACGAGATGGAGCGCGACACCGAGGCGCTGCAGGGCTACGGCCTGTGGGCGACCTACCAGAAGGACGAGTAGATGGCGCAGGCCTTCCGACGCCACGGCGACCGCATCGTCGGGCACCTCGACGAGGACGAGCGGGAGCTCGTCGCCAGCCTGCTGGTCCAGGTGGGGCGCCTGATCCGGGGCATGGGTCCGGCGATCCCCGACCCCACGGGCGACCCGCTGACCGACGCCATGGCGGGCCTGTCGGCCGAACCACCGCGGCGCCAGGCCGACCCGGCGCTGCGGCGGCTGTTCCCCGACGCGCGCCGCGACGAGGGGCAGCAGGCCGAGGAGGAGGCGCAGGAGTTCCGCCGGCTCACCGAGATGGGCCTGCGCCAGCGCAAGGTCGCGACCATCGACGCCGCGGTGTCGCTGCTCGAGCACGCCACCGACCCCGAGGTCCTGACGCTGACGACGGCGCAGGCCGGCCAGCTGACCGTCGCCCTCACGGACGTGCGGCTGGTGCTGGGGGAGCGGCTCGGGCTGCGGACCGACGAGGACGCCGAGGCCCTCGAGGAGCTGGTCGAGCAGTACGGCGAGGACCATCCGCACGTGCAGACCGCCGCGCTCTACGACTTCCTGACCTGGATCCAGGAGACGTTGGCAGAGGCGTTGGTCCGCTGAGCAGCGCGGCTGCCGCTCGCCGCACCTCACCGACCGCTCACGTCACGATTCGGGCGCAGCGCATCCGTCCGTGGCTCGATCCGTTGTCCGGCATGATCATGCGTGGCATGGTTCACACACCGCTCACTCATGCCTATGGAGGTAGCCCCGTGCCCATCCGTCCCGCTCGAGCCTCGGTGGTCGTCGCCGCCCTGGCGGTCGCCTCGTCCCTGTCCCTCGCCGCCTGCGGGTCGGACTCGCTGGAGTCCGGAGCCGCCAAGGCCTCCAGCGCCGCCGGATCGGCCACCGCCGCCGCCAGCCAGGCCGTCGACCAGGCACTCGCCGACAAGGTGCCCGCCAAGATCAAGCAGGCCGGCGTCCTCAAGGTCGGCTCGGACGCGTCCTACGCCCCCAACGAGTTCATCGGCGACGACGGCAAGACCGTCACCGGCATGGACGTCGACCTCTTCACCGCCGCGGCGCAGAAGCTCGGTCTCAAGGCGGAGTTCCAGAACGCCGAGTTCCCGTCGATCATCCTGGGGGTCACCTCCGGCAAGTTCGACGTCGGCGTCTCGTCCTTCACGATCAACGCCGACCGCAAGCAGAAGGTCAACATGGTGCAGTACTTCAACGCCGGCACCCTGTGGGCGGTCAAGAAGGGCAACCCCAAGCAGGTCGACCCGGCCAAGGCGTGCGGCCTCAAGGTGGGTGTCCAGAAGGGCACCGTCCAGATCGACGACCTGACGGCCCGCTCCAAGAAGTGCACCGACGCTGGCCAGCCGGCCATCACCCAGATCGTCGAGACCGAGCAGTCCAAGGTCACCGCCGACCTGTCCTCGGGCAAGGTCGACGCCATGGCCGCCGACTCCCCGATCACCAACTACGCCGTCAAGCAGACCAACGGTCAGCTGGAGAAGGTCGGCGAGCTCTACGACTCCGCGCCGTACGGCATCGTCGTCCCCAAGGACCACCAGGCCCTGGCCGAGGCCATCGGTGGGGCGTTCGCCGCGATGGAGAAGTCCGGGGACTACAAGAAGGTCCTCGAGAAGTGGAACAACGCCGACGGCGCCGTCACCGCGTTCCCGGTGAACCCCTGATCCATGGCTGATTCCGTCTCGAGGTCACCCCAGCAGGGACAGCCGGTCAGCACGACGGACCGGCCGGGCGCCATCGACGCCCGGCCCGTCCGGCACCCCTGGCGCTGGGTCGCCGTCGCCGTCATCCTCGTCCTCCTGGCCATGATGGTGAGCTCCTTCCTCACCAACGAGCGCTGGGACCTGGCGTTCATGGTCAAGGTCATGAACTACAAGCCCGTGCTCAACGGCCTGCTGATGGGCACCATCCTTGGCACCCTCGGTGCGATGGTCATCGGCGTCACGCTGGGCGTGATCCTCGCCGTGATGCGCCTGTCGTCCAACCCCGTGCTGACGTTCACGGCCGCGGCCTACACGTGGTTCTTCCGCTCCATCCCGCGGCTCGTCCTGCTGGTCATGCTGGGTACCGGGGTCGGCTACCTCTACCCCGAGCTGACCCTGGGCGTACCCTTCGGCCGGCAGCTCGCGGGGGCGCTGGGCCTCGGGACCGACCTGACCATCACCCAGATCGACGTCAACGCCTTCTCGTCCACCCTGTGGGCCGGCATCATCGGGCTCGGCCTGTCCGAGGCGGCCTACATGGCCGAGATCGCCCGCGCCGGGATCCTGTCCGTCGACCAGGGGCAGCGGGAGGCCGCGCAGGCGCTCGGCATGCCCGGCGGCAAGACCATGCGCCGGATCGTGCTGCCGCAGGCCATGCGCGTCATCGTGCCGCCCACCGGCAACGAGACCCTCGCCATGGTCAAGGACACCTCGCTGCTGTCGGCCGTGCCGATCAGCGCCGAGCTCTTCTACCAGACCCAGGTCATCGGGCAGCGGACCCTGCAGATCATGCCCACGATGATGGCGGCCGTGTGCTGGTACCTCGTCGTGTGCTCGGTCCTCATGGTCGGCCAGCTCTACCTCGAGCGGCACTTCGGCAAGGGCTTCGGGACCCGGCCCAGCAAGAAGGACCAGCAGGTCAACCGCCTGCTCGCGACCACGGGGAGCCACTGATGAGCAGCCGTATGACGGAGCCCGCCGCCACCGGGCGTGACGGCGACGCGCGAGACGCCGGCCGGGCCGGCATACCGCTGGTGCACGCCGTCAACGTGCACAAGGCGTTCCACGGCAACGAGGTGCTCAAGGGCATCGACATGGACGTCCACCAGGGTCAGGTCGTGTGCCTGCTCGGGCCGTCCGGGTCGGGCAAGACGACCTTCCTGCGGTGCATCAACCAGCTCGAGTCGATCGACGGCGGCCGCATCTGGGTCGACGGCGACCTCATGGGCTACCGCGACGTGGGCGGGCGGCTGCACCACCTGACCGACAAGCAGGTCGCGGCCCAGCGGCGCGAGATCGGCATGGTGTTCCAGCGGTTCAACCTCTTCCCGCACATGACGACGCTCGCCAACGTCATGGAGGCGCCGATCCAGGTCAAGGGGGAGCGCAAGGCCGAGGTCAGGGAGCGGGCCGTGCAGCTGCTCGACCGGGTCGGCCTGGCGGAGAAGGCCGACGCCTATCCCAGCCAGCTGTCCGGCGGGCAGCAGCAGCGCGTCGCGATCGCGCGGGCGCTGGCGATGCAGCCAAAGCTGATGCTCTTCGACGAGCCGACGTCCGCGCTCGACCCCGAGCTGGTCGGCGAGGTGCTGACGGTCATGCGCGAGCTCGCGGCCAGCGGCATGACGATGATCGTGGTGACCCACGAGATGGCGTTCGCCCGCGAGGTGGCCGACCACGTCGTCTTCATGGACGCCGGGGTCGTCGTCGAGCAGGGCCCGCCGCGCGAGGTCATCGGCAACCCGAGGCACGAGCGGACCCAGGCCTTCCTGTCGCGGATGAGGTCGGAGTCGCACGACGGCTGACGGCCCGCCAGCCTCTATCCTCGGTCGGGTGAGCGACGCACCCATCGGCATCTTCGACTCCGGCTACGGGGGTCTCACGGTGGCCCGGGCCGTGCTCGACCAGCTGCCGAGCGAGTCCATCGCCTACCTCGGCGACACGGCGCGGGCGCCATACGGCCCCCGCCCGATCGCCGAGACCCGCCGCTATGCGCTGGAGTGCCTGGACCGGCTCGTCGACCACGGCGTCAAGGTCCTGGTCATCGCGTGCAACACCGCGAGCGCCGCCGTGCTCCACGACGCGCGGGAGCGGTATGACGTGCCCGTGGTGGAGGTGATCCGGCCGGCCGTGCGACGCGCGGCCGCCGCTACCCGCAACGACGTCGTCGGCGTCATCTCGACGCGGGGGACCCACCAGAGCCGGGCCTACCCGGACGCCTTCGCGGCGGCCCCGCAGATCCGCGTCGTCAGCCAGCCGTGCCCGCGGTTCGTGGAGTTCGTGGAGTCGGGGGTGACGGGCGGTCACGAGGTGCTCGAGGTCGCGCGCGGCTATCTCGAGCCGGTCATCGCCCAGGGCGTCGACACCCTCATCCTCGGCTGCACGCACTATCCGCTGCTCACGGGCGTCATCTCCTATGTGATGGGAGACACGGTGACACTGGTGTCGTCCGCCGAGGAGACTGCCAAGGACGTCTACCGCGTGCTCGCCGACGGCGACGCGCTGCGACCGGCCGACCAGGGCCCTCCGTCCCACGGGTTCACCACCACCGGCGACCCCGAGGAGTTCCGTCGGCTGGCGCGGCGCTTCCTCGGCCCCGAGGTGGACACCGTGTTCGCCGACGACAGAGGTGCCCCGTGAGAATGACCGTGATCGGATGCTCGGGGTCCTTCCCGGGGCCGCAGTCGCCCGCCTCCTGCTATCTCGTGCAGGCCGACGACGAGGCCGGCCGCACCTGGTCGATCCTGCTCGACCTCGGCAACGGCGCGCTCGGCGTGCTGCAGCGGCACCTGGCGCTCGACGAGATCGACGCGGTCCTGCTCTCGCACCTGCACCCCGACCACTGCCTGGACGTGTGCGGGCTCTACGTCACGCGCAAGTACTCCCCGGCCCGCGCGGACGGCGGGCGCCTGCCGGTGCACGGCCCCCACGGCGTGGAGCGGCGGATGGCCGAGGCCTACGGCGGCGAGGAGGGCTCGGCGCTGGCCGGTCAGCTCGACTACCGCGAGTGGGAGGCCCGGCAGCCGGTGCGGATCGGACCGTTCACGGTCACCCCGATCCCCGTCAACCACCCCGTCGAGGCCTACGGCCTGCGCGTGGAGGCGGACGGGCAGGTGCTGGCCTACAGCGGCGACACCGACTCCTGCCCCGAGCTGTCCGAGCTGTTCACGGGGGCGACGCTGGCGCTGGCGGACTCGGCGTTCGTGGACGGGCGCGACGAGACGCGCGACATCCACCTGACCGGGTCGCGCGCGGCCGCCGCGGCGGTCGTGGCCGGGGGAGTGCAGCGGCTGATGCTGACGCACATCCCGTCCTGGAACGACCCCGAGGTGTGCCGCGCCCAGGCCGCGGCGGTGTGGGCGGGCGAGGTCGAGCTCGCCGAGCCCGAGCGCACCTACCCCCTCTGACCCGCCGCCGGCAGAGGCATCGACCGGCCTTCGTTCCCCAGGCTGATGCCTTTACCCCCGGCGGGTCTCAGCGGCGCAGGCGACCGACGACCGGCATCGACTGCAGCTTGTCCCTCGCGTGCCCCGACCTCACGAAGGCCTCCGTCGCGTCCGTGCCCGCCTCGATCCCGTGGTGGCGACCCCGCTTCATCCACGACGGGAACCCGCTCATGTCGTAGACGACGCCGTCCACGGCCAGGTAGCAGGCGGCGCCATCCGCGCAGGTCGCCGCCGTGAGCTGGTCGCCGGTGATGGTCACCGTGTCCAGGGTGTGCTGCTCGGCGCTGCTGACGGTGCGCTGCAGCTTGGTGGGGTCCCCGGCGTTCGGGTTGGGCTTGGCATAGGCATAGACGACCGCTGCCGCCACCGCGATCACGACGGCCAGGGTGATCCACATCCAGAGCTTCATGGCGTCCTCTCCGCGATGAGACACGGTGTCGCATCGCTGTCGTGAGACACTATGTCGCATGACTCGCGCTCCGGCATCAGGGGGATCCCCGAACCGTCCCCGACGCCATGGCGAGGACCCCGTCGCGGACCGCATGCTCGACGCGGCCCTCACCCGCATCGAGGCCCAGGGCATGACGGTGAGCCTCGCCGATGTCGGCATGGAGGCCGTGATCGCCGAGGCCGGCGTCTCCCGTGCGACGGCATACCGCCGCTGGCCGAGCCGCGAGGCCTTCCTGGCCGACGTGCTCGTGGAGACCGTGCGGCGCACCTCCCTGATCCCCGAGACCGAGCAGGACCTCGTCCGCCTCCTCGAGGTCGTCGACGACCACCGGGCCGACCTCGGCGGCGAGCAGGGGCGCCGGGACCTGGTCGTGGAGGCCCTCCGGGTCTCGGTCGACCTGGACGTACGACGCATCGTCGCCTCACCGCGCTGGCGCACCTTCGTGTCGTTGGCGGCGACCTACCAGGGGCTGCCCGAGGGGGCCGTCCGTGAGGCGGTGGGGTCGGCGCTCGCCGAGGCCGAGGAGGCGTTCGTCGCCCGGCGGGCCGGGATCTACGCCAACCTCGTCGGGCTCATCGGCTATCGCCTGGCGCCGCCCCTGCAGGGGGACGACGGCTTCCGTGCGCTGTCCGGCGCGACCGGGGCGATGATGACCGGCGTGGTCCTGCGGGCCCTGCCGCGACCGGCGTGGCTGGACGAGCGGCATACGACCCGCTTGCTCGGCGCATCTCGAGAGGCGGCCTGGTCAGAGCCCGAGCGGCTGCTGGTGGGGCTGCTGCTCAGCCATCTCGAGCCGGACCCCGACCTGGCCTGGGACGACGCGACGATCGAGGGCCTCCTGACCAGGCTCGAGGGTCAGGTCGCGGAGCTGTTGTCCCGTCCGTCACGGCCCGCGGCCCCCCGGTGAGAGCCGCCCGCCGACCGCCTAGGACCCGCCGGGGGCAGAGGCATCAGCCTGGGGGACGACGGCCGGTCGATGCCTCTACCGCCGGCGGGACAGGGCGGAGGGCCACCAGACGCGGTCGCCTAGCTCGCGCACCAGCGCCGGCACGAGCAGCGAGCGCACCACGAAGGTGTCCAGCAGCACCCCGAACGCCACGATGAACGCGATCTGCACCAGGAAGCTCAGCGGCAGCACCCCGAGCGCCGAGAAGGTCGCGGCCAGCACGATCCCGGCACTGGTGATGACGCCGCCGGTGACCGCCAGCCCGACGAGCACGCCCTCGCGGGTCCCGCGCTTGCGGCTCTCCTCGCGCACCCGGGTCATGAGGAAGATCGAGTAGTCGATCCCCAGCGCGATCAGGAACACGAAGCCGTACAGCGGCACGGTCGGGTCGAAGCCGGGGTAGTCGAGCACCCAGGTGAACAGCACCGCGAAGACCCCCATCGTCGCGGCGAAGCTCAGCACGTTGGCGAGGGTCAGCAGCACCGGCGCGACGATCGAGCGCAGCAGGATCACGAGCACGACGATCGAGCGCAGCAGGATCACGAGCACCACGAAGACGACGAGCAGGATGGCCGGCCCGACCGTCCGCAGGTCGTGCACCCCGGCGTCGCGGGAGTCCAGACCCTGGGCGGCGACGCCTCCCACGAGGGAGCCGTCGGCGATCGGGTGCACGACGGACCGTATGCCGCGCACGACGTCCTGCGCCTCCGGCGTGTCGGCGGCCGGCGTCGTCGTGGCCTGGAGCAGCACACGACCGTCGACGACCTTGGGCGGCGCGCCCTGACCGGGCCGTCCGCCACCCGTGCTCCCGGCCTGCGCGGTGAGCGGCACGACCGACGCGACCCCGTCGACGCCCTGGAGGGCGGTGGTGACCTGGGCGGCCGTGGCGGAGGGCACGATGACCTGCACGGGCGAGCCGGACCCGCCGGGGAAGTGCCGGGCCAGGGCCTTGTTGCCCGTGACGGACTCGACCTCGGTGGTGAAGTAGGTCGACTGCGGCGCGCCGTCCGCGCGCAGCACGGGCACGAACGCCGCGCACACGGCGAGCCCCAGCGCCGACAGCACCCAGGCGCGACGCGGGTGGCGCCCGACCAGGCCGGCGACGCGGCCCCAGACGCCCCGCTTCGCACCCGCCGAGGTCGTCGAGGTCGGTGCAGCAGAGCCGGGCTCGTCTGCCGGAGCCGTCGCGACCGCGTACTCGGAGTGCACGTGGTCCACGCGGGGGATGGCCGGCCAGAAGATGCGCCGACCGGCGAGCAGCAGCACCGCGGGCAGGAAGGTGAGGGCGGCGAGCATGGCGCCCACGATGCCCAGGGCGCCGATGGGGCCGAGGCTGGCGTTGTTGCCGAGGTCGGACAGCAGCAGGCAGAGCAGCCCGAGGATGACGGTGCCGCCGGAGGCGACGATGGGCTCGACCGTGCCGCGCCAGGCGCGCCGCATGGCCACGCGGTGGTCCTCGTCGTCGTGCAGCTCCTCCTTGTAGCGCGCGACCAGCAGCAGCGCGTAGTCCGTCGCCGCGCCGACCACGAGGATCGACAGGATGCCCTGGCTCTGCCCGGACAGGGTGAGGTGGCCGCCCTCGGCGAGGGGATAGATGACCAGCCCCGCGGCGGCGAGCCCGAAGACCGCGGTGGCGAGGACGGCGAACGGCAGGACGGGGCTGCGGTAGACGACGAGCAGGATCACCAGCACCACGCCCAGCGCCACGAGCAGGAGCACCCCGTCGATCCCGCCGAAGGCCTTGACCAGGTCGGCCGTGAAGCCGCCAGGCCCGGCGACGTACGCCTGCAGGCCGCTCCCGGCGAGGACGGCGTCCCGATGGGTGCGCAGCGCCTCGGCCACCGCGCCGACGGGCTTGACCCCGTCGATCTCGGTGTCGGTCTTGGTCGAGTCCACGCTGACGGGGACGAGCAGCGCCTTGCCGTCCGGGGAGGGGATCGCGACGGCGGGCCCCGCGAGCAGGGACTGCAGCCTGACCTGGGGTGCCCCCGGCAGGGTCAGTGAGGGGATCGAGTCGACATAGCTCTGGGCCGCGGCCCGGTCGGCGGCGGTGAGCCCTGACTCGCGCTCGACCACGACGAAGAACGGCAGCGTCGACTGCTCCTGGAAGCGCTCGGCCACCTCGCGGGCCTTGGTCGACTCGGCGCTGGCGGGCAGGAAGGCCGCCTGGTCGTTCTTCTGCACCGAGGACAGGCCGCCGATCTTGGGGCCGCCGAGCCCGCCGACGGCGAGCCAGGCGACGACCACCACCAGCGCGGCGAGCAGCCAGCGGCCTGGTCGCGGCACTCCGGTCCCGGTTCGATGGGGGCGATGGCGACCAGGCTGGGGGCTCATTCCACCAGTGAAACAAATGTGGCGTGCCTGCGCGCGCCGCCACGCAATCCCTGGACCCACCTGTGCCGAGCCTGTATGCCGTCCACCGCCGGGTGCCGTACGCCGCGAGCGGGCGGGCCCGGCATACGGGCTCGATAAGGTGAGGTCCATGACTGCACGCCACGACGGGCGCACGCCCGACCAGCTCCGCGACGTCCGCATCACCCGCAACTGGCTCGACCACGCCGAGGGGTCGGTGCTCGTGGAGTTCGGGCGCACGCGGGTCCTGTGCGCCGCGAGCTTCACCGAGGGCGTGCCGCGCTGGATGAAGGGGCAGGGCCGCGGCTGGGTCACGGCGGAGTACGCCATGCTGCCGCGCTCGACCAACACCCGCTCGGACCGCGAGTCGGTCAAGGGCAAGATCGGTGGCCGCACGCACGAGATCTCGCGCCTGGTGGGACGTTCGCTGCGGGCCGTGGTCGACCTGGACCAGCTGGGGGAGAACACCATCGTCCTGGACTGCGACGTGCTGCAGGCCGACGGCGGGACCCGGACGGCCGCGATCACCGGCGCGTATGTCGCCCTCGCCGACGCCATCGCCGGTGGGGTCACGAGCGGCGCGATCGCCAAGGGCGCCAAGCCCCTGCGCGACTCGGTCGCCGCCATCTCGGTGGGCGTGGTTAAGGGGGTGCCGGTGCTCGACCTGGACTACCCCGAGGACTCGACCGCCGACACCGACATGAACGTCGTCATGACCGGCGACGGACGCTTCGTCGAGGTGCAGGGGACCGCCGAGGCCGAGCCCTTCGACAAGGCCACGCTGGACGCCCTGCTCGAGCTGGCCACGGCCGGGTGCGCCGAGCTGACCCGCCTGCAGCAGGCGGCCCTGGCCGAGACCCCGCGGGAGCGCGTCCAGTGAGCCGGGTCGTCCTCGCCACCCGCAACGCCGGCAAGATCCGTGAGCTCGAGACGATCCTGCGGGAGTCCCTGCCGGACGTCGAGGTGGTCGGGCTGGGGGAGTTCCCCGACCTGGAGGACGTCGTCGAGTCGGGGGTGACCTTCGAGGCCAACGCCACGCTCAAGGCCACCTATGCCGCCCGCATGACGAATCTGCCTGCCGTCGCTGACGACTCGGGCCTGGCCGTCGACGTCCTCGGCGGTGCTCCCGGCGTGTTCTCGGCCCGCTGGTCGGGTCGGCACGGGGACGACGCAGCCAACCTGCGCCTCCTGCTGGACCAGCTCGCCGACGTGCCGGACGAGCATCGTGGGGCGCGCTTCCGGTGCGCGGCGGTGCTGGCGCTGCCGGACGGGACGACCGTGTGCCGCGAGGGCGACTTCCCGGGGATGCTGACGCGAGCGCCGCGCGGCAGCAACGGTTTCGGCTACGACCCGATCCTGCAGGTCGAGGGGGACACCCGCACCGCCGCCGAGCTGTCCCCCGAGGACAAGAACGCGATCTCCCACCGCGGCAAGGCCTTCCGCGCGCTCGCGCCCGAGATCGCCCGCCTGCTGGCCTGAATCCTGCTGCTGGGTCGCAAGGTTCGGCACGCGGGGCTCGGGTCGCGGGGTGCGGGCGACAGGTGTCGGCCCGGTGTCCAGCGTCGCGCGAGACGTCAGTCGTCGGCGCGGGTCACGCGCCCTCGTCCGGACTTCACGTCCGCACGGCGCGACTTGGCGGCGAGGCGCCGGCGCTGAGATCCCTTGGTGGGCTTGGTCGCCCGCCTCGGTGGCGGTGGGGGAGCCAGGGCCGCGCGGACGCCCTCCGCCAGCCGGTGCCGCGCCGCCTGGCGGTTCTGGCGCTGGGACCGGTGCTCCGAGGCGTCGATGGTGATCACCCCGTCGACGAGCCGCGGCTCCAGCGCCTGCACCACCCGCGCCCGCTGCGCCTCGCTGAGGGCGGTCGAGGTGGCGGGCGCCCACGAGAGCTGCACGCGCGAGTCCGTCGTGTTGACGCCCTGGCCGCCGGGGCCGGACGCGCGCGAGAACCGCTCCGTCAGCTCGGACGCCGGCACCACGAGCCCGCGGGGGATGCCCGGGCCGGAGGGGACGCGGAGGTCGGCGGTCGGCATACGACCACTCTCTCAGAGGTGCGCACGGCGGGACTCGAACCCGCACGCCGGAGCACAGGAACCTAAATCCTGCGTGTCTGCCAGTTCCACCACGTGCGCGGGGCCCGGTGCACGACGGCGACCGGGCGGGAGGCCAAGGCTACTCGGCGAGGCTCAGGGCCTTGGACAGCGAGGCGACGTGCCCCTTGGCCTTGATGTTGTACTTCGCCAGCTCGACGCGGCCCTGCTCGTCCAGCACGATCGTGGAGCGGATCACGCCCTCGATCGTCTTGCCGTAGCTCTTCTTCTCGCCGTAGGCGCCGTAGGCCTTGAGCACGTCCAGGCCCGGGTCGCCGAGCAGGGGGTAGGTGAGCCCCTCCTTCTCGCGGAAGGTCGCGAGCTTCTCCGGCTTGTCCTTGGAGATGCCGACGACCTCGTAGCCCGCCGCCTGCAGCGACCCCAGCGAGTCCCGGAAGTCGCAGGCCTCGGCGGTGCACCCGGGCGTCATGGCGGCGGGGTAGAAGAAGATCACGAGCCGCCGCCCGCGGAAGTCGGCGAGGGACACCGGCGCGCCCGTGTCGTCGGGGAGGGTGAAGTCGGGGGCCTGGTCGCCGGGCTCGAGACGGGGCATGTCGGGTCCTTCCGGGCGGCTGGTCGGGATGCACCCCGAGCCTACGGGGTATGCCGGACTGCAGCCGCGCAGGCGGATGCTCCGACGAGGGGCGCCCCACCTGCGTTATCGTCGACGCAAGACCTGCGTCCCGCGCATCCCCCCACGCTAGGAGAGCATCGTGACCGAGCAGCCCAACAAGTCCGTGTCCGACCTCGAGTCCGACATCGCCAAGAGCCGTGAGCGTCTGGCCGCCACCATCGACGAGCTGGCCTACCGCGCCCAGCCCAAGAACATCGTGGCCGACCAGAAGCGCCAGCTGCGCGAGACGGTCATGGCCAAGTACCACTCGCTGATGGGGACCTCCGCCGGCGCGACCACGGGCCCGAGCCACTACTCGTCCGCGGGGACGACCACGACCTCCCACTCCGACGCGTCCGTGGCCGACCAGGCCAAGGCCAAGGCGGAGGAGCTCAAGACCACGGCGACGCTCAAGGCCGAGGAGCTCAAGGCGACCGCCACCGCCAAGATCGACGAGCTGAAGTCGCGCTCGGAGAGCCACGGCCAGCACGCCGACCCGGCCGCGCAGACCACCTTCGCCGACCTGCGGTCCCGCGCGCAGGTCAAGGCCGACCAGGCCCGCCTCAAGGTCGACGAGGCCACGCACGACGCCGACGGCGAGCTGCGCATGGACCGCGTCGCCACCGGCCTGGCCGCCGCCGGGGCCGTCCTCATCAGCCTCGGCGTGGCTCGCCGCAACCGCGGCTGACACCCCCAGCGCCCGGATCGAGGTGGCCCCGTCACGGCGGGGTCACCTCGATTTCATGTAGCCCCCTCTGACCTGGTAAGGTCTTACCTCGTTGCGCCGCTAGCTCAATGGCAGAGCAAGTGACTCTTAATCACTGGGTTCGGGGTTCGAATCCCTGGCGGCGCACCAGTCACGAAAGGCCCGGTCCACCTGGACCGGGCCTTTCGTCATGCCGGGACCGTCTCGCCGGCCGGGCGCCGGCGTCAGCGGCGCGGGCCTGCCTCGCCGCGGCGACGCCGGGTGAGGCGGCTGAGACTGACCAGGCCACCGACGGCCAGCACCGCCGCGAGGCCGATCCACAGCCACGGGGACGTGCCGCCGGTGCGCTGGGCGGAGGCGGGGCCGGCCGGGTCGGACGGGGTGGACGAGGCGTTGGTGCTCGCCGCGCTCGACGTTGCCGCGCTCGTGGTGCCTGAGGTGCTCGTCGTCGCCGGGGTGGAGCTGGTGGACGTGGTGCCGGAGGTGCTCGTGCCTGCGGGTCCCGACGCCGCGAGGGTGAAGTGCAGCTCGCCCGCGATCCGGTGGGTGTCGGCGCTGACGACGCTGTAGACGACGCGGTAGCGGCCGTCCACCAGGCCCGACGGCAGCTTTGCGCTGACGACAGGACCGGCGACGGTGGCCGCCTCCGCGACCTGGCGGCCGTCGGGGTCCGTGACGATCACCTTGCTGAACTGCCCCTTGATGTCCTCGTTGAAGGTCAGGGTCACCGCGCTCGGCGCCGTCCGGACGGTGCTGCCGTCGGCGGGGTCGGCGGACACGAGGGCCGAGTGGGCGAAGGCCGGGCCGGCGCCGAGCAGCACGAGGGCGGCGGTCAGGAGGATCAGGAGCGGCAGGGCCGCTCGACGGGCTGGGCTGAGGTGGGTGGGCATGGTTCCTTCCGGGCTGGACGCGTCTCGCGGCCACCTTGTCCACAGGTCGTCGCGATCCGGTCGGCGTCGTCCCCAGGAGCATCACGGTGCCTCCTGGGCGGTGCAGGTCCTTCCTAGCATCCTCACCAGGATCGTCCATGGGAGGACGGTGCGGAGGTGGAGGTGGCTGTGGACGGTGGACAGGTCGTGGCGTGCGCGGCGGCGCTCGAGCAGCACGCGGCGGGGATGGGCCGGGCGGCGGAGCGGCTGGCCCAGGCGGCGGCGGTGGTGGAGTGGCAGTCGCCGGCCGCGCAGGCGGCTCGGGACCGGGTCGACGACCTGGTCGCCGGCCTGCGTGCAGGGTCCGAGCAGGTGCACGACGCTGCCGTGGCGGTCCGGGCCCACGGTCTGGCGGTCTCCGCCGCCTGGGCGGAGCTCGTCTCGACCACGGCCGCCGTGAGCGAGGCGGCCGACCAGGGGGCCGAGGCGGTCCGCCGGGCGCTGCGCGGCGAGGTGGTGGGGCCGGCGGGCTCGGCCGTCTTCGGAGGTCGTCATGGGTGACGAGCCCCTGCGGATCACCGGCATCGACGGTGGCGCCGGCGGCATACGGGTGGTCGCTGACGACGTCCTGATGCTGGGCGTCCTGTGCCGAGGCGTGGGCGCCGAGCTCGACGAGGTCGGCGTCGCGGGCGCCCTGGCGGGGGCGGGCCTCGCGGTCGAGGCGACCGCCGTGCTGGCGCCCGCCACGGCGCTGGTGGCCGGCGCGGCGTTGCAACGGTCGGCTCTCGGCCCCCACTCTCCGCTCGTCGTCGGCGGCGGGGCCCAGGTGCTCGGCAACGCTCTCGTGACCGCGGCGAGCGGCTACGACCTGGCCGAGGCGGCCAACGTGGCCCTGTGGGATGCGGGCGACGCGGTCGGCCTGCTCCTGACCGTCAAGGACGTCGTCACCGACCCGGCTGGTGCGTCCGTCGCGGTCGCCCAGGCCTATGCCGTGGAGGTGGTGCGGGCCGGGGAGCCGCTCGACCCCCAGGAGGCGGCCGGTCGCTGGGCCGCGGCGCATGCTGGGGAGCTCGAGCACCGGATCAACGGAGCGGCCGCGCTCGCGGCCCCGGGGGTTGCCGGCGCCCGGCTCGACCAGGGCCAGGAGGTCCTCGGGGAGCACGCGTCCTGGGCCCCGGTGGCCGTGGTGGCGCACGCGGCGGCGCCGCTGTGGGTGGATGGCGAGCCGGTGGTGGGTGCGGCTGGGCCGGCGACGGTGGGGTCCGCGCCGACGCGGACCGCCGATGTCGTGCGCGGCCTCGCCGCCACCAACGAGAGGGAGGACGGCACCATCGCGGTGCGGCGGATCACGAGCCGGCAGGATGGGGTGGAGCGGCAGGCCGTGCTCGTCGACGTCCCCGGCACCGACGCCTGGAGCCTCCCCGGCCACGAGACCGACCAGGTTCGCGACCTCGGTGGCAACGTGGGCCTCCTGGGCGGCGACGCCACGGCCTACGCGCGAGGGGTCGAGGCGGCGGTCGTCGCCTCGGGCGTCCCCAAGGACGTGCCGATCGCGCTCGCGGGACACTCGCAGGGCGGCATGGCTGCCGTCGTCGCGGCCGACCGGCTGCGGAGCCAGGGCTATCGCGTGACTCACGTGGTCGCTGTCGCGGCGCCGATCGCCCACCTGCGGCAACCGCGTGGCGTGACCACGTTGGCCCTGGACGGCGACCGGGACGTCGTCACCAAGCTCGACGGTCGACCCAACGGTGACCGCGCCCGGCGGGTGACCGTGCGGTTCGACAGCGGCCTGGAGGGGACGGGTCCCAACCACGACCTGCGGACCTACGCCCGCGCAGCGGACGAGGCCGACGACCTCGCGGCGACCGACCCGTCGCTGGCTCGCGTGGTCACCGAGATGCGCGACGCGGGCGTCCTCACCTCGGGCGGCACCTCGGCCTCGATGGAGACCGTCCACGTCCGCATCACCGCCGACCGCGGACGCTGAGGGGTCTCAAGACGTGCGAGGGGTCTCAAGGGGTGCAAGGGGTCTCGAGACGTGCGAGAGGCCCCGGATCAGGACGATCCGGGGCCTCTCGCCGACTGGGGTGAGTGACGGGACTTGAACCCGCGGCCACCTGGACCACAACCAGGTGCTCTACCAGCTGAGCTACACCCACCATGCACCTCGACCACGGTCACCCGCGTCGAGCAGCGCGGACCATACTACCGTGGATCCGGCGTGCTTCCGACCACGTTCCGCTCGGGCAGAGCCGGCCGCTCAAGCCTTCGGCGTCCCGCCGCCCTCGTACTTCGCCGCGATGCCGCGCGCCTGGTCGGTCGTCGGCCCGGGCTGGGGCACGAACACCGCCTCGCGGTAGTAGCGCAGCTCCGCGATGGACTCGGTGATGTCGGCCAGGGCCCGGTGTCCGCCGACCTTCTTGGGGGAGTTGAAGTAGGCCCGCGGGTACCACCGGCGGGACAGCTCCTTGATGGAGGACACGTCGATGATCCGGTAGTGCAGGTAGGACTCCAGCTCGACCATGTCCCGGGCGAGGAAGCCGCGGTCGGTGGCGACGGTGTTGCCGCCGAGGGGGGCCTTGCCCGGCTCGGGCACCCACTCCCGGACGTAGTCCAGGACCCGGGTCTGGGCCTCGGCCATCGTCAGGCCCGAGTCGAGTTCGACGAGCAGCCCGCTCGTGGTGTGCATCTCGCGCACGAAGTCGTTCATCTGGTCCAGTGCGGCCTGCCCGGGGCGGATGATCACGTCGACGCCCTCACCGAGCTGGTTGAGCTCGAAGTCGGTCACCAGGGCGGCCACCTCGATGAGTGCGTCGTGCTCGAGCGACAGCCCGGTCATCTCGCAGTCGATCCAGACGATCCGGTCGGTCAGGGCCTTGTCGGTGGCAGCGCTACTCACCCGCCCCACTGTAGCCACCTCACCTGGACGGCTAGCCTGCAGCCATGAGTCGGTCGCCCGGGGGACCCCCGCTGTCCATGGCCGCGGCCGTGCCACCGCGTCGGATGACGCTCCGTCGCTGGCTGATGGTCGGCCTGCTGATCATCGGGTTCGGGCTGTGCTCGCTCGTGCTGCTCGGCGCGGTCGGCATCTCGACCGGCGTGGGGGCGGGGCTGCTGGGCCTGGTGTTCGCCGCGCTCCCGCTGGGGGTGGTCGTGCCGGCGTTCCTGTGGATCGACCGGCTCGAGAGCGAGCCGCGGCGCATGCTGGTCCTGGCCTTCGCCTGGGGAGCGGTCGTCGCCACGGCGGTCGCCCTCGTCGCCAACACGGGGACCATGGCGATCATCGCCGGGGCCACCGGGACCGACCCGACGTCGCTGGGTGCCGTGGTGGTGGCCCCGGTCGTGGAGGAGAGCGCCAAGGGTCTCGGGCTGCTCGTCATCCTGTGGCTGCAGCGCCGCGAGTTCGACGGCGTGGTCGACGGTCTCGTCTACGCCGGCCTGGTCGCGGGCGGCTTCGCGTTCGGCGAGAACATCCTCTACCTCGGCCGCGCCTTCAACGAGGCGGGAGGCGCGGGCCTCGTCGCGACGTTCGTCCTGCGAGGCGTCGTCGGCCCGTTCGCGCACCCGATCTTCACGTGCTGCACGGGGGTGGGGATCGGGGTCGCGGTCTACCGCAGGCGCGGCCCCCTGCGCCTGGTCGCGCCGGTGGTCGGGTGGGCCGTCGCGGTGGCGCTGCACGCCGCCTGGAACCTCTCCGCCGTGGCCGGTCTCGAGGGCTTCCTCACGGGTTATGTCCTCCTGCAGGTGCCCTTCTTCGCGGCGTTCGTGGCCCTGGCCGTGTGGGCCCGGCGCCGGGAGGCACGGATCATCTCGGTCGAGCTGACGCGCTACGCCAGGGCCGGGTGGCTGGCCCCGACGGAGGTCGCCATGCTCTCCTCCGTTCCGGCGCGGCGCCAGGCCCGGGAGTGGGCGCGCGGCATCGGGGGCCGCCGCAGCCAGGCGGCCATGGACCGGTTCCAGGACGCGGCCAGCGACCTCGCGATGCTCCGGCACCGCATGGAGCTCGGCGACGTCGACGACGGCGTGCTCGCACTGGAACGTCACCTGCTGGCCACCATGATGGAGTGTCGGTCGCAGTTCGTCGGCTCGCGCGCCCTGTAAGGTCTGGGCCGTCGGTCCGCGTCGCGGTCAGGGAGCAGAGCAGGGACGTCATACGTGGCAACGGCACAGCTGATCGGCGGCAGCACGCCGCCCGAGCGCACCCTGGTCGACCTCCTCGACGAGGTCGTCCGGGACCACCCCGACGCACCGGCCCTGGACGACGGCACGACGGTCCTGTCGTATGCCGAGCTGCGCACCGCCGCCTCCCGGCTCGCCGACCGGCTGCGCGACGAGGGAGTGCGCCGCGGCGACAAGGTCGGGGTGCGCGTCCCGTCGGGCACCTGCGACCTCTACGTCGCGATCGTGGCAATCCTGCTCGCCGGGGCGGCCTACGTCCCGGTCGACGCCGACGACCCGATCGAGCGGGCCGAGCTCGTCTTCTCCGAGGCGGGGGCGGTCGCGGTGGTCGGCGCGGGCCTGCGGCTGCAGCTGCTCGACCTCGAGGCCGACCGGCCCGCCGACCAGCGCGGACGTCCCACGCCGGACGACGACGCGTGGGTGATCTTCACCTCCGGGTCCACCGGCACCCCCAAGGGCGTGGCGGTGACCCACCGCAGCGCGGCGGCCTTCGTCGACGCGGAGGGACGCATGTTCCTCCAGGACGCACCCCAGGGCCCGGGCGACCGGGTCCTCGCCGGCCTGTCCGTCGCCTTCGACGCCAGCTGCGAGGAGATGTGGCTCGCGTGGGGCCACGGCGCCTGCCTCGTGCCCGCACCGCGTGCCCTCGTCCGCACGGGCATGGACCTCGGCCCCTGGCTCGTCGAGCGCGGGATCACCATCGTCTCGACGGTCCCGACGCTCGCGGCGCTGTGGCCCGCCGCGAGCCTGGACGCCGTGCGGCTGCTCATCTTCGGCGGCGAGGCATGCCCGCCCGAGCTGGCCGAGCGGCTGGTGCGCCCCGGCCGTGAGGTGTGGAACACCTACGGTCCCACCGAGGCCACGGTCGTCGCGTGCGGTGCGCGGATGACCGGCGAGGGTGCCGTCTCGATCGGCCTGCCCCTCGACGGCTGGCAGCTCGCGATCGTCAGGGACGGCGAGCTGGTCGCCGAGGGCGAGGTCGGCGAGCTGATCATCGGCGGCGTCGGCCTGGCCCGCTACCTCGACCCGGCCAAGGACGCCGAGAAGTACGCCCCCCTGCCCCTGCTCGGCTGGGACCGCGCCTACCGCTCGGGCGACCTCGTCCGCTACGAGCCCGACGGCCTGATCTTCATGGGGCGCGCCGACGAGCAGGTCAAGCTCGGGGGCCGCCGCATCGAGCTCGGCGAGGTCGACGCGGCCCTGCAGGCGCTGCCCGAGGTGGCCGGCGCCGCCGCCGCGGTCCGCACCACCGACGCGGGCAACCAGATCCTCGTCGGCTACGTCGTGCCGAACGACCCCGACGGCTTCGACCGCGCCCAGGCCCGCAGCGAGCTCGCGAGCGTCCTGCCCGCCGCGCTGGTGCCCCTCATCGCCGTCGTCGACACCCTCCCCAGCAAGACCTCCGGCAAGGTCGACCGGGACGCCCTGCCCTGGCCGCTGCCCGACCTCGCGCCGAGCGCCCCGGGCGCTCCGGGTGGCACGAGCGAGCTGACCGGCACCACGGCCTGGCTCGCCGAGCAGTGGTCCTCGGTGCTCGGCTCACCCGTGACCAGCCCGGACGACGACTTCTTCGGCCTCGGCGGGTCCAGCCTCACCACCGCTCAGCTGGTCTCGGTCCTGCGCTCGACCCACCCCGAGATGACGGTCGCCGACGCCTACGCCCACCCGCGCCTCGCGGACCAGGCGTCCTACCTCGACGTCATGGCGGCGCGCCTGCGCGCCGACGACACCCCACCGCGCACCGTGACCCCCGTGCCCCGGCGGGCCCAGCTCGCGCAGCTGCTTCTCGGCATACCCCTGTCGACGGTCACGGGGCTGCAGTGGCTGGTGGGGGTCGCCGCCGCCAACTCCGTCGCCGCCCTGGTCTGGGACATCCCCTGGGCGCCCACCGCCCCGTGGTGGGCGATCCTGCTCGGCTGGTTCCTGCTGCTGACGCCCGTCGGGCGGATGGGCATCACGGTCGTCGGGGCCCGCCTGCTCCTGCGCGGAGTCCGCCCCGGCAGCTACCCCCGCGGCGGCTCGGTGCACCTGCGCCTGTGGGCCGCCGAGCGGCTGGCCGAGGCCGTCGGGGCGGTGACCATGGCCGGCGCGCCGTGGATCGTCTACTACGCCCGCGCCCTCGGCGCCAAGATCGGCCGCGACGCCGACCTGCACACCCTGCCTCCCATCACCGGCCTCCTGTCGCTCGGTCGCGGTGCCTCGATCGAGCCCGAGGTCGATCTCGCCGGGCACTGGCTCGACGGTGACGTCCTGCACGTCGGGCAGGTCACGGTTCGCCCTGGCGCGGTCGTCGGAGGCCGTTCCACCCTCGGGCCCGGCGCAGTCGTGGGCCGCGACGCGGAGGTGCTGCCCGGGTCCTATGTCACCGGGGTCGTGCCCGACGGCGAGCTGTGGGCGGGCTCGCCCGCCACCAAGGTCGGCCGGGCGCGCCCGACCTGGCCCACCGAGCGTCCGGCCCAGTCGCGTGCCTGGCTGACGGCGTATGCCGTGAGCTCGGTCCTGCTCGGCCTCGTCCCCACCCTCGCCGTCGTGCCGGCCGCCGCGCTGGTGCTCTGGGCCGTCCACGACGCGCCGACGCTGTCCGCGGCCCTGCTGCGGGCCCTCGTGTGGACGCCACCGGCCACCGTGGTCGCGATGCTCACCCTCATGCTGCTGACGCTGGTCTGCGTGCGGCTGCTGGGTCTGGGGCTGCGCCCCGGCTACCACCCCGTCCGGTCCCGCATCGGCTGGCAGGTGTGGGCCACCGAGCGCCTCCTCGACAGCGCGCGCACCCAGCTGTTCCCCATCTACGCCAGCCTGTTCACCCCGGTGTGGCTGCGGCTGCTGGGCGCCCGCGTCGGCAAGAACGTCGAGGCCTCCACCGTCCTGCTGCTGCCCGCGATGACCCGGGTGGGGGAGGGCGCCTTCCTGGCCGACGACACGATGATCGCGTCCTACGAGCTCGGCGGCGGCTGGGTGCACATCGAGCGGGCCAAGGTCGGCAAGCGGGCCTTCCTCGGCAACTCGGGCATGGCCGCGCCGGGGCGCAGCGTCCCCAAGAACGGCCTGGTCGCCGTCCTCTCTGCCGCTCCCGCCAAGTCCAAGTCGGGCTCGTCGTGGCTGGGGAGCCCGCCGGTGCGCCTGCAGCGGCAGGCCACCGACCACGACCTGTCGCGGACCTACCACCCCACCCCCGGGCTCAAGGTCGCCCGCGCCCTGGTGGAGCTGTGCCGCGTCATACCCGTCATGTGCACGATCGCCCTCGCGGTGCTCGTGGTGGCGACCCTCGAGGTCCTGTGGGTGCAGGTCGGCTGGTGGGCCGCCGCCCTGCTCGCCGGTGTGGTGCTGCTGCTGACCGGGGTGCTGGCCGGCGCGATCACCGTCGCGGTCAAGTGGCTGCTCGTCGGCCGGCTGCGCGTCGTGGAGCACCCGCTGTGGAGCACCTTCGTGTGGCGCAACGAGGTCGTCGACACCTTCGTCGAGATGGTGGCCGCCCCCTGGCTCGCCTGGGCCGCGACCGGCACGCCGGTCCTCAACGTCTGGCTGCGCGCCCTCGGGGCCCGGATCGGGCACGGCGTCTGGTGCGAGAGCTACTGGCTGCCGGAGGCCGACCTGGTCACCCTGCGAGACGGGGTGAGCGTCAACCGTGGATGCGTCCTGCAGACCCACCTCTTCCATGATCGGATCATGCAGATGGACACCGTCACCCTCGACACCGGCGCCACCATGGGCCCGCACGGCGTGATCCTGCCTGCCGCCGGCCTCGGCGAGTCCACGACCGTCGGCCCGGCGTCCCTCGTGCTGCGTGGCGAGCAGGTGCCCGCCGGGACCCGCTGGATCGGCAACCCCATCGCCCCCTGGGCGGGCTCCGCATGAGGCCACCCGCGCTGCCGCGCCCGCGCACCTCGGCCGAGCTCGAGCCCGACCCCTACGTCCCCGCGCACGGCGACACGAGCTACACCGTCGCCCACTACGACCTGGAGCTCGACTACCGCGTGGCGAGCAACCGCCTGGCCGGGCGCGCCCGCATCC
This sequence comes from Arsenicicoccus sp. UBA7492, assembly GCF_002479615.1. Classification (NCBI taxonomy): domain Bacteria; kingdom Bacillati; phylum Actinomycetota; class Actinomycetes; order Micrococcales; family Intrasporangiaceae; genus Arsenicicoccus; species Arsenicicoccus sp. UBA7492. Next base: position 44,699 of record NZ_DLOE01000021.1, on the reverse strand, counting down.
ACGTGCGCCCCACCCGCCGCATCGACCGGCTGGCCCTCGACCTCGCCGGCCCGCTGGCGGTCGCCAAGGTCCTGGTGGACGGCAAGCGAGCCCGCTACGCCCACCGCGCGGCCCGGCTCACCGTCACGCTCCCGGGTCAGGTCTCCGCCGGGGCGGTGCTCGTGGTCGAGGTGCAGTGGTCGGGCAACCCGCGCCCGAGCCGGAGCCTGTGGGGCGAGGTCGGCTGGGAGGAGCTGACCGAGGGCGTGCTCGTCGCCGGCCAGCCCGACGGCGCCCCCACGTGGTTCCCCTGCAACGACCACCCCGGCATCAAGTCGACCTACGCGACGACGGTGACCTGCGACTCGCCATACACCGTCGTCACCAACGGCGTGCTGGTGCAGCGGGTCGTGCGGGGATCGCGGACCAGCTGGACCTACGAGCAGCGCGAGCCCATGGCGCCCTACCTCGCGAGCGTGCAGATCGGGGCTTACACCGCCGCGCGCATCGCCGACGCCCCCGACGTCCCGCAGACCCTGCACGTCCCGCCACGGCTCAAGGCCGAGGCGCTGCACGACTTCGGGCGCCAGCCGCAGATGATGGCCGTGTTCACCGAGCTCTTCGGGCCCTACCCGTTCCCCGCCTACGACGTGGTCGTGACGGACGACCCGCTCGAGATCCCGCTGGAGTCGCAGGGATTCTCGACGTTCGGGGCCAACCACTGCACCGGGCGCCGGTCCGAGGAGCGGCTGGTGGCGCACGAGCTCGCGCACCAGTGGTTCGGCAACGCCGTCGGCGTCGCGACCTGGCAGCACATCTGGCTCAACGAGGGCTTCGCCTGCTACGCCGAGTGGCTGTGGTCGCCGCACGCCGGCGGTCAGTCCACCGACGCCCACGCCCGCCGCTGGCACGCGTCCCTCAAGCGTCAGCCGCAGGACCTGGTCCTCGCCGACCCGGGGGCGCGCGACATGTTCGACGACCGCGTCTACAAGCGCGGCGCCCTGACCCTGCACGCGCTGCGGATCACGGTGGGTGACAGCGTCTTCGGCGAGCTGGTGCAGTCCTGGGTGGCCGACCACCTGCACTCCGTCGTCACCACCGACATGTTCGTGACCCACGCCCAGCGGTATGGCGGAGCGACCGCCCGCTCGCTGCTCAAGGCGTGGCTCGAGCAGCCGACCCTGCCCGAGCTCCCTCGCCGCTGACGCCGCTGACACTGCTGCCGGTCGGCTGGGTCCGGCCGACTCGCCGGCGCGTGCACAACTGCTGCACTATGGTCGGTCTCCCACGTGAGTTCCGTTGTGCCGCAACAGGTGGATCTCGACCGCTCTCCCTATGTGCAGCACGTGTGCCCGCCGCTGGGGCGGGTGGCACCTCGACGGCGGCGTGCGCCTGTCACGGCTGCCATCGCACGGAGGTTGGACGGGCGCAGCTAGTCGACGCGGAGGAGCTCGTCGCCGTCGAGCTGGGTGACGTCGATCGCCGCGACCCGGTCGTCCACGTCGTGCAGGGCCACGGCCGCGGCATACGATCCTGGCACCCTCAGGTCCGCGAGATGCACCGTGGGGGAGGGAGACTCGGGCCAGGCCAGCAGGGCCGGCTCCTCCGTCGGTGGGGTCACGCGCACGCTCGTCGGGTCGATCGTCATGCCGTGGCCGGTCGCCTTGAGGGCGGCCTCTTTGCGGACCCACCAGGTCGCCCGCGCCCAGTCGGCGTCGCGCTCGGACAGCTCCGCCAGCTCCTCGACCTCGGCAGGGTGCAGGGACACCTCGGCGAATCCCTCGAAGCCGCAGGCGGACTCGACCTCCACGTCCACGCCGACCGGGGCGGTGGGGGAGAGGGCCACCACGACGAGGTCGCCGGCGTGGCCGAGGCTGACGTGCTGGTCCAGGTCCGGGGCGAGCACCTTGCCGTGCTCGGTGGATCCGCAGGTGGGGCAACGGCGCTCGAGCACGACCTCGAGGGCGTCGACGCCGCAGCGGGAGGCCAGGGCGAGGCGCAGGAGGGCGTGCGAGGTGACGAGCCGAGCGCGGTCCGCCGGCCGGTGCAGCCCGTCCAGGCGGCGCAGCTCGTCGTCGTCGAGCAGCCCGCGCAGCGCGGGTATGTCGACCACGTGGGCCAGGTGGACCTCGACGTCCCCGGTGATCATGGGGTCATCGTCGCACCGCAGGTCACGGGGTGCAGGCAGCGGCGCGACCGGCCACTAGACTGGATGGCCGGCCCCCATAGCTCAACGGATAGAGCATCGGCCTTCTAATCCGACGGTTGCAGGTTCGAGTCCTGCTGGGGGCGCTTCAGGACAGGTCCGGCGGACCGAACACGTGATAGCCGTCGGCGCCGGGCTCGTAGGAGTAGCCCGACGAGAAGACCTGGCGGGTGAGCAGGCTCATGTCCAGCGACACGGCGCCGGCCAGCCCGTCGACCCGGTTGAGGGTCGCCAGGGCCGCGAGCCACCCGCGGGACTCGGCCTGGTCGAAGACGAACTCCTCCAGCGTGGCGACGTGGCCGCGGTACCGCGCCTCGAAGTCGTGCTCGGACATGCCCTGCTGGAAGGTCATCTCGGCGTAGGCAGCGTAGGCCTCGCCGTGCCGGTCGATGCCCTGCGCGACGGCGTTCATGGTCCACAGCTCCGGTTGCGCCATCGGATAGACGTGGTAGAAACCCATCCGGCCGTGGACCTGCCACTGGGTGTCGGCGGGGTCGCCGGGCAGCGAGCCGAGCGCCTGCTCGACCTGGCGCTCGGGGCGGGTCATGTCGATCCACTCGCCGACGCTGCACCCGGACCGGGCGACGTAGAGCATGGGGCGAGGTTGACGCTCGGCCTCCCGCCCGACCCAGCCGACCCGGATCGCCGACGCGCAGAAGCCCCGCAGGGCCTCGGTCCAGCTGGCGTGGCCGCAGGGGCGCAGGGTGGGGAGCTGGTCGAGGACGGCGTGCGGGTCGAGGATGTCGTAGATCACGAACTCGCCGAGCGGAGACTCTGCCTCCGGCTCCAGGTGCTCACCGATCACGTGGCACAGGGCGGCACCGGGACGACCGTGGACGGCCAGGTCCGACTCGAGGGCGGCGTCGGTCCACGCGGCCGTGCGGCGGTGCTCGCGCATCCAGCTGAGCTCGGCGACGTCCTCGGGGAGCGGCTGGGGGCGGTGTCGGTAGCTGTCGCTGAGGGGGGTGCCCGACATCCTCGCCTCCGTCTCTGTGATCTCGTGCTGCTCTGGCGCTGGTCTCGCGCCTCCGGCAGGGCGCCGGTCGCCCCTGCTGTCTGGTCCGTCAACGACCGTAGGGGCCCCCGGTCGTCGCGGTCCCCGCACCTGCGGAAAGGAGAGGCATTTGTCCGACGATGACCGCCCGGTCGGCGCGCACGGATCACGCAGGGTGACCGACGGTGGCGGCTCCACGGGCGGCCCGGCACCCTGTTCACCGGGCCGATGCCGCGATGTCACCCGGTGGCGGTCTTGACGGTCTGTCGGAGGCCGAGGCTAGCGTTCATCTCGCCGGCCCCCACCCCAGGGGCCGGACCACCTGCACGCTCCCGACGACGAGAGCGTGCCGTCCACTGGGAGTGACATGTCTCGAGTGCGCACCACGCGTGCCGCCGCCGCCCTCGCGGGGCTGGTGCTGGCCGCGTCCGCCACCACCGCCGCCGCGGCGCCCGCCGACCAGGGCGGAGCCGACGCCAAGGGCAAGAAGCCCGGCAAGGACAAGCTGGTCGACCTGCAGATCCTCGGCTTCAACGACTTCCACGGCAACCTCGAGGGCCCGACGGGCTCCAGCGGCCGGGTCGTCGTGGACCACCGCCTCGACCCCACCACCGGCAAGCCGGTCGACGTCACGGTCGACGCCGGCGGGTCGGCATACCTCGCCACCCACCTCAAGACCCTGCGCGAGGGCCAGACCCGCACGATCACCGCCGCGATGGGCGACCAGGTCGGCGCCTCCCCGCTGCTGTCCGCCGCGTTCCACGACGAGCCGACCATCGAGGCCATGAACCTCATGGGCGTCGGCGTGGGGACCATCGGCAACCACGAGTTCGACGAGGGCTACCGCGAGATGCTGCGCCTGATCAAGGGCGGCTGCCTCGACGACGGCGACGGCAAGGACAACCAGAACTCCTGCGCCGCCGGCGATTTCGAGGGCGCGGACTACCCGATGGTCGCGGCCAACGTGTTCTACAAGGGCACCAACCGCACCGTCCTGCCGGCCTACACGATCAAGGAGGTCGGCGGCGTCAAGGTCGGCTTCGTCGGCGCCGTGCTCAAGGACACCCCCAACATCGTCACCCAGGCCGGCGTGGCCGGTCTCGAGTTCCGCGACGAGGTGTCGACGATGAACGCCGCGGCCCGCGACCTGCAGCGCAAGGGCGTCAAGGCGATCGTCGCGATGGTGCACCAGGGCGGCTCGCTCAAGCAGCAGCAGTGGAAGGCCCCCGACGGCAAGACCTACCCCGTCAACCCGGCCTACGACGCCGTCTGCGGCAAGGGCGGCGAGCTCGACCCCAACAGCGACATCCTGCCGATCGCCCGCACCCTCTCGCCCAAGATCGACCTCGTCATGACCGGGCACACGCACCAGTCCTACGTGTGCGACGTGCCCGACCCGGACGGCCGGCCGCGCTACGTGACCTCGGCGCTGTCCTTCGGCCGGCTCGTGACCGACGCCCGGATGAAGTACGACACGAAGTCCCGTGACATCGTGCGCAGCTCGGTCCGGGTCGACAACCGCATCGTCACCCGCACCGTCACGCCGGACCCCGCGGTCAGCTCCCTGATCGCGAAGTACAAGGAGCTGGTCAAGCCCATCGCGAGCAAGGTGCTCGGCCGCATCACCACGGACGTCACCAGGACGCAGAACCCCGCCGGCGAGTCGGCGCTCGGGGACCTCATCGCCGACGCCCAGCTCGCCGACCCGTCGGTGGTCAGCAACGGCGTCAAGCCGGTCGTCGCCTTCATGAACCCCGGCGGCATCCGCACCGACCTCACCTACAAGGCGTCGGGCGCCGAGGGCGACGGCGTGGTGACCTACGAGGAGGCCTTCCAGGTCCAGCCGTTCAACAACTACCTGGTCTCGATGGACATGACGGGCGCGCAGATCTACACCCTGCTCGGCCAGCAGTTCACGGGCACCAACGCGTCCTTCCCCAAGGTGCTGCAGGTCAGCAAGGGCTTCCGCTACGAGCGGACCGCGGCGGGGGCGATCAGCAATGTCACCATCGGCGGCCAGCCGGTCGCCAACGACGCGAGCAAGACCTACCGCGTCGTGACCAACAACTTCCTGTCGGACGGTGGCGACGGCTTCCCGGTCTTCAAGGAGGCGACGGGCAAGCTCATCGGCGGCCTGGACATCGACGGCTTCGCGGCCTACCTCGCCGCGAGCTCGCCCTACACCCCGGGCCCGCTGGACCGCATCGTCCTGCGCTGACGAGGCACGGGCAGGTCGTTCTCGTCGTCCCTGCCGTATGACGAGGCGCCCCGCTCCCGGGCTCACCGGGGGGGCGGGGCGCCTCGCTGCTCGGTGGGCGCAGCGGCCTGCCTCAGCGGCGCGGCGCCAGCGCCCGGCCGAAGACGAGCAGGATGAACAGCAGGACCGTCGCGACGTGGATCACGGTGCACCACAGGCAGATCGCCCCGATCCCGAACAGCTCGGCCCATACGAGGTAGAAGACCATCAGGACACCGACCCCCAGCAGGACGAGGCGCGGCAGGTCGAGGTCGGCACGGCGCCACGCGGCCGGCAGGCAGAGCAGCGTCACGACGACGAAGTAGGCGAGACCGACGAGCGCCACGGGCAGGCCGAGGAAGGTCGCGTACTGGCTCTCGGTGACCTTGGCGCAGTTGAGCACCTCGCCCTCGGGGCAGGCGAGCGTCGCGCTCGCGGTGAAGTGCTCGTAGGTCAGGTAGGCCGACGCGAGCAGACCCACCAGCGACAGCAGGAGCGCTCCCGAGCGCAGCCAGCCGGGCAGACCGGACGTCACTGGTGGTCCTGGATCTTGGCGGCACCCGCCTTGACAGGGGCGGAGGAGCAGACGTCGGCGGGCTTGTTGCCGGTCTGCTCGCAGATGGCGGCCGTGATGACGTTGGCGCCGGAGAGGATCTGCTTGGTCGTCTCGTCCTGCGGGTCCTTGAGCGCGGTCGCGATCTGCTGGGTGGTCTTGCCCTCGAGGACGCGGACGTCGAAGATGCCGCCGGACTGGAAGGTCTTGCCCCCGATCGACAGGAACGGGATGGAGCCACCGTCGCCCTGCACGTAGGGCGGGAAGTCGTACTTCTTGAAGGTCACGTCGTCCTCGCCCTCGAGGGTGTCGAGCTTGACGTACTGACCGTTGCGCTGCTCGGAGGTTGTGGTCTCGTAGCCGTTGAACGCCAGGGTGTCGCTCGTGTACGCAGCGCCGTGGTTCTGCTGGCTGAAGGACACGGTCGACAGCGGGTCGAGGCCGGACTCCTGGATGGACTTGCTCTCCGTGAGGGAGGTCCACTGGCCGAAACGCCCGAGGGCCACCGCCGTGGACCAGCGCAGCCCGGCGCAGTACGGGCAGTACTCCGCACCGACGTACAGCACCTGCGGCTTGCCCTCGCGGGTGGCGGCGGGCGCGTCCTTGACCCGCTTCGGACCGTTCGTGATCTGGTCGCTCACGCCCGCGGCGGCGAAGGCCGTCGCGGGGACGTCGTTGATCGAGGAGAGCGCGGCGGCGTCGAGCTTGACCGCACCCGCGGCGGCGGGGGAGGGCTTGTCCTTGTTGAGCACGGCCACGGCCACGATGGCGCCGATGATGGCGAGGACCACGAGGGAGGTGACGGCGGCGATGAGGAGCCGCCGCTTGCGCTCGGCCGCCTCCTGCTGGGCGCGGATCTCGGCGGCACGCTGACGGGCGGCCTGCTTGGCGTTGTTCGCGCGGTTCTTCTTGGCGGACAAGGGGGCTCCTGCACGGGTGGGGTGTGGACGCCGGGCGGGTCACGGTCCGTCACGCGCGTCGGCCTTCCGGGGGAGTGTATCGAGCCCACCAGGGGAAACCCCGGAGGGACTCGTCAGGGCGAAGATCCGACGAAACGGGGAGGTTCCTGTCAGAATGTGCGCAACGCCCAGGGCCCGAACGTGCGTGCCGTGGTGACGATCCGTGATCGCAACCCGTGGGGGACTCGTGGAGATGGTGGACAGCCCGGCGCCTGGTGGCAACGACCGGCTGCCGGATGCCGTGGCACACCTCAAGACCGTCGTCGACCGGGCGCAGTTCCCGATCGAGCTGGCCTCCACCGCCGAGGCTCGCGCCGCCCGCACCAGCCTGGTGACCCAGCTCGACGACTACGTCATACCGAGGCTGGCGGCGCTGGACGCGCCTCTCCTGGTCGTCGTCGGCGGGTCCACCGGCTCGGGCAAGTCCACCCTGGTCAACTCCGTCGTTCGCGAGACGGTGTCGCGCAGCGGCGTGCTGCGGCCCACGACCCGGGCCCCCGTCCTCGTGCACCACGAGGCGGACCGCGAGTGGTTCACCACCAAGGTCCTGCCGCGCTTCGGCCGGCTCACCGGCCGCAGCGACAGCCAGGGCACCGCGGACGACGACATGAGCTCGGTGCGCCTGGTGACCTCGGACTCCCTCCCCGCCGGGCTGGCCCTGCTCGACGCCCCCGACATCGACTCCGTGGTCGCCGCCAACCGCGAGCTGTCGCGGCAGCTGCTCAACGCCGCCGACCTGTGGCTCTTCGTGACCACGGCGGCCCGGTATGCCGACGCCGTGCCCTGGGACCTCCTGCGCGAGGCCGGGGACCGCGGCACCTCGGTCGCGATCGTCCTGGACCGCGTGCCCGACGAGGCCGTCGTGGAGGTCCGCGAGGACCTTGCGCGGATGCTGGCCGAGCAGCGGCTGGAGGGCGCCCCCATCTTCACGGTCCGCGAGACGGTCCTCGAGGAGGGCGGCCTGCTGCCCGAGCGCGAGGTGGGTCCGCTGCGGCGCTGGCTGGCCACCCTCGCGGAGGACGCCGTGGCCCGCCAGACGGTCGTCCGGCGCACGCTGTCGGGCGCCCTCGACTCGCTCTCGGGCCGCGTCACGGGGCTCGTCGAGGCGAGCGACGACCAGCAGATGGCCGCCTCGGGGCTGCGACTCGCGGCCGACCGGGCCTACGACGACGCCCTGGAGGGGGTCGAGCTCGGGGTCAGCGACGGCACCCTCCTGCGGGGCGAGGTGCTCGCCCGCTGGCAGGAGTTCGTGGGCACCGGCGAGTTCCTGCGCACCATCGAGTCTGGCATCGGCCGGATCCGCGACCGGATCACCGCCGCGGTCAAGGGCCAGCCCCAGCCCGCCGACCAGCTCGGCGAGGTGCTGCAGTCCGGTGTCGCCTCCCTCATCCAGGCCCAGGCCGACCGGGCCGCCTCCGACGTCCGTCGCCAGTGGCGCAACGCGCCCGGCGGCGAGGTCCTGCTGGCGCACCGCACGGGGCTCGGCATGTCCTCCGTCGACCTGCCCGACCGCGTCGACCGCCTGGTCCGCGACTGGCAGTCCGACCTGCTCGCGATGATCCGCGAGGAGGGCCAGGACAAGCGCACGACCGCGCGCGTCCTCGCCTACGGCGTCAACGCGCTGTCCGTGGTGCTGATGCTCGTGGTCTTCACCCACACCAGCGGGCTCACGGGCGCCGAGGGCGGGATCGCCGCGGGCTCCGCCGTCCTCGGGCAGCGCATCCTGGAGGCGATCTTCGGCGACCAGGCCGTGCGCGACCTGGCCCGCAAGGCTCGCCGGGACCTGATGGACCGGGTCCAGGCGCTGTACGCCGACGAGGAGCGCCGCTATCTCGAGGCGGTCGACGACGTCGCGGTGGACACCAACCAGTCGAGCGACCTGGCCCAGGCCGCCGTGAGCGTGAGGGCGGCCCGATGACCAGCATCCTGCGACGTCGCACGACCGAGGAGACCGCGCTCCCCGCTACCGAGCGCGCGCGGATCCTCGCCGAGGCGCTGCAGACCGGCGGCGCCGAGCTCAGCGAGCAGGCGGTGGCGCCGGCCCGCCGGATCGTCAACCAGACCCGCGAGCGCACCGCCCTCGTGGGGTCGCACACGGTCGTGGCGCTCGCGGGCGCCACCGGCTCGGGGAAGTCGTCGACCTTCAACGCCCTGGTCGGCGAGGACGTCTCGCGGGTCGGCGCCCGCCGGCCCACGACCTCGACGGCCAGCGCCGCGGTGTGGGGCGACGACCCCGCGACGCCGCTGCTCGACTGGCTCGGCGTCGGAGCCCGCCACCGCGTCGCCACCGACCCCGTCCACGGGCGCGCGGCCGACCTCGACGGGCTCGTGCTGCTCGACCTGCCGGACTTCGACTCGCGCACCCAGTCGCACCGGGCCGAGGCCGACCGCGTCCTGCAGCTGGTCGACGTCTTCGTGTGGGTCACGGACCCCCAGAAGTATGCCGACGCCCGCCTGCACGACGACTACATCCAGGTGCTCTCGGAGCACGACGCGGTCACCGTGGTCGTGCTCAACCACGCCGACCGGCTGTCGCCCGAGGGGGTGGAGCAGTGCACCGCCGACCTGGGCCGCATCCTCGCGGACGACGGGATCCCGTCGGCCGAGGTGATCCCCACGTCGGCCCGCACCGGGATGGGCCTGGACGTCCTGCAGCAGCGGCTCGCGGAGGCGGTCTCGTCACGCACGGCCGCCGAGCGCCGGCTCACGGGTGACCTGCGCGCCTCCGCGGAGGAGCTGCGCGACGAGGTGGGGTCCACCGACCCGCAGCTCCCGGACGGGCCCTCCGACGAGCTGGTCGCCGCCCTCGGACGCGCGGCCGGCGTGCCCGTCGTCCTCGAGGCGGTCGAGCGGGACTACCGTCGCGAGGCCGCGCAGACGACAGGATGGCCGTTCACGCGCTGGGGTCACGCGCTGCGGCCCGACCCGCTCAAGCGGCTTCGCCTCAAGGAGGACAACGACCTGGGCATCCAGGCCACCGACGTGCGCCGCACCATCGGCCGGTCCTCGCTGCCGCCGCCAACCCCGGCCGCCCGCGCCTCGGTGGACCTGGCCACCCGCCACCTGGCCGACGTGGCCTCCGAGGGCCTGCCGACCCGCTGGGCCGACGCCGTGCACCGGGCCGCCGCCCCCGAGGACAACGACCTGGTCGACTCCCTCGACCAGACGGTGCTCGAGGTGCCGCTGCGGGCTCGACGGCCGCTGTGGTGGAGCGTGTTCAACGGGCTGCAGTGGTTGTTCGCGCTCGTCGCGGTCGCGGGCCTGGTCTGGCTGCTGGTCCTGATGGGCCTCGGCTGGGCCCAGCTGCCGGTGCCCGAGCCCCCCACTGTCGGGATCCTGCCCTACCCGCTGCTCATGCTGGTCGGTGGCCTCCTGCTCGGGCTCCTGCTCGCGGCGCTCGGCCGGGCCATCGCCAGGGCCGGCGCCCGGCGCCGCCGCGACGGCATCGGCCGGCGCTTCGACGCGGCGATCCACGACGTCGCGCAGGAGCGCCTGGTCAGCGAGGTGCACGCGGTGCTCGCTCGGCACGGCCGCACCCGCGAGCTGCTCGACCAGGCGATCAAGGGCTAGCCGAGTACCGCCAGCTCAGCCAGCCCTGCCCGCCAGCTCAGCCAGCCCTGCCCGCCAGCTCAGCGTGCTCGCCAGCCCAGGCATCGCCAGGGCTCCGGCCCGGAGCGGCGCCGTCGTCCACAGGGGACGGCGGCGTCGCGGCATTCCGCGTCGTCGTCCACAGGCTGCCGGCAGGCCCTGGCACCCGCGCCCTGCCCGTCCGACCCTGGGTCCACGACGTCCTTCCGACGAGGAGGACCCGACCAGGAGGACACCTCATGCACGAGACCATGATCACCGTGACCGGCAATCTCTGCGCCGACCCGGAGCTGCGGTTCACCCAGGGCGGCGACGCGTTCGCCGCCTTCCGGATCGCCTGCACCGAGCGCAAGCGCAACCGCGAGGGCGGCTGGGGCGACGGTCACACCAACTTCGTCCGGGTCACGGCCTTCCGGTCGCTGGGCCAGAACTGCGCGGCGACGCTCAAGCAGGGCACGCGCGTCATCGTGCGCGGCCGCCTGCGCGTCACGGACTGGGAGCAGGGCGAGCGCCGCGGGACCAACGTCGAGATCGACGCCCACTCCGTGGGCCCGGACCTCACCTTCGCCTTCGCCGACGTGACCAAGGGGGTCCACAGCTCCGGCACCGACCGCATGGCCGACCCCGAGGTCGCGGCGGCCAACGACCGCGGCGCCCTGCCCGACGGTGCGGAGCCGTCCGGGCTGCCCGAGGCGGACGGCTACGGCGGGCACGCCGGCAGCGGGCTCGAGGGCGGGCTGCCCGACGGCACCGACGCGGTGTCGGGCGTCGGTGCCGACGCCCACGCCCACGTCGAGGGCGTCGACGACACGGAGGACTACGACGTCGATGCCGACGGCGTCGTCACCGAGCGCGAGCCGTCGTTCGCCTGAGGTGTCAGGGACGCGCAGGTCGCGCGGTGCCCGGCCCTGACCGGAGCACCGCGCGACCAGCGTCGACGGATTCGTTGAGCCTGGCCGGCGACCGATAGCCTGAGGGGCATGGCGGAGTTCATCTACACCATGTCCAAGGCCCGCAAGGCCGTCGGTGACAAGGTCATCCTCGACGACGTGACGATGTCGTTCTTCCCCGGAGCCAAGATCGGGGTCGTCGGCCCCAACGGTGCCGGCAAGTCGACGATCCTCAAGATCATGGCGGGGCTGGACCAGCCCTCCAACGGCGAGGCCCGGCTCTCCCCGGGATACAGCGTGGGGATCCTGCTGCAGGAGCCGCCCCTGACGGAGGACAAGACCGTCCTCGGCAACGTCGAGGAGGGTGTCGGCGAGATCAAGGCCAAGGTCGACCGCTTCAACGCGATCTCCGCCGAGATGGCCGACGAGGGCGCCGACTTCGACGCCCTCATGGAGGAGATGGGCAAGCTCCAGGAGGACATCGACCACGCCGACGCGTGGGACCTGGACTCCCAGCTCGAGCAGGCCATGGACGCCCTGCGCTGCCCGCCCGGCGACGCCGACGTCACCGTCCTGTCCGGTGGTGAGCGCCGCCGCGTCGCCCTGTGCAAGCTGCTGCTGTCCAAGCCCGACCTGCTGCTCCTCGACGAGCCCACCAACCACCTCGACGCCGAGTCGGTGCTGTGGCTGGAGCAGCACCTCGCGTCCTACCCCGGCGCCGTCCTGGCCGTCACGCACGACCGGTACTTCCTGGACAACGTCGCGGAGTGGATCTGCGAGGTCGACCGCGGCCGCCTCTACGGCTACGAGGGCAACTACTCCAAGTACCTCGAGTCCAAGGCCGCGCGCCTCGAGGTGCAGGGCAAGAAGGACCAGAAGCTCCAGAAGCGACTCCGCAGCGAGCTCGAGTGGGTCCGCTCCAACGCCAAGGGCCGTCAGGCCAAGTCCAAGGCCCGCCTGCAGCGCTACGAGGAGATGGCCGCGGAGGCCGACCGCACGCGCAAGCTGGACTTCGAGGAGATCACGATCCCGCCGGGCCCGCGCCTCGGCAGCACCGTGATCGAGGTCAACGACCTCAAGAAGGGCTTCGGCGACCGGGTCCTCATCGACGGCCTGTCCTTCTCGCTGCCCCGCAACGGCATCGTCGGTGTCATCGGGCCGAACGGCGTCGGCAAGACGACGCTGTTCAAGACCATCGTCGGCCTGGAGGAGGCCGACTCCGGCAGCGTCCGCGTCGGTGACACCGTCGACATCTCCTACGTCGACCAGAGCCGCGCCGGGATCGACCCCGACAAGAACCTCTGGGAGGTCGTGTCTGACGGCCTCGACTACATCCAGGTCGGCAAGGTCGAGATCCCGTCGCGCGCCTACGTCTCGCAGTTCGGGTTCAAGGGCCCGGACCAGCAGAAGAAGGCCGGGATCCTCTCCGGTGGCGAGCGCAACCGCCTCAACCTCGCGCTCACCCTCAAGCAGGGCGGCAACCTGCTGCTGCTCGACGAGCCGACCAACGACCTCGACATCGAGACCCTCGGCTCCCTCGAGAACGCCCTGCTGGAGTTCCCCGGCTGCGCCGTGGTCATCAGCCACGACCGGTGGTTCCTCGACCGCGTCGCGACGCACATCCTGGCCTACGAGGGCACCGAGGAGGACCCCTCGGCGTGGTACTGGTTCGAGGGCAACTTCGAGGCCTACGAGAAGAACAAGATCGAGCGCCTTGGCGAGGACGCCGCCCGTCCGCACCGCGTCACCTACCGCAAGCTGACGCGCGACTGACCTCCGCGGTCGCGCGAGAGCCGCACCCCGAGCCCGCTTCCGGGCGTCCGGGGTGCGGCTCTCGGCATACGAGATGGTCCGCGCCGTGGGCGATGAAGGCTCGCGGGGCGGGGTAGGGGGAGGAGGACGCCGCACGTCCGCGACGCCGACCGTCCTACTCCCAGGAGGTTCGTGCATGGCCAAGCCCACCGTCGCCGACCAGCTCGTCGCTCACCTGAAGTCCCTTGGGGTGCAACGCATCTACGGGCTCGTGGGGGACAGCCTCAACCCCGTCACCGACGCCATCCGCCGGGATGGTGAGATCTCGTTCTTCGCGGTCCACAACGAGGAGGCCGCCGCCTTCGCCGCCGCCGCCGAGTCCCGCCTCACCGGCCGGCTCGCCGTCTGCGCGGCGTCCTGCGGCCCCGGCAACACCCACCTCGTCCAGGGCCTCTACGACGCCAACCGCGGCGGCGCCAAGGTCCTGGCCATCGCGAGCCACATCCCGTCGCCGCAGATCGGCACCTACTTCTTCCAGGCGACCCACCCCGAGCAGCTGTTCGCGGAGTGCAGCCACTACGCCGAGGTCGCCAACAGCCCTCGCCAGGCCGCCCGGATCCTGCACATCGCCACCCAGACCGCCATCGCCCGCAGCGGCGTCTCGGTCCTGGTCCTGCCGGGCGACGTCGCCGAGGAGCCTGCTGTCGAGGCCCCCGCCCTCGGTCACACCTCGGAGCGTCCGCCGCGCCACGTCCCGGACCCTGCGGTGGTCACGGACCTGGCTCGCCTGCTCGACCGGGCCAAGAAGCCCATGCTCTTCGTCGGGGCCGGGGTGCGCGGCGCCCACGACCAGGTCATGGCGCTGGCCGACGCGCTGAAGGCACCCGTCGGCCACGCCCTCGGCGGCAAGGAGTGGATCCAGTTCGACAACCCCTACGACGTCGGCATGAGCGGGTTGCTCGGCTACGGCGCGTGCGCCGAGGCGATGGACCAGGCCGACCTCGTCCTGCTCCTTGGCACCGACTTCCCCTACGACCAGTTCCTGCCGCAGGACACGGTGATCGTGCAGGTCGACCGGTATGGCGAGCGCCTGGGGCGTCGCGCCACGCTGTCCCTGGCGGTCGAGGGGGACGTGGACGCGACCATCGAGGCCCTGCTGCCGATGCTCGGGCGCGAGCGGGACGGGCGCTTCCTGCAGCGGATGCTCAAGGAGCACGCCTCGACGCTCGACAAGGTGGTCAAGGCCTACACGCGCGACGTGGACACGATGGTCCCGATCCACCCGGAGTACCTCGCCTCGATCCTGGACGACCTGGCCTCCGACGACGCCGTGTTCACCGTCGACACCGGCATGTGCAACGTGTGGGCGGCGCGCTACCTGACGCCCAACGGGCGCCGCCGGGTCCTCGGCTCCTGGCACCACGGCACGATGGCCAACGCCCTGCCGCACGCGATCGGCGCTGCCGCGAGCCAGCCCGGGCGCCAGGTGATCTCGATGTCCGGCGACGGCGGGCTGTCGATGCTGATGGGGAGCTGGTGACCGTCGCCGAGCACCAGCTGGACGTCAAGATCGTGGTGTTCAACAACTCCACGCTCGGCATGGTCAAGCTCGAGATGCTCGTGGACGGCCTCCCGGACTACGGCACGGACCGCGCGCACGTGGACTACGCCGCCATCGCCCAGGGCTGCGGCATCACGAGTATCCGCATCACCGACCCCAAGGACGTCCGCGAGGGTCTGAGCCGGGCTCTTGCCACGCCCGGACCCGTGCTCGTCGACGTCGTGACCGACCCCAACGCGCTGTCGATCCCGCCCGAGATCACCCTCGAGCAGGTGACGGGCTTCGCGTCCGCAGCCACCAAGACCGTGCTCGACGGCGGCGTCGGCAAGATGGTGGACATGGCCCGGGCCAACCTGCGCAACATCCCGCGCTGACCCGCTGCAGCCGCGGGAGCCGGGGCGGCTCAGCCCTTGAGCCGCAGCATGCCCTCCTGGGCCACCGTGGCGGCGAGCGAGCCGCCGGGCGTGAACATCCGGCCCATCCCGAGACCGCGACCACCCTGCGCGCTGGGGGAGTACTGCGTGTAGAGCATCCACTCGTCCGCCCGAGCCGGCCGGTGGAACCACATGGCGTGGTCAAGGCTGGCGGCCCGCAGCCGCCGGTCGATCCACGCGATCCCGTGGCGCCGGATGATGGGCTCGAGCAGGGCGTAGTCGCTGGCGTAGGCCATCACGGCCGCGTGCACCAGCGGGTCGTCGGGCAGCGTGCCGACGGCGCGCAGCCACAGCTCCTGGTGGGCCACCTGCTCGGCGGCCGGCTCGGACCAGAGGTCCTCGCGCACGTGCCGCAGGTCGATCGGCCGGCTGTGGGCCAGGTGCTTGGCCGCGGGATGGTCGACGTGGCCGTACTTGTCGGCGACGCTCGGGAGCGTCTCCGGACCAGGCACGTCGGGCATCGCGTCCTGGTGGTCCAGCCCGCCCGCGGGCTCCTGGAAGGACGCCGTCATCGACAGGATGACCTGGCCCTCCTGCATGGCGTGCACGCGGCGGGTCGAGAAGGACCGACCGTCTCGGATGCGCTCCACGGAGAACCTGATCGGCCTGGCGACGTCCCCGGGCCGCACGAAGTAGGCGTGGAGCGAGTGGATCGGGCGGGGCACCCCGCCTGCTACGGCGCCCACGGTGCGCCCGGCGGCAATGATCGCCTGAGCGAGCACCTGCCCTCCGAAGACGCGGCGGTGGGGCTGCCACTGGCTCTTGCCCTCATAGATCTCGCGGTCGGGGTCGCCCAGGATCTGCTCGGTGAGGAAGGACTCGGGGCCGGCGTCGGTGCGGGCGCTCACGGTCATGCGCGCGGTCCCGAGGTGGTCCAGGTCGAGGATCTCGAGGAGCTCGGCGAAGGGGTCCGGCTGTGGTGGCGTCACCTGCAGCACGATAGCCGCCGCAGGGCCATCCAGATGACGTCCAGGGGACGTTTGTGGCGAGCCCCTCCAGGGTGCCTCGCCGTTGGCCTACGGTGAGCGCGCCGGACGACAGCCGTCTCCGGCCTCGACACCGTCGTCACCGTCACCTGGGGGATCATCATGTCCGCGCTCACCCGTCGCCTCGCCGCCGCCACGACCGCCCTCGCCGCGGTCGGCGCCGTCTCGGTCGCCACCCTGCCCGCCGCCGACGCGGCCACGTCCTGCCGTGTCCGCTGGGGCTCCCAGGACAAGGGCATCAACCTGTCCAGCCCGGTCACCGGCACACCCGCCGTCGACCTCCGCACCGGGCACCACGCGTGCTACGACCGCGTGGTCTTCGAGCTCAAGGGCCGCACGGGAGCCACCGTCGCGGGCTACGTCGGCACCGCCCGGTCGCCGCAGGTTATCGCCGTGGGCTCGCGCACCAACCTGGTGCCCGTGGGGGTCAAGCCCGGCCAGGCGCTGCCGACGAGCTTCTCCACCGTCCGGGGCGTCGTCTATGCCGGCAAGGTGGACGGTGTCGAGGCCGTCGGCATCGTGACCCGGGCTCGCCTGCCCTACCGCGTCTTCGTCGTCAAGGGCCCGGGCGCCAACAACCGGGTCGTCGTGGACGTCGCGCACCGCTGGTGACCCGGCCGCCCTGGCCGGCTCACCCCGAGACGGCCAGGGCGAACGGCAGCACGCTCGTGGCGCCCGCCTCACGCAGGGCCCGCCCCGCCACGGTCATGGTCCAGCGGGAGTCGACCAGGTCGTCGACGAGCAGGACTGCCCCGGGGCTCAGCTCGAGCTGGTCGCGGACCATCGCTCCGGCCTGCACCCGGTCCCACACGCCCGCGAGGCGATAGGCGCTGTTGCCTCCCCGGTCGCCGATCGGGCCGCCGTCGACGAGCTCCATCGGTCCGAGGTCGACCATCCGCCCCATCGACGCGAGCCCTCGGGCGAGGGACTCGACGAGCTGTGGTCGTGATCGCGAGGGGATCCACGTCACCGCGAACGGCCGCTCGGCCCAGCCCCAGTCGCGCAGCACCGGCACGCACCCCCGCAGGAGCGCCTCGTCGACCGGAGCGTCCGGGGCCGCGAGCAGCGTGCGCACGCGCTGCCCCCACCCCAGGTCCGTGAGCCGTGCCAGCGCCCGGCCGGGCTCCACCTGCTCGGCGGGCGCGATCCGTCCCTTGACCTCGACGCCCAGGCGCGGCATCCAGCTCGGCCACTGGGCGCGGGGCTCCACGAGCACCCCCGGCCGGTCGAGCCGGGTGCGGGCCTCGACGACGGCGCCCTCGGGCACCCCCTCGGGATACCACGGCCCCGCGCAGACGTCGCACCGGCCGCACGGCGCGGCCGTGGGGTCGTCGAGCACGCGCTGGAGGAAGGCCATGCGGCACTCCTCGCCGCGCTGGTAGGCGAGCATCAGGTCCTGCTCGCGCTCGCGGGCCTCGGCGACGCGTGCGTAGCGCTCCGCGTCGTAGGTCCACGGCGCCCCGGTGGCCGTCCAGCCACCCTGGACCCGGCGGACCGCGCCGTCGACGTCGAGGACCTTGAGCAGCAGCTCGAGCCGGGTGCGGCGGACGTCGACCACCGTCTCGAGGGCGGCCGTCGACATCGGACGGTCCGAGGCGGACAACGCCGCGATCACGGCGTCGGCCTGCTCGGGCCGGGGCATTGAGGCGCTCGCGAAGTAGGACCAGATGTCGCGGTCGGAGGCGGACGGCAGCAGCAGGACGTCGGCGCGTGCGACACCGCGACCGGCGCGGCCGACCTGCTGGTAGTAGGCGACGGGCGAGCTGGGGGAGCCCAGGTGCACCACGAACCCGAGGTCTGGCTTGTCGAAGCCCATGCCGAGCGCGCTGGTGGCGACCAGCGCCTTGACCTGGTTGGCGCGCAGCATCCCCTCGAGCTGCTCGCGGTCGGCGGGGTCGGTGCGCCCGGTGTAGGCCCGGACCTCGTGCCCGGCCTGGCGCAGCGCCTCGGCCACGTCCTCGGCGGCCGAGACGGTCAGGGCATAGACGATGCCGCTGCCCGGGAGCTCGGCGAGGTGCGCGGTGAGCCACCCGAGCTGCTGCTCGGCCGAGCCCAGGCGCAGCACCCCGAGCCGCAGCGAGTCGCGGGCCAGCGAGCCGCGCACGGTCAGGACCTCGTGGCCACCCACCTCGAGCTGCTCGGCCACGTCGGACACCACGCGCGCGTTGGCCGTGGCGGTGGTCGCCAGCACCGGCACGTCGGTGGGCAGCTCGGTGAGCAGGTCCTTGATGCGGCGGTAGTCCGGGCGGAAGTCGTGACCCCAGTCGCTGACGCAGTGCGCCTCGTCGACGACCAGGAGGCCGCACCGGGCGGCCAGCCCGGGGAGCTGCTCGTCCCGGAAGCGAGGGTTGTTGAGCCGCTCCGGGCTCACCAGCAGCACGTCGACCTCGTCCGCCGCCAGGGCCGCGGCGACCTCGCCCCAGGTGTCGGCGTTGGCCGAGTTCATGGTCACCGCCCGCACGCCGGCGCGCTGGGCCGCCGCGATCTGGTCGCGCATGAGTGCCAGCAGCGGCGACACGATGATCGTCGGCCCCGCCCCCGCCGCGCGCCGCAGCGACGTCGCCACGAAGTACACCGCCGACTTGCCCCAGCCCGTGCGCTGCACCACGAGCACGCGCTGGCGCGCCGACACCAGCGCCGCCACCGCCTCGAGCTGGCCGTCGCGGAAGTCCACGTCCTCGCGCCCGACCAGGCGTCGCAGCGCCGCCGTGGCGTCCCCGCGCACGGCCTCGGTGTCCACGTCGACGGCGGGCGCGCTCGGCATACGGGCCTGGTTGCTGGTCATGCCCACACGCTAGACGCCAGGGCCGACAGACCCGGCCGTGCGTGATGATGGGCCCATGCCCGACGCCCCCAGCGACCCCCGCCCGACGAGCCTCTATCGCGTCGCCGTGCCGCTCCGGTGGAGCGACATGGACGCCTACGGCCATGTCAACAACGTGGAGTACCTCCGGCTCCTGGAGGAGGCTCGCGTCGAGGCCTTCCGCGCGTGGTTCGGCAACCACGACCCGGTGCTCGGTCGCGGAGTCCTGGTGGCCCGCAGCGAGATCGAGTACCTCCGGCCGCTGGAGTTCCGGCACGCCCCGGTCGCCGTCGACATGTGGGTGACGCGGCTCGCGGGAGCGTCCTACGACCTCGGCTACGTGATGCGGGACCCCGAGAGCGTCGGGGACCAGGTCTACGCGCGGGCCGAGTCGACGATGGTGATGTACGACTTCGCCGGTGCCCGCCCCCGTCGCATGAC
Source organism: Arsenicicoccus sp. UBA7492 (assembly GCF_002479615.1). Lineage (NCBI taxonomy): Bacteria > Bacillati > Actinomycetota > Actinomycetes > Micrococcales > Intrasporangiaceae > Arsenicicoccus > Arsenicicoccus sp. UBA7492. The sequence continues at coordinate 25,317 of NZ_DLOE01000021.1, read as the reverse complement.
CCCCGAGCAGCGCGAGACGCTGGGACAGTACCTCGGCGAGCCGGTCGACCTGAGGCGGCGCCGGTGACCGGCACGCTCGCCCTGGTCGACGCGGGGACCGCCTCGGACCTGCGCACCTTCGTCGCCCGGGCCGCCGCGGCGGACCGCGAGGGCGCCATGCGGCTGCAGGCCCAGGGGACCGTGCTGGCTGCGTATGCCGCGGTCCTGCCCGGGTCCGGGCTGGCGGCAGAGGGACTCGTGATGGGTCTGCGCACGATGCGTCTCGCGGAGCCCGCCGACCTCGACGTCACCGTCTCGCTGGGCTCGCTCCTGGACCGGTTCGCCCACGACCAGGGGACCCGCCTCGCGGTGCCGCCGACCGAGGTCCGCGCGCCCTGGGCCGGGCAGAGCGCCCCGCGCGCCGGCTGGGTGCCGATCGGGCGGGTGACCAGCGCCGAGCTGCACGACGCGGCGCAGGCGGGCATCGCCGACGTCGCGCGCGGAGTGGGGAGCGGCGCCGGGGCCCTCGCCGTCGCCGAGCTGCGGCACGCGGTGTGGGCCCGGCCGATGGCAGCGGCTGAGGCCGAGGGCATCCCGTCGGGGCTGGCCTTCGGGGCGCACGCCCTGGGCTTCCTCACGGGAGAGGCGGGCACGCTGCACCGCTGCGGCCGGTGGTTGCGGCTGTCCGTGCCGGTGGGTCACGTCCTCGCGCGCTGAACGTCGACCGGGCGGGCCCGCGAGCCGGCCAGGACCACCAGCGCGGCCGAGGTCGCGCAGAGCACCCAGATCAGCGTGTAGGCCGCTCCGTCCTCGCCCGGCGAGCGGTGCAGCCCGGCGAAGACGGCGCCCGTCAGCGCCACGCCGAGCGCGGAGCCGAGCGTGTCCGCGAGCTGCAGCGAGGACGAGACCTCGCCGTGCCGCTCGATGGGCGTGAGGTCGAGCCCGAGCACCGAGACCGTGGACATGGCCAGGCCCATGCCGACGCCCATGGCGCTGGCGGCGACGGGCACGAACCACTCCGACAGCCCGAGGCCGGCGATGGCGGCGAGCCCCAGCAGGCCGACGGCGAGCGACGCCCCGCCGGCGCCGAGCAGGCGGAACCTGTCGCGCACGAAGGCATCTCGTCCCTGCAGCGCCGCACCCACGGACCAGCCGAGGGAGCCGAGCGTGAGCATGACCCCGGCCACGGTGCTGCTGGTGCCGCGCTCGTTGACGAGCATCAGGGGGATGAAGGTGATGGCGCCGTTGAACGCCGCCGCCAGCAGGAAGCGCGACATGGTGACGGACGGGAGGCCCCGGGCCAGGCGGACGGTTCCCTGCGGGACGAGCCTCGGCGCGACGACGGCCACGACGACCAGACCGGCCGCCGCGAGGGCGACGGGGAGGAGCTGGAAGGGCTCGACGTGCTGCGAGCCCCACTGCAGGACACCGGCGGCCACGGCGACCAGGGCTCCCGCCACGGCGGCTCGCCGGTGCGTGCTGCGCTCGCGGCCCGAGCCCACGTGCCCGGGGGGCGACACCGTGGCGCGGCGCGACCAGGTGAGGACGGCGGTGACCAGGATCGGTGGCACGACGACGAGGAAGACCCAGCGCCAGGACAGCGCCTCGGTGAGCCAGGCGGCGAGCAGCGGGCCGACGATGGCGGGCAGCACCCAGGCGGCCGACACCCAGCCGAAGACCTTGGGCCGCAAGGACTCCGGGTAGGCGCGACCGATCATGACGTAGAGCGCGACGACGAGCAGGCCGCCCCCCAGCCCGGCGATCATCCGCCCGACGAGCAGGACGGCGAAGCTGCCGGCCATCCCCGCGATCAGGGAGCCGATCGCGAGCCCGGCCTGGCCCACCAGGGTGGCGGGCAGCGGCCCGCGCAGGTCGGTCCAGGTCCCCGACAGCACCGTGCCGAGCAGCTGCGCGGACAGGAACAGCGAGAAGGCCAGGCCGTAGGACCGCACCGCGTCCAGCTCGGCGGCGACCGCCGGCATCGCGGTCGTGACGGCCATCGACTCGAAGGCGACGAGGGTCACCTGGGCGATCATGACGATCGTGACCAGCCGGTATGCCGGCCCCATCGGTCCCTGCGTGGTCGGTGTCTCGGCGGGGCTCACCGCTCCACGGTAACGGGGCCACGGGGTGGTTCCTGCCACGCGCCGCGCTCGACCAGGACCGAGCGCAGGGTGTCGATGGCGTCGCTGACCAGACCGTCCACCCCGAGGTCCAGCAGCTCGTGCATCTCCTGCGCGTCGTCGATCGTCCAGACGTGGATGTGCTTGCCGCGCCGGTGGGCCGCCTCCACGAGCGCCGGGGTCACGAGCTCGACCGACCGCCCGGCGAGGGTGTAGGTGCGGGGGATCTGCAGCACCGGTGCCGGGGTGCTGAGCCACTGGGTCACCAGGCGCGGCAGGAACCGCAGGCTGGCCACCCCCGCGCCACCGGCGGCCGTCGCCAGGCGTGGCCCGAGCAGCTCGCGCACGTGGCGCAGCCGGCGCTGGGAGAAGGACCCGACGCAGACGCGATGCAGCGCGCCGGCCTGCAGCAGCACCTGCGCGGTGGGGACGACCGCGCCCGGCGACTTGATGTCGATGTTGAACCTCGCGTCCGGCAGCTCCTCGAGCAGCTCGGTGAGCAGCGGGACGGACTCGCCCGCGATCCGCGCCTGCTGCACGTAGTCCCACGGCAGGTCCGCGATCGCGCCGCGCCGGTCGGTGACCCGGTCCAGCCGCCCGTCGTGGAACGCGACGACCTGCCCGTCGAGGGTGGCGTGGACGTCCGTCTCGAGATAGCGGTAGCCCAGGTCGTAGGCGGTGCGGAAGGCCGCCAACGTGTTCTCCCGCCCGTGGTTGGGCGCGTAGGCGGCGCCACCGCGGTGGGCCAGGGCCAGCGGCCGGGGAGCGTCGAAGTACGGGAACTGCTCAGCCTTCACGGGGCCAACCTACGACGCGCGGGGCGACGACTCGGGCAGGTCACAGATCTTCGGGCCAGAACCCGAAGATCTGTGACGCACCCGACCGTTGTCAGGGGGCGTGCACCCGGCCGGCGTCAGCGGGTGCGCGCCCAGACCGTGGTGTCGGTCGGGACGAGCCCCTCGGGGGTCAGCGGGCCGCTGGCCACGACGACCTCGGTCCCGTCGGGCAGCGCGACCGGCTCCTCGCCGAGGTTGGCGAGGACCAGCAGCCGGTCCGTGCCGCGCTCGTTGACGACGGCGACCACGTCCTCGCCATACCCCTGCTGCCAGTGCAGGACGCCGACGCCGAGGTCGAGCTCGCGGCGGGTGGCGAGCAGCGCGCGATAGAGCTCGAGCGTCGAGCCCGGCTTCCCCGCCTGGAGGTTCGCCGCGAGGGCGGCATACGCGTCGGGCTGGGGGAGCCAGGTGCGCTCCGAGGGACCGAACCCGTTGCCGGGCGCACCCCCGACCCAGGGGAGGGGGATGCGGCAGCCGTCGCGACCGATCTCGGCCTCGGGGGTGCCCTTGGTGCGGTGGTGCGCGGGGTCCTCGCGCAGCTCGTCCGGCAGGGTCGTGTGGTCGGGGAGCCCGAGCTCCTCGCCCTGATAGAGGTATGCCGAACCGGGCAGCGCCAGCATGAGCGCCGTGGCAGCCCGGGCCCGCCGCAGGCCGAGGTCGGCGTCCGGCTGGGGGCAGGTCGCGTCGATACCGTTCATGCGGGGCGAGCCGACGGGATAGCCGAGCCGCGTCGCGTGCCGCACGACGTCGTGGTTGGACAGGACCCAGGTCGTGGGGGCGCCGACGCTCCGCGCCGCCTCGAGGGAGCGCGTGATGCGCTCGACGAGATCGGTTGCGCGCCAGGGGGAGTCCAGGAAGTCGAAGTTGAACGCCTGGTGCATCTCGTCTGGCCGGGTGTAGGCCACGAGCCGCTCGATCGGGGACACCCAGGCCTCGGCGCACAGGATCCGGTCGCGCTGGGGGTCGCCCTCGGGGTTGTAGGAGTCGAGGACGCGGCGCCACCCGCGGTAGATGTCGTGGACGCCGTCCTGGTCCCAGTAGGGACTGGCGTTGGTGGGGCGGGCCTCGCCGTCGCCCGAGATCATCTCGGTGTGGGCGTCCCAGTCGCGAAAGCTCGGGTCCTTGGCCAGGCCGTGCGCGACGTCCACGCGGAAGCCGTCGACGCCGCGGTCGAGCCAGAAGCGCAGGATGGCGTGGAACTCCTCGCGCACCTCGGGGTGCTCCCAGTCGAGGTCGGGCTGCTTGGAGTCGAACAGGTTGAGGTACCACTGGCCCGGCTCGCCGCCGGACTCGGTGACCCGGGTCCACGCGGAGCCGCCGAAGACCGATCGCCAGTTGGTGGGCGGCAGCTCGCCGTGCTCGCCACGGCCGTCGCGGAAGATGTAGCGGGCCCGCTCGGGGGAGCCGGGGCCCGCGGCGAGGGCGGCCTGGAACCACGCGTGCTCGTCGCTGGTGTGGTTGGGCACGAGGTCGACGACGACGCGGATGCCGAGCTCGTGGGCGCGCGCGACCAGCTGCTCGGCGTCGGCCAGCGAGCCGAACCGCGGGTCGACGTCGCGGTAGTCGCTGACGTCGTAGCCCGCGTCGGCCTGCGGGGAGGTGTAGAAGGGGGAGAGCCAGACCGCGTCGACGCCCAGGTCGTGCAGGTAGGGCAGCTTGCCGGTCACGCCGGCCAGGTCACCCATGCCGTCGCCGTCGCCGTCGGCGAAGGAGCGGGGATAGACCTGGTAGATGACGGCGTGCCGCCACCAGGCGGCGGCGTCGGTGGCTGGGATGGCGGCAGAGACGGCGGTGTCGGGGGTCACCCATCCATGCTGAGGCATCGTCGCGCCCGTGTGAAATCGACTGCAACATCTGCAAGAACTTGCACCAGCATGCCTGCCGCAGGTGCTCACCGACCGCGTCAGTCGAGGCGGTTGACCAGCGAGTGCGCCGCCCGCACGAGGTAGTCGCGCAGGAGCAGGTCGTGCGTCTCGTCCAGGTCGAGGGTGTCGACCGCGGCGAGCATGTGGTGCAGCCAGCGGTCGCGCATGTCCGGAGTGACGGCGAAGGGCACGTGCCGCATCCGCAGGCGTGGGTGGCCGCGCTGCTCGGAGTAGGTCGTGGGCCCGCCCCAGTACTGCTCGAGGAACATCCGCAGCCGGACCTCCGCCGGGCCGAGATCCTCCTCGGGATAAAGCGACCGCAGCTCGGGGTCGCCGGCCACGCCGCGATAGAACTCGCGCACCAGCTGCTCGAACGTGGCTGCGCCACCGACCTCGTCGTAGAACGTCACCGCGCCAGTCTCTCGCACGCGGTCACTTGGCGGTGCTCCCGCCGCCCCCGGGCAGCACGCCGGGACCGAAGGTCGGCATGGTCGGCAGCGAGATCCCGTTGGCGCCGAGCTGCGCCATGACCCGCGAGCGCACCTCGCGGCCGACCGGGACGTTCTCGTTGGGCGCGCACTTGACGATGATGCGGACCGTCGCGACGCCGCCCACGATCGACTCGACGCCACCCACCTCGGGCTGCTCGATGATCTTGCCGAACCAGTCCTCCTCCTTGTCCATGCCGCGGATGGCGCGGGAGATGATCGGCATGACCTTCTCCATGGACTCGGTGACGGGGACGGGGATATCGACGAGGGCGGTGGACCAGCCCTGGGAGCGGTTGGCGATGCGCAGGATCTCGCCGTTGCGGATGTACCAGATCACCCCGTTGAAGTCGCGGATCGTCGTGAGTCGCAAGGAGATGTCCTCCACCGTGCCGATGACCTCGCCGGTGTCGACCACGTCGCCGACGCCATACTGGTCCTCGATGATCATGAACATCCCCGACAGGTAGTCCTTGACCAGGCTCTGCGCGCCGAAGCCGAGCGCGACGCCGCCGACCGAGGCCGAGGCGAGCAGCGGGGCCATGTTGAAGCCCAGCTCGTCGCCGACCATCAGCGCCGCGACGAAGGCGACGGTGACCGTCGTGACCGAGCGCAGGACGGCGCCGAGCGTCCGCACCCGCTGCTCCTGGCGCGCGCTGCTGACGATGCTGGGGTCGCTGAAGATCTTGGCGGCCTTGCGCGCCTGCCGGCGGATGATCGGGAGCTCGGCGGTGTCGACCCGGGTGACGTTGACCGCAGCGGCCTCCACGCGCTCGGACCGCAGCAGGAGTCCGTTGACGAATCCGTTGATGGCGCGGTGGATCAGCCAGCGGGTCGCGATGGCCCCCAGGATGATCGCGACGATCGTGAGGGGTGCCCCCTGGGCCCAGGTCCACGCCGACTCCCAGGTCACGGCGAGCGGTTGCAGGACGGACGAGGATGTGCTGGCACTCATGCCTCCATCATGGCGGGTCGACCTTGGCGAACGCTGTCACGGCCGTGACACACTTCACCCCGTGACTGACGCACCGTCGACCGAACTGATCGATCTCGCCCGCGCCAACGGGGTGGCCACGGAGTACTGGGACTGGCAGGGAGCCCACGTGACCGTGCCCGCGAGCACCATCGTGGCCGTGCTCGCCGCTCTGGGTCAGCCCGCGGCGACGGAGGACGAGGTGCGTGACTCCCTGGCCCAGGTCCGCGACCGCGAGTGGCGTCGCCCGCTGCCGCCGGTGCTGGTCGTGACGGAGTCCGAGAGCACGACGATCCCCGTGCACCTGCCGCACGGCGAGTCCGTCACGGTCTCCGTGCAGCTCGAGGACGGATCGCGCCGCCCGCTCGACCAGGTCGACAGGTGGGTGGACCCCCGCGTCGTGGACGGCCGTCAGCTGGGGGAGGCGACCTTCGACGTCCCCGCGGGCCTGCCCCTCGGCTGGCACGAGATCAGTGCCTCGTATGCCGGGACCACGGCCACCTGCACGCTGGTCGTCACGCCGGACCGCCTCGAGGTGCCGGAGTCGCTGCGCGACCACCCTGCCTCCGGCGTCATGACCCAGCTGTACGCCATGCGCTCCAGCCGGTCCTGGGGGATGGGTGACGCGGCCGACCTCGCCGAGCTCGCCGCGTGGGCCGGTCAGGAGCTCGGCTCCGACTTCGTCCTCGTCAACCCGCTGCACGCCGCCGAGCCGGTCCCGCCGGTCGAGCCCTCGCCCTACCTGCCCACCACCCGGCGGTTCATCAGCCCGCTCTACATCCGGGTCGAGGACATCCCCGAGATGGGCTACCTCACGGCGCAGGACCGGGCTCTGCTGCAGTGGCAGGCCGACGACGCGCTGCGCCTCAACGCCGAGGACGTCATCGACCGCGACGCCTCCTGGCGCCTCAAGGACGCCGCCCTGCGGCTCGTCCACAAGCAGCCGCGCTCGCCCCGCCGGGAGCGGGACTACCGCGCCTTCTGCCAGCGGGAGGGGCAGGGCCTGGTGGACTTCGCGACGTGGTGCGCGTTCACCGCGGCATACGGCGAGGACGAGGCCGAGTGGCCCGAGGAGCTGCAGGACTCCGCCGGCCCGGCCGTCGCCGAGCGTCGCGAGGAGCTGGCCGCGGACGTCGACTACTACTGCTGGCTGCAGTGGGTCGTCGAGGACCAGCTGGAGCAGGCCCAGCGGGTCGCCCACGAGTCGGGCATGCGCCTCGGCCTGATCCACGACCTGGCCGTCGGCGTCCACCCGAGCGGGGCCGACGCGTGGGGGCTGCGCGACGCGCTGGCCCGCGGCGTCACCGTGGGGGCGCCGGCCGACCAGTACAACCAGCTGGGCCAGGACTGGAGCCAGCCGCCGTGGCGGCCCGACCAGCTCGCCGAGCTGGGCTACGCGCCCTACCGCGACATGCTCCGGACCGTGCTGCGCTCGGCCGGCGGCCTGCGCGTCGACCACATCATCGGGCTCTTCCGGCTCTGGTGGATCCCGCAGGGCTGCAAGCCCTTCGAGGGCACCTACGTGCGCTACGACCACGAGGCGTTCATCGGCATCCTGGCGCTGGAGGCCCACCGCGCGGGCGCCGTCGTCATCGGCGAGGACCTCGGCACCGTCGAGTCGTGGGTGCGCGACTACCTCGCGGACCGCGGCGTCATGGGCACCTCGATCCTGTGGTTCGAGCGCGACTACGAGCACGGCGGGGAGCCGATCCAGCCCGAGCAGTACCGCCGCCTGTGCCTCGCCACCGTCACCACCCACGACCTGCCCCCGACCGCGGGCTACCTCCAGCAGGTGCACATCGACCTGCGCCACGAGCTGGGCCTGCTGACCCGCTCGATCGAGGAGGAGCGCGCGAGCGAGGTCCACGAGCAGGAGGGGATCAAGGCGCTGCTGCGCTCGCGCGGCCTGCTGCGCGAGGACGCGAGCGACGAGGACACGATCGAGGCGCTGCACAAGCTCCTGTCGTGGACGCCGGCGCTGCTGCGCGGCATCTCGGTGTCCGACCTGGCCCAGGACAAGCGCATCATCAACCAGCCCGGCACCGACGAGGAGTACGCCAACTGGCGCATGCCCCTGGCCGGCGCCGACGGCCGGCCCGTGCTGCTCGAGGACCTGATGCGATCGCGCTGGGCCCGCCGCCTCGCCCGCACCCTCTGACCTACCTCAGGTAGTCACACCCGCCTGGGTTAGCACGCCGTCGACGGACCTACCCCCGGTAGAGGCATCGACCGGCCGTCGTTCCCCAGGCGGGTGTGACGGAGGCCGGCGGACCTGGCGCCTCACCTGCCTGCCTGGACGGCGTCCGAGACGTGGACGCTCGGATTACCTGACGTTTGCCTCTGCATAAGGTTCCCTTTGGTCTGCCCACCGTCGGGCGGGCCTCCCACCCATGCCGGCGCCGATCGCGCCCCGCCCCGGAGGACAACCATGTCTCGCACGCCCTGGATCACCCGTCGCACCGCCCTCGCCGCCACCGGCGCGGCGATGATGCTGGCGGTGTCCGCGTGCGGTTCCGGCTCCGGCTCGGACCAGGCCGCCGACAACCCCCTGGACCTGCAGCGCCCCGGCGTCCTGCACGTCGGCACGCTGACCGACGCCCCGCCCAACGTCTTCCTCAAGGACGGCCAGTTCACGGGCTTCGACAACGACCTGCTCAAGGCCGTCGCCGCCAAGCAGGGCCTCACGGTCGAGTTCGCGGGCACCGACTTCTCCGGCCTGCTCTCGCAGGTCAAGTCCGGCAAGTATGACGTCGGCTCGTCCTCGGTCACCATCACCGAGAAGCGCAAGCAGACCGTCGCCTTCACCAACGGCTACGACTTCGGCTACATCGGCCTCAACGTCCCCGCCGGGTCCACGCTCAAGAGCTTCGACCAGCTCACGGGCAAGCGCGTGGTCGTGGTCCAGGGCACGGTCCAGGACGACTACGCCACCGGCAAGAAGCTCGACCCCGTGCGCGTCCCCGACTACAACGGCGCGATGAACCAGCTCAAGGCCGGCACCGTCGACGCCTGGGTCAGCCCTGCTGAGATCGGCGAGAAGCTCGCCGGCGAGTCCGGCGGCAAGGTGCTGCTCGCCGCCAAGGAGCTGAGCCCCACCCCGATGGCCTACGCCGTCGCCCAGGACAAGACCAAGCTCAAGGACGCGCTCGACAAGGGCCTGGACGAGGTCGTCAAGGACGGGACCTGGCAGAAGCTCGTCGACCAGTACTACCCGGGCCGCAAGACCCCTGCGGACTTCACGCCGGGCAGCGGCGCCGTCAAGATCACGCGGTGACCCGGGGTGGACGTCCTCGAGACCCTCAGGGAGACCTTCTTCGACCTCGACGCGATGCGCGAGGCGCTGCCTGACCTGATCACGGTCGGCCTGCCCAACACGCTGCTCCTCGCGGTCGTGTCCGCCATCATCGGGACCATCCTCGGTATGGCGCTCGCGGTCGCCGGCCTGTCCCGGCACCGCTGGCTGCGGTGGCCGGCACGCGTGTGGACCGACATCTTCCGCGGGCTGCCTGCCGCCGTCACCATCCTGCTCATCGGCGTCGGCCTGGCCCCCGTCGGCCTGCAGATCTGGGGCAACAACCCCTACCCGCTCGGGATCCTCGCCCTGTCGCTGATCGCGTCCGCCTACATCGGCGAGATCTTCCGCTCCGGCATCCAGAGCGTCGAGGCCGGGCAGATGGAGGCCTCGCGGGCCCTCGGCTTCAGCCACAACGCCGCGATGCGGCTGGTCGTCATACCCCTCGGTGTCCGCCGCGTGCTCCCTGCCCTGGTCAACCAGTTCATCTCGTTGATCAAGGAGTCCTCCCTGGTCTACTTCCTCGGGCTCCTGGCCAGCCAGCGCGAGCTGTTCCGGATCGGGCAGGACTATGCCGCCAACACCGGCAACCAGTCCGCGCTGCTGCTCGCCGGGCTGTTCTACCTCGTGATCACGGTGCCGCTGACGCACGCCGTCAACGCCATCGACCACCGGCTGCGCCACGGTCGTCGCTCGGACGGGGAACACCCAGAGGGCTCCGACGGCTCCGACGGCTCTGGCGGTCCACGCGCTGGCGGCTCCGCCACGCCGGACGCCCCCGACGACGGCGCACTCGCCCTGACCCAGGAGGCACACTGATGACCGCCGCACCGCTGTCCGTCGAGCTGCGCGACGTGCACCTGGCCTTCGGCCGCAACCGCGTGCTGCGCGGCGTCGACCTCGAGGTCCCTGCCGGCAGCACGACCTGCGTCATCGGGCCCTCCGGGTCCGGCAAGTCGACGCTGCTGCGCGTGGTCAACCGACTGCTCGAGCCCGACCAGGGCGACGTCCTCCTCGACGGGCGCAGCATCCTGCGCGACGACCCGGACCAGCTGCGCCGGCACGTCGGCATGGTGTTCCAGCACTTCAACCTGTTCCCGCACAAGACCGTCGCCGACAACGTCGCGCTCGGGCCCCGCAAGCTGCTCGGCCTGTCCCGCGACGAGGCACGGTCCCGGGCGCTGACGCACCTGGAGTCGGTGGGGCTCGCGCACAAGGCGGACGTCCGTCCGTCGTCCCTCTCCGGCGGGCAGCAGCAGCGCGTGGCGATCGCCCGGGCGCTGGCGATGGACCCGCGGATCATGCTGTTCGACGAGGCGACGTCCGCGCTCGACCCCGAGCTGGTCAAGGGCGTGCTGGCGATCATGCGCGACCTCGGCGATTCCGGCCTGACGATGCTGGTGGTGACCCACGAGATGGGGTTCGCGCGCGAGGCGGCCGACCAGGTGGCGTTCATGGACGAGGGCGTCGTGGCCGAGCACGCGGCTCCGGACGTGATCTTCGAGCGTCCGGCCAGCGAGCGCCTGCAACGCTTCCTCTCCCGCGTCCTCTGACCTACCTCAGGTA
>NZ_DLOE01000021.1:0-13957 GCF_002479615.1 Arsenicicoccus sp. UBA7492 | reverse complement strand
CACATTCGCCCGGCTTCGCACACCAGGCCGATGTGACCAAGGTCGGTCGGCGTGACCAAGGCAGGCGGATCCTGCGGCTCACCTGCCGCTGTTCCCTGAGCCCGTATGCCGAGCAGCCCTCCGCACGGCAGCGGGATCGGTGCCCAACTGCTGCACATGGGGGCGACGCCGGATGACCCGTCGTTGCGGCACAACGGAATTCGCCATCCAGGACCCGCAATGTGCAGCAGTTGTGCACGCCGGGCGCGCGGATGGCGTGGGGCTCGGCATACAGGATCCGGTGAGAACCCAGCCGTCTCGGCGAGCTGGATCAGACCACGACGTTGGCCACCCGGCCCCCTCTGCCCCCGGCGCAAGACCCGCCGGGGGTAGAGGCATCAGCCTGGGGAACGAGGGCCGGTCGATGCCTCTACCGCCGGTAGGTCAGGCGGTGGTGTCGCGCGCCTGCACCCGCAGCGCCCGCGCCACCGTGTCGCGGTGCTCCGCCACGGCCCGCACGAGCCCGGAGGGGGCGTCGGCGTTGGCGGTGAGCCAGGCCTCCGTGGCGTCCAGCAGCGACCGGTCCGCCAGCGGCATGGGATAGAACGCGCCCGCCACCACCTCGGCCAGCGCGAACGAGTGCCGCTCCCACATGCCGCGCAGCATCGTGAAGTACCGCTCGACATAGGGCTGCAGCAGCGTCACGTCGTGGACCCGGCCGAAGCCCTGCCCGGTCGCGCCCACGATCGTGTTGGACTCCGACGCGTCCTCGACGCCACGGCGCCAGGCCTGCGCCTTGGCCTCAGCGGTGGGGAGCGCGGCCACGGCCACCGCGGCGTGCTCCTGCCCGGACGCGGTCCGGTCCCGCTCGAGCTCGGCCTCGACCTCGGCCCGACCCACGCGTCCCGCCGCCGCGAGCGCGGTCAGCAGGGTCCAGCGCATGTCCGTGTCGACGGCGAGACCGTCCAGGGAGAGGCGCCCGGCATACAGGCCCTCGATCAGGTCGAGGTCCGTGGGGCGGCGCGTGATCGCGGCGAGCGCCGACACCAGCTGCAGCTGGGCGTCGCTGCCGGGCGCGGCCGTCTCGACCAGGCGCCGCAGCTCGGCCCCCACCGTCTCCCGGGCGCTGTCGCGATGGCCGGGAGCGACGTATGCCGCCAGCGCGGTGGAGACCTGGGCGAGGAGCACGCGCAGCAGCGTGGCGTCCGTCTCGCCGTCGACGGCCCGCAGCGCCAGGGTGATGTAGTCCCGCGCCCGCATCTGCGCGTCGCGCGTCATGTCCCAGGCCGTCGCGAGGGCGAGGGAGCGGGGCAGCGACTCGGTGAACGCCCGCGGGTGCTCGATCACGGTGGCCAGGGACCGCTCGTCGAGCCGCAGCTTGGCGTAGGCCAGGTCGTCGTCGTTGACCAGCAGCAGGTCGGGCATCGGCCGGCCGACGAGGAAGGGCAGCTCGGTGCGCTCTCCGTCGACGTCGACCTCGTGGCGCGCGACGCGGACCAGCGAGTCTCCCTGCAGCTCGTAGCACCCCACAGCCAGGCGGTGCGGCCGCAGCACGGGGAAGTCCTCGGGGGCGGTCTGCACGATCGCCGCGGCCTCGATCACCCCGTCGCCGTCCGAGCCGAGCGTGAGGTCCGGCGTCAGCGTGTTGACGCCGGCCTGCTCGAGCCACAGCTCCTGCCAGCGACCGAGGTCGCGCCCGGACGTGGCCTCGAGCTCGGCCATCAGGTCGCCGATCGTGGTGTTGCCCCACGCATGCTTGGCGAAGTACGCCCGGATCCCGTCGCGGAAGGCGTCGCGACCGACGTAGGCCACGAGCTGCTTGAGCACGGACGCGCCCTTGGCATAGGTGATCCCGTCGAAGTTGGTCTCGACGTCGTGCAGGTCGCGGATGTCGGCGGCGATCGGGTGGGTCGAGGAGAGCTGGTCCTGGCGGTAGGCCCAGGCCTTCTCCGCCGTCCCGAAGGTCGTCCACGCGGACTCCCACTGGGTCGCCTCGGCCTGTGCCGTCGTCGACGCCCACTCGGCGAAGGACTCGTTGAGCCACAGGTCGTCCCACCAGGTCATGGTGACGAGGTTGCCGAACCACATGTGCGCCAGCTCGTGCAGGATCGTCAGGGCGCGGCGCTCGACGAGGCCGTCGGAGACCTTGGCGCGGAAGACGTACATCTCGTGGAAGGTCACCGCCCCGACGTTCTCCATCGCGCCCATGTTGTACTCCGGCGTGAAGATCTGGTCGTACTTGGGGAACGGGAACGGCTGGTCGAACTCCTCCTCGAAGAACGCGAATCCCCGCTTGGTGCAGTCGAACAGGTTGGCGTGGTCGACGTGCGGCGTGAGGGATCGCCGGCTGAAGATCCCCAGCGGGATCTCGCCGGCGCGGGTCGAGACGGTGTCGCGGACGACGTCATACGGCCCGGCGATCAAGGCGGTGATGTATGACGAGATGCGCGGGGTCGCCTCGAAGGCCCAGGTCGCGGCCGGCGTGGAGCCGGCGGCGCCGTCCGCACGCGGGGCCGGCGTGGGCTCGGGGGTGGGGGAGCAGCTGATGACCTGCCAGTGCGCGGGCGCCGTCACGGTGAACGTGAACTCGGCCTTGATGTCGGGCTGCTCGAAGACGACGAACATCCGTCGCGAGTCGGGGACCTCGAACTGCGTGTAGAGGTAGACCTCGCCGTCGGCCGGGTCGACGAACCGGTGCAGACCCTCGCCGGTGTTCATGTAGGTCCCGGTCGCTCGGACGGTCAGCTCGTTGCGAGCCTGCAGGCGGGGCAGCGTGATCCGCGCGTCGGCGACATGGGTCGCGGGGGCCAGGGACTCGCCGTTGAGGACGATCTCCTCGACCGAGGTGCCGATGAAGTCGATGAACGTGCTCGCCCCCTCCTCCGCGGCGCCGAACCGTGCCGTGGTGGTGGTGCTGAAGGTCGTGGGACCGGTCGTCAGGTCGAGCTGGACGTCATAGGTCACGTCGCTCACGAGCTGGGACCGGTCACGCGCCTCGTCGCGCGTGAGGTTGGTGCCTGGCACGGTGGGGCCTTTCGGTGGTGCTGGAGCGCCCCGGAGCACGGGGGAGCGGATGGCCGCTCCATCCTTGCAGGTATCCCGCACGCCGTCCCTGCGGATCGCGGCGAGGTCGTCATACGGTGCCGCGCGGGGGCGGGGCGGGTGCTGGCAGGATGGCGGGGTGAGCGAGACGAAGCAGACCACCCAGCCGCAGACCACCCAGCCGCAGGCTCCCCAGAGCGGCTCCCCGTCCGTCGAGATGTTCTTCGACCCCGCGTGCCCCTGGGCCTGGATGACCTCCCGGTGGCTCATGGAGGTCGAGCGAGCCAAGGACATCACCGTGACCTGGTCGGTGATGAGCCTGGCGGTCCTCAACGAGGGCCGCGACCTGCCCGAGGACTACCGCGCGCTGATGGACCGCGCGTGGGGCCCGGTCCGCGTGATCATCGCGGCGGCCCGGGAGCACGGCGACGACGTCGTCAAGCGTCTGTACGACGCGATGGGCACGCGCATCCACCTCGAGGGCGAGAAGGACTTCGACGTCGTGGTCGAGGACGCCCTCGCCGAGGTCGGTCTGCCGGCCGAGCTCGCGTCGTATGCCGCGCCGACCGCCGGCGACGAGACCGATCGCGCCCTGCGCGCCTCGCACGAGCGCGGGATCTCGCTGGTCGGCGACGAGGTGGGCACCCCCATCATCAACGTCGACGGCGTGGCGTTCTTCGGCCCGGTCGTGTCGCCGGCGCCCAAGGGCGAGGACGCGGTGCGGCTCTTCGACGGGTGCGTGCTCGTCGCGGGGACGCCCGGCTTCTTCGAGCTGAAGCGCACGCGCGACGTCGGCCCCATCTTCGACTGACCTACCTCAGGTAGGCACATCCGCCCGACTTCGCACGCCAGGCGGATGTGACGACCTGAGGTAGGCACATCCGCCCGCCTTCGCCCCCGGCCGACACACCTACCGCCGGTAGAGGCATCGACCGGCCTCCGTTCGCCAGGCTGATGGACCTACCCCCGGTAGGTCCATCAGCAGGCTCTACCCCACCGCACCTCAGCCCGGCCCCGCACACCACCCCGCACCCCGGCCCCGCACACCACCCCGCACCCCGCACCCCCGCAGGAGACCCGCCATGCGCATCCACATCGGCGCCGACCACGCCGCCCTCGAGGCCAAGACCGCCCTGATCACCCACCTGCGCGACGCGGGCCACGAGGTCACCGACCACGGCCCCTTCGTCTACGACGCCGAGGACGACTACCCCGTCTTCTGCCTGCGCGCCGCCGAGGCCGTCGCGGCCGACCCCGCGTCGCTCGGCTTCGTGCTCGGCGGCTCCGGCAACGGCGAGCAGATGGCCGCCAACAAGGTCGAGGGCGTGCGTGCCGCGCTCTGCTACAACCCCGAGCTGGCCGAACTGGCGCGCGAGCACAACGACGCGCGCGTCTGCTCCATCGGCGGTCGCTTCACCACGCCGGAGGAGTCGTTGGCGATCGCGGACACCTTCGTCGCCACGCCGTTCTCGGGGGTCGAGCGCCACGCCCGCCGCATCGCGATGCTGGACCACTACGAGGCGTCGGGGGAGCTGCCCGAGCTGCCCGAGAGCGCGCGCTGACCGCATGGCAAACCCTCACGTCAGGTGTGACGGATGTGACGGGTGTGGCGGCTGGGACCCCACCCGCGTCGTCACGGTGCGTGTCCAGACCCTGTCCGAACTGTCCCTCCTGCACCGGACCGTCCGGGTGAAGGTCAGGCGAACGGCGCATCTCGTTCGGGTGTTTCGGACACGTAGCGTCTCGCAGTCTGTTCTAGTGGAGAGCGAACAGCCCGCTCGCTCCCCGTCCTTGAGGAAGTCCCCATGGCCGTCCACGCCGGTCACTCCACCCGCACCCCGCAGGCCCCCGTCCTCACCTGGCTGGTCGTCCCGGCCCTGGTCGCGCTGGGGGTGCTCCTCGCCCTCGCCTCGGTCGTCGCGATCGTCATGGGGATGGCGCCGTTCGCGCTCGCGTCCCTCGTCGGCCTGGTCGCTGCTGTCGGGGCGTTCTGGACGATGCTGGACCGCCGCCGGCTCTGACGCCTCCCACCGGCGGCCACCGGCCGTCGAGCTGACCGTATGACGAAGGCCCCGCCGCCCTCCGAGGAGAGGTGACCGGGCCTTCGTGCCGCCTGGCGGGGCGGGCTGGAGCGGGTGACGAGAATCGAACTCGCGTAGCTAGTTTGGAAGACTAGGGCTCTACCATTGAGCTACACCCGCAGGTCGCCCGACGGGATCCGTCAGGACGAGCACTGCACAGGGTAGTTCGCCGACCGGGCCCGCGGGAAATCCGACACCCCGCCCCGCCGGTCACGCGTCCCGAGCCCGCGGTCGGGACCGGTAGGATCGAGGCTTCACGGGCTGTGGCGCAGCTTGGTAGCGCGCGTGCTTTGGGAGCACGATGTCGCAGGTTCAAATCCTGTCAGCCCGACCACCGCGGGGGCCCGCCGGACGGCTCCGGCGGGCCCTCGCGCATCCTGGCAGCCCCCGTCTGCGGTGCCCGCTCGGCCGTGGCAGGCTAGGGGCATGACGGCAGCGAGGACGGCATACATCGTCGACGGCGTGCGCACCCCGATCGGCAGGTATGCCGGAGCGCTCGCCCCGGTCCGGCCCGACGACCTCGCGGCCCACGTGATCCGCACCCTGGTGCAGCGCCACCCCTCGGTGGCGTGGGACCAGGTCGACGACGTGGTCCTGGGCTGCGCCAACCAGGCGGGCGAGGACAACCGCAACGTGGCCCGTATGGCGGCCCTGCTGGCCGGTTTGCCGGAGCAGGTGCCCGGGGTCACCGTCAACCGCCTGTGCGCGAGCGGCCTGGACGCGGTCGCGGCGGCGGCCCGGGGCATCCTCGCCGGTGACGGCGACCTCTACGTGGCCGGCGGGGTCGAGTCGATGAGCCGGGCGCCGTTCGTGATGCCCAAGGCCGAGAGCGCCTACAGCCGCAGCACCGAGGTCCACGACACGACGATCGGGTGGCGCTTCGTCAACCCGGCCATGCGCGACCGCTACGGCGTGGACAGCATGCCCGAGACCGCCCAGAACGTCGCCGACGACTGGGGCGTCAGCCGCGAGGACCAGGACGCCTTCGCCCAGCGCTCGCAGGAGCGCGCGGCCGCCGCCATCGCGAGCGGCCGGCTCGCGACCGAGATCGCGCCCGTCACGATCCCGCAGCGCAAGGGCGACCCCACGGTCGTCGACACCGACGAGCACCCCCGCCTGGGCAGCCTCGAGACGCTCGGTCGGCTCCGGCCGTTGTTCCCAGGTGGGTCCGTCACGGCGGGCAACGCCAGCGGGGTCAACGACGGCGCCGCGGCGCTGCTGGTCGCCAGCGAGAGCGCGGTCGAGAGGTTCTCCCTGGAGCCGCTGGCCCGCATCGACGGCGCCGCCGCTGCCGGCCTGGCCCCCCGGGTGATGGGCTACGGGCCCGTCCCGGCCGTCCGCAAGGTGTTGTCCCGCAGGGGTGTCGAGCTGGACGACGTCGGCGTGATCGAGCTCAACGAGGCCTTCGCCAGCCAGAGCCTGGCGGTCCTGCGCGACCTCGGGCTGCCCGACGACGCGGCGCACGTCAACCCGCACGGTGGGGCCATCGCGCTCGGCCACCCGCTCGGCATGAGCGGGGCCCGCCTGGCGCTGACGGCGGCGATCACGCTGGCCGACGACGGGCACGACCACGCCCTCGCCACCATGTGCGTCGGCGTCGGTCAGGGCGTCGCCATGCTGCTCTCCCGCCCCTGACAGGCCCCTGACCGAGACGGGTTCCGGGCCGCCGATAGGGTTCCCGCAGATCCATCACGACATCCAGCACGACATCCGTCACGACGTAGTGAGGAAGGAAAGACATGGACAAGGTGGTGTCCTCCGCCGAGGAGGCCGTGGCCGACATCGGCGACGGAGCCTCGCTGGCGGTCGGCGGGTTCGGTCTGTGCGGCATCCCGAGCGTGCTCATCCGGGCCCTGCACGAGCAGGGGGCCACGGACCTCGAGCTGGTCTCCAACAACTGCGGCGTCGACGACTGGGGGATGGGGATCCTGCTGGCGGACAAGAAGATCCGCCGCATCCAGGCGTCCTACGTCGGAGAGAACAAGGAGTTCGAGCGGCAGTACCTCACCGGCGAGCTGGAGGTCGAGCTCACCCCCCAGGGGTCGCTCGCCGAGAAGCTCCGCTGCGGGGGCTCCGGCATCGCCGGCTTCTACACCCTCACCGGGTCCGGCACCCAGGTCGCCGAGGGCGGCCTGCCCCTCCTGCACGACGCCGACGGCAAGGTCGTCAAGACCTCGCCGCCCAAGGAGACCAAGGTCTTCGACGTCGACGGCGAGCCCAAGACCTTCGTCCTGGAGGAGGCCATCTCCTGCGACTTCGGCCTGGTGCGGGCGTGGCGCGGCGACCGGCACGGCAACCTCGTGTTCCGCGAGGCCGCCCGCAACTTCAACCCCGTGTGCGCCATGGCCGGTCGCGTGACGATCGCCGAGGTCGAGGAGCTCGTCGAGCCCGGCGAGCTCGACCCGGGCGAGGTGCACCTGCCGGGCATCTACGTCCAGCGCGTCGTCGCGCTGACGCCCGAGGAGGCCGCGGAGAAGCGCATCGAGCGCCGCACGGTCCGTCCCGCAGCCACCGCCGACCAGCAGCAGAAGGAGGCGTGAGCCATGGCGCTGACGCGTGAGCAGATGGCCGAGCGTGCCGCCCAGGAGCTGCACGACGGCGACTACGTCAACCTCGGGATCGGCCTGCCGACGATGGTCCCCAACTACGTGGCGGACGACGTCGAGCTGGTCCTGCAGTCCGAGAACGGCATCCTCGGCACCGGGGCCTACCCGGTGGAGGGCACGGAGGACCCCGACCTCATCAACGCGGGCAAGGAGACGGTGACCGTCCGCAAGGGCGCGAGCTACTTCGACTCCTCGACGTCCTTCGGGATGATCCGCTCCGGCAAGGTCGACGCCGCGATCCTCGGTGCGATGCAGGTGTCCGAGCACGGCGACATCAGCAACTGGATGATCCCCGGAAAGATGGTCAAGGGCATGGGCGGCGCGATGGACCTGGTCCACGGCGCCAAGAAGGTCATCGTCCTGATGGAGCACACCGCCAAGGGAGGCGCGCACAAGATCCTGAAGGAGTGCACGCTGCCCTACACCGGCAAGGCCGTCGTCCAGCGGATCATCACCGACCTGTGCGTCTTCGACGTCACCGCGGAGGGCCTGGTCCTGCGCGAGCTGTTCGACGGGGTCACCGAGGACGAGATCCGCGACAAGACCGGCTGCGACTTCACGGTCGACCTGACCTGACCGAACCTGCCCGACCTCGCCCGGGCCCGAGCACCACCGTGTCGGGCCCGGCCGGGACGACCGTTAGGGATAGGCGGGGCGAGCCGATAGCATGTCGAGAGCCTCGGTTCGGCCGAGGCCCCTTGTCGATGTCGCCGGCCGCCTCCCCAGACTCCACCGAGGCGTGGCGGTCTGGCGCCGACGAGGGCCCCCAGACCTCTAGCACAGACCTTGGAGCAACCGCAGTGAAGAGTGCCGTCGAGAACCTCAGCCCGACCCGGGTCAAGCTGACCGTCGAGGTCCCCTTCAAGGAGCTCAAGCCGAGCATCGACGCGGCGTACAAGACCATCGGCCAGCAGGTGCAGGTTCCCGGTTTCCGTCGCGGCAAGGTCCCCGCCCGCATCATCGACCAGCGCATCGGCAAGGGCGCCGTCCTGCAGGAGGCCGTCAACGAGGCGCTCCCGCAGTTCTACGGCCAGGCCATCGACGAGACCGGCCTCAAGCCGCTCTCGCAGCCCGAGGTCGACGTCACCGAGATCCCCCTCGAGGACGGCCAGCAGCTGGCCTTCGCCGCTGAGATGGACGTCCGCCCCGCGATCGAGATGCCGGACTTCACGGGCATCACCGTGGACGTCGACGACGTCGAGGTGACCGACGAGGACGTCAACGCCAACCTGGCGCAGCTGCAGGAGCGCTTCGGCAGCCTCGTGGGCGTCGACCGCGCCGCCAGGACCGGCGACTTCGTGTCGATCGACCTGTCGGCGAGCATCGACGGCGAGGAGATCGACTCGGTCTCGGGCGTCTCCTACGAGATCGGCTCCGGCAACATGCTCGAGGGCATGGACGACCAGCTGGTCGGCGTCAAGGCCGACGAGACCAAGACGTTCACCGCCCCCCTCGCGGGTGGCGACCGCGCCGGCCAGGACGCCGAGATCTCCATCACGGTCCTGTCCGTCAAGGAGCGCGAGCTCCCCGAGCTGGACGACGAGTTCGCCCAGCTGGCGTCGGAGTTCGACACGATGGACGAGCTGCGCGCCGACGTGACCGCGCAGACCGAGCGCGCCAAGAAGTTCGAGCAGGGCGCCCAGGCCCGCGACAAGGTCCTGGCCCAGCTGCTCGAGACGATCGAGATCCCGCTGCCCGAGTCGCTGGTCGAGGCCGAGGTGGAGTCCCACTTCGCCGAGTGCTCCGAGGAGGGCCACGACACCGCCGAGCACCGCGACGAGGTGGCCAAGAACGTCCGCGAGGCCATGAAGGGCCAGTTCCTCCTCGACGCCATCGCCGAGGAGCGCGAGGTCCAGGTCGGCCAGCAGGAGCTCATCGAGTACCTCGTGATGCAGGCCCAGCAGTACGGCATGGACCCCAACCAGTTCGCCCAGATCATGGACTCCAACGGCCAGGTGCCCTCCATGGTAAGCGAGGTCGCTCGCCGCAAGGCCCTCGCCACGGTGCTCGAGGACATCACGATCAAGGACGCCTCCGGCAACGTGGTCAACCTGTCCGACCTGGACGTCGAGGTCGAGGACGGCGACGAGGGTTCCGACGACTCGGGCTCCTCCGACGACACCGAGGGCTCCGACGACGCGCCGGCCACGAAGGCCTCCGCCAAGAAGGCTCCGGCCAAGAAGGCTGCTGCCAAGAAGGCTGCTGCCAAGGACGCCGACGCGGCCGACGCGACCGACGCCGCCGCCGCGGCTGACGCCGCCGCCGGGGGCTCCGAGCAGGAGGCCAAGCCGGCCAAGAAGGCTCCCGCCAAGAAGTCGCCGGCCAAGAAGGCTGCCGCCAAGGACTCCGACGCGACCGACGCCGCCGCCGAGGGCTCCGAGGAGGAGGCCAAGCCGGCCAAGAAGGCCTCCGCCAAGAAGGCTGCCGCCAAGGCCGACGAGACCGACGACGCCTCCGAGGGCAAGCCGGCCAAGAAGGCCCCCGCCAAGAAGGCCCCGGCCAAGAAGGCTGCTGCCAAGGACGAGGACGCCGCGGACGCCTGATCCCGCACGCCCGCCTCGCGGGCCGCACTCCACGAGGAGCCCGTCACCGAGAGGTGGCGGGCTCCACGCCGTCCCAGATCCCCTCGGTCCCGCCTCGGCAGCGCACCGTCGCGTGGCTCACGCGCTGGGCGAGGCGGTGTGCGCTCACGGCGAACACGCGCCCCGACGGGAAGGGTGTGTCGGCGCCGGGCGTTAGTGTCATCAGCAAGCGACGCTCCAGGCCGGTCCACCGGCCGGGCGCCACCCCAGTGCGACAGAGAGATGAGACTCACGGTGAGCCAGAGCAACGTCCCCGCGACCCCGGTCGCAGCGGCCGCGCCCCAGGGCGGTCTCGACGACCACATCTACCAGCGGCTCCTCAAGGACCGCATCATCTTCCTCGGCTCGGACGTCCGCGACGACAACGCCAACGCGATCTGCGCCCAGCTCCTCCTGCTCTCGGCCGAGGACCCCGACAAGGACATCTGGCTCTACATCAACAGCCCCGGCGGCTCGGTGACGGCCGGCATGGCGATCTTCGACACCATGCAGTGGATCCCCAACGACGTCTGCACCGTCGCGATGGGTATGGCCGCCTCCATGGGCCAGTTCCTGCTGTCCGCGGGGGCCAAGGGCAAGCGCTACGCCACCCCGCACGCCCGCATCCTGATGCACCAGCCCCTCGGCGGCATCGGCGGCACCGCCACGGACGTCAAGATCCAGGCCGAGCTGCTGCTCGCGATGAAGAAGGAGATGGCCGAGCTCATCTCCGAGCACACCGGCCAGCCGGTGGACAAGATCACGGCCGACTCCGACCGCGACCGCTGGTTCACCGCGGCCCAGGCCAAGGACTACGGCTTCGTCGACCACGTCTTCGAGCGCGCCGTCCAGACGCCCGGCAGCGGCGGCACGGACGCCTGATCGCCATACCGACAAGACCCACTCGGAGACCCAGATGATCCAGCACCCCCAGCCCATGCACGGCGCTGCCGGCCAGCCCGGTGCCGTCATGCCCACCAGCCGCTACATCCTGCCGCAGTTCGAGGAGCGCACCTCCTACGGCATGAAGCGGACCGATCCCTACACCAAGCTCTTCGAGGACCGCATCATCTTCCTCGGCGTGCAGGTGGACGACGCGTCGGCCGACGACATCATCGCCCAGCTGATCGTGCTCGAGTCCCAGGACCCGGACCGCGACATCACGATGTACATCAACAGCCCCGGTGGCTCGTTCACGGCGATGACCGCGATCTACGACACCATGCAGTACATCCGCCCCGACGTGCAGACCTTCGTCGTGGGCCAGGCCGCCTCGGCCGCGGCCGTGCTCCTCGCCGCCGGTGCGCCGGGCAAGCGCTACGCCCTGCCCAACGCCCGCGTCCTGATCCACCAGCCGGCCGTCGAGGGTGGCGGTGGTCAGGCCAGCGACATCGAGATCCAGGCCAACGAGATCTTCCGCATGCGGACCTGGCTCGAGGAGACGCTGGCGCAGCACTCCGGCCGCACCCCCGAGCAGGTGCGCGACGACATCGAGCGCGACAAGATCCTCTCCGCCGCGGCGGCCAAGGACTACGGCCTGATCGACGCCGTCCTGACCAGCCGCAAGGCGACGCTGGACTGAGCTGGACCAGCCCTCGGGCTGCCCGACCGGCGACGCCGGACGGGCAGCCCGAGGCGCGACCGGGGCATTCTGCTGTCGGCTGAACTCCCGGGGCCCTGCCGTGACGCGCAGGGGATAACAGGTGCTGGGGCGGGTCGTCCCAGGTACCGTCCTAGAAGACGACGCTCGCGCGTCGGCGGTCCAGGACCGGCCCGGACGGGGCGGTCTCGCACAGGTGGAGGTGGCAGATGGCACGCATCGGCGACGGTGGAGACCTGCTGAAGTGTTCCTTCTGCGGCAAGTCGCAGAAGCAGGTCAAGAAGCTCATCGCGGGCCCGGGTGTCTACATCTGCGACGAGTGCATCGACCTGTGCAACGAGATCATCGAGGAGGAGCTGTCCGAGGCTCCTGACTCCGGTCTCGACGAGCTGCCCAAGCCCCGCGACATCTTCACCTTCCTGGAGTCCTACGTCATCGGCCAGGAGGATGCGAAGCGTTCCCTCGCGGTCGCCGTCTACAACCACTACAAGCGCATCAACGCCGGGGCGGCCGGGTCCGCCACCGGGCCGTCGGCCACCAAGCGCGGCGACGAGCAGGTGGACATCGCCAAGTCCAACATCCTGATGATCGGCCCCACCGGCTGCGGCAAGACCTACCTCGCCCAGACCCTGGCGCGCATGCTCAACGTGCCCTTCGCCATCGCGGACGCGACGGCCCTGACCGAGGCCGGCTACGTGGGCGAGGACGTCGAGAACATCCTCCTCAAGCTCATCCAGGCCGCCGACTACGACGTCAAGAAGGCCGAGACGGGCATCATCTACATCGACGAGATCGACAAGATCGCCCGCAAGTCGGAGAACCCCTCGATCACCCGTGACGTGTCGGGCGAGGGCGTGCAGCAGGCGCTGCTCAAGATCCTCGAGGGCACCACGGCGAGCGTGCCGCCCCAGGGCGGGCGCAAGCACCCGCACCAGGAGTTCATCCAGATCGACACCACCAACGTGCTGTTCATCGTCGGTGGCGCCTTCGCCGGCCTGGAGCAGATCATCACGGCCCGGGCCGGCAAGCGTGGCCTCGGCTTCGGGGCGTCGATCGCCGCCCAGCGCGAGGCGGGGGCGCCGCGGTTCGCCGACCTGCAGCCGGACGACCTGATGAAGTTCGGCCTCATCCCCGAGTTCATCGGCCGCCTGCCCGTCGTGGCCACGGTCGACGAGCTCGATCGGTCCGCCCTCGTGCGGATCCTGACCGAGCCGCGCAACGCCCTGGTCAAGCAGTACCGCAAGATGCTGGACATCGACGGCGTGGAGCTGTCGTTCACGCAGGAGGCCATCGACGCGATCGCGGACAAGGCCATCGCGCGGGGGATCGGCGCCCGCGGCCTGCGCGCGATCATGGAGGAGATCCTCCTGCCGGTCATGTTCGACGTGCCCTCCGACGACGACATCGTCGAGGTCTCGGTCACCCGCGAGACCGTCGAGGAGGGCGCCACGCCCGTCGTCGTCCGCGCGACCGACAAGCGGCGCAAGGAATCCGCCTGACCGGCAGACCAGCCGGTATGACGGTCGCCCGGCCTGGGGCGGCCGACCTCTAGCGCGAGCGGTTGCTGGTCGTCACCCAGGCCACAGCGGCGACCCCCAGCACGGCAGCGGCGACGACGGCGACGGGCGCGACCGGCAGGACGGACCTCGCCAGCAGGCCCAGCCCCCACGTGATCGCCGCCACGGCCGTCAGCGCGACGCAGCGCTCGGCGTAGCGCCGCACCAGGCGGGGGTCCAGCCGCGCCGGGCTCGGCGCGGTCGTCGACACGGCCACGCAGGCCACGTGCACCACCACGAGTCCTGCCACCAGCAGCACCACCGGCGACGCCGGGTCCTGCGGTGCGACGAGCAGGTAGGCCGCCAGCGACGCCAGCGCCACGGGTCCACCGGCGGGCTCCGGACGGACGGCCGCGATCACCGCACCCAGGACCACCAGCGTGAAGCCCACCGGTGACAGCTGGTGGGCGCTCGCGGCGACGAGGGGGACGACCCAGGCGCACAGCATCCCCAGCAGGCGGACCGCGAGCTGGGACCCGGAGGTGGATCGCGCCTCGACGAGGCAGCGGGTGAGTAAGAGTCCCGTGGAGTG
>NZ_DLOE01000014.1:0-4391 GCF_002479615.1 Arsenicicoccus sp. UBA7492 | reverse complement strand
GTCATCGGTGAGATCTCCTCTGGTGAGTACTTGGCGGTACACACCGAGCATCTCGCCGATGACCCCTCTACGTCAGGGAGCCACACCCACTCCCCAACCCCCACCACTCCACGGGACTCTTACCAAGCGTGGACTGGCGCCGACCATCCGCGAACTGAGCAGCAACCCGTCACGCGCCGGCCGTAACTGCTCGCGAGCGCACGAGCTCGACCAGTGCGTGGCTGCTGCATGAGGCCTGTCCGGCCAGGATCTGCCCGAGCGCGTTGCCGTCGATCGTGTCGTGGATGGACACGCGTGCGAGCGGGCGGTGGTCGGGCTCGAGTGCGTAGGCGTCGCGGATCGCGTCGTACAGTGCGCGTTGCTTCCATCGCGGGGACCCGCCCGGGTGATCCAGGTCGCCGGGTGGGCCGGCTGGTCCGAACTGTCGTTGTGACGGGTCGTTGGTCCAGAAGCCGCCGCCCGACTTGTGGCGCAGGCAGATCGGTTCACCGGTCACGCACCACTGGCGGTAGGGCTCGGCCAGGGGAGCTGGTCGGTCCAGGTGGGGGTGAGGGTCAGTGCTCGGTAGCGGTTGAAGTGCTGATCTTCGTCCAGCTCGACGAGGATGCCGCCAGCGAGCATGTCCCAGTCGCCAGGGAGCAGGCGAGGCGTGTTCTGGACCCCGCCGAGTCGGTGGTACAGCTCCAGGATCTCCCCTCCAAGGGTTGGCAGGTCACGCAGCGAGGGCCGCGCCACGACTCCGGCCGTCGTCGAGCTGGGGGGCATCCCCGCGCACTCGAGGAGCGTCCCCAGTTTGTCCTGCAGCTCGCCACGCCTCATGGCGTTATCGTCGGGTCGGCACCGTGCTGGAGGTGCGTATTGGGGTGCGACGCGCCCCAGGGTTCACGCCAACGGGTGCCCTCAGGACGTGGTTCGTGCACTTCAGGGGTACTTAGATCCCGCCTGTATCAGCATGATTCGGTTCAATACCGATCCCGCGTACCAAAGGCCTGGGTTGATGGTGGTGGTTAGGACGATGTCATCCGTCGAGCAGTTGGGGAAGTACGAGCCTACGTTGGCGTGAGCGGTGATGGTAGGGCGCCCGCAGGCCGGCCCAGCCGATGCCTCCGTGCCGGTTCTCGTTGAGGATCTCGGGGGGTAGGCAGGTGCTGGGCGTGGGGCGGCCCACGGCGCCGTCCGGGTGCAGGTGGCCGGCCTCCCAGGGGTCGCGGTCGGTGGGGTGGACTTCCCAGCGCAGGACACGTCCCTGGCCGGCGGCGCGCTTCTTGCCGATGGCCCAGATGTTCTGCACGAGATCTCGGATGATGTCGGGGTCTCCGACGGCGTCCCAGGTGACTGCGGAGGTGACGGTGGTCAGCAAGGGCATGTAGTGCTGGCGGTAGCGGCCCTGGCCGATTTCAAGGCGCCCGGGCATGGCCTCGGCCACCTCCTCGAGGTCGCGAGGGTCGGCGGCGCCTAGCCAGTAGCGGACGTCCGGCCTGTCCTGCTGGCCGTCAACGGGCCGGGCGCACGTGCCCGCCCAGTGCCAGTCCTCCCCGCGCGCGCACCGGGCCAGGGGAAGGTCGAGGTCGTCGACGTCGTCGCGCTCGGCAAGTGGCTGGTGCGCCCTGCCGGCCTCCAGGAGTGCGCTCTTTGCCCGCTGGTGGATGACGCCGGCCAGCAGGCCGTCCAGCGCGATCCCCCACGGGGCAGCCTGGGCAACACCGGCCTCGAGATGGGCGGTCACTCGCAGAGGGACATGGCCGGTCATGCCAGGGCGCGGATCGCCTCGAGCGCGTCGTCGCGTCGAGCGGTCAGCTCCGCCCGCCAGTCCACGTCGGGCACGGGCACGTCGGAGGTCCAGTCCGCAGTGAAGTCGCCGTGACCGATGGCGCGTCGCCCGCCGATCCGTCCTCGCCTGGTCCACTCCTGGAGCACATCGCCGAAGAACGCGGCCGCGAGCTCGCTGGTGCGCTCGAGGCGTAGCCACGTCGAGAACTTCGTGCCGGCGGGGAAGGTCTCGATGCGGTAGATCATGGGCCCGCTGTCGGACCAGCTCTGTGAGTCGAGGGCAGCCAAGGCCTCCAGGTCGACGCCGCCCTGGCCATCCAGGGGAACGGCCACCTCGGGCAGCAGTGCGTGGAACCCGCTCGTGGTCGTCTCGTTGCTCGAGGTGTAGGTCTCGACCTGGGTCGTGGTGAAGATGTTGGGACCCTGATGACCGGTGAGGTGCGCAGTCTCGGCGACATGGGGCAGGAGCTTGCCGACCTGCAGAGCGCCGTCGACCGGCCGGCCTACGGCACCACCGAACACCGCGAGCTGCGGCACCAGGGCGCGTACGTCGCGCAGTCTCGCCCCGGACAGGGGGTTGGTGGTGCGGGTGATGGCTCCACCACCGCCACGCAGCACGTGGGCTGCGGACAGCGGGATCAGGCCTTCGTAGTGCAGGACGTCCCGCAGCATCTCCTCGCCCACGCGGCGCAGGCCGCCTCGCACGGCGTTGCCCGACACGAGCGGCACGAAGACGGCACGACCGTCTGGCAGGCGCACCTGCTCGCGTCGCAGCAAGGTGATGGAGGCGCGGGTCTCGCCGCCGTGGGCGATCGACGACGTCGCCGTCACGACCCCGTTCCACCCGATCGATACGGTCATGCCGGGTCCTCGCTCTTCTTTGCTGACCGGGACGCACGCACGCTCTCGGTGGTGATCCTCACGCGCAGCACGAGGGCCTCCACCTCCTCGCGCAGCACCTCTAGTACGGGCTGGTCGTCGCTGCGCAGCAGCTGCTCGACCTCGCGGCGTTCGGCCGGGGTCCGGGGCGCAGAACGCAGCTCGGCGGCCAGGTCACTCCACCAGCGCCGCAGCGTCCCGTTGCGGTAGGTGGCAACGACGACTCGATCGACCAGGATCTCCTCCCAGTAGGTCTGGCGGTATCGCGCGACCCAGCCGTCGTTCCAGTTGATGCCGTAGTGCAGAAGTAGAAGCAGGCGCTCGGCCACCCCCGCCGGGCCCTCCAGCGGGGGCATCCCTTCTACCGTCGCCAGCCACCGGTCTGTCGGGTTCGCCAGCGGCTCTGCGGATCGCCCAGCCATCAGATCCTCCCAAGGTCATTCACGAGCCTGCGCTGGGCTGTCGTGCGCCTGCCGTAGCGATCAGACCCAGGTCCAACCACGGACGACGTCGCCTCCACGGGTCAAGCACCCCCCACTCTCGCATGACCCAGGACCGGTCCTCGATCGACAGTCGTGCCAGGACCCTCCAGGGCGGGGCCGGCTCGATCACCTGGGGGCCAGTGCACCCCCAGGACCTCATTCGCTCCAGCACCTCGAGCAGAGCACAGTCCAGAGGACCCCAGGTCAGGGAGGCCTCGTCCAGACCCACTCGCCCCCATCTGGCCAGCTGTAGCACGTGCTTGCGTCCTGTCGCCGGCACCACCACTGCGACGTCCGGCCCCACCGGCACGGCAAGGACCTCACGCAGCGCCTCGCCACTCAGCTCGCGCATCGAGGTCTCGCGCCGGTCCACAAGCCGGCCACGTCGGATCAGGTCGCGCTCGCGGTAGCTCCAGACGCACGCCGGGCACAGGCTTCGGGAGGTGCCGGTCCAGGAGTCAACCCCGGTGTAGCGGCGGGTGACGACCTTGCCTGCCGGCACCAGGTCGTCCCAGGCACGGCATCGCCCACACTCCCCGGTGGCGGTCGGGGTGATCACGACGGGAGAACCTGCGGCCATCCAGGCAACCCTGACGACGTCGAGGGCGGGGTCCGGGGGTGCGGCAGCTCCGGTGCTCACTGGTCGTCCTGCAGGCATGACGCATCGCTCGTCACCCTGTGGTCGACGTCGAGGCCGGCCTTGCACCTGGCCGCGAAGACGACGGAATGGCCACACCAGCTCTGTGCCGGTCCGCGCTTTGAGGAGGAGCTGCAGCACCGGGCGAGGTCGGAGGAGAGGGACGCAAGCCCGGCACCAGCGCCGCGGCGCTGCTGGTGGGTCGGCCCGTTCTCCTGGTGGTTGCAGGGGACTGCGATGTCGTGGATTCCCTCAGGCAAGGGCTGGGTCTCCTAACACGATCGTTCCGCCAATCCTAAGCAGATCAGGGCCACCGTCCCGAGGGCACCTGTGCCCGGTGTTATGGCTTCAGTTGTGCGTTTGAGGTGTCTAGGCTCGGAGGTGTTCAACGGTTCGGGACGATGACATCAATTGAGGGTGAAGGGGTTTGAGATGAGCGCGCAGTATCGCGGGGGTCGGCAAGTGTCGGCCGAGTCGCGCACGGCGGAGATCGAGGTTCTTCAGGCTGGCCTGGTGGCTCAGGTGGAGGCATTGAGGTCTGATGCCGGGTGGCTGGCCTACCTGCGTGGGGTGCGGCAGTTTCATGGCTATAGCCCGAACAAGGGACTGCTGCAGGGGTAGGT
>NZ_DLOE01000019.1:2763-43759 GCF_002479615.1 Arsenicicoccus sp. UBA7492 | reverse complement strand
CCATTGGGAGACACGCCCTAGACGGGGGACGGCCACCTTGACGGGGATCGGCTACCTAGACGGGGGACGGCCACCCAGACGGGGTCGGCTACCCAGACGGGGGAGAGGCGATGGTGGGGTCAGCGGACGACGATCGCGTCCCCGACCGGCCGCTCGCCCGTCGCGTCGGACGGGTGGGTCACCAGCCGGCCCCGCACGACCATCGCCGTCGACCCGCCGCCGTCCAGGTTGATCGCGTCGACCATCCCCAGGTCCTTGGCCACCTGGGCCGCCTCGGGGATCGACAGCCCGAGCTCGCCGAGCTGGCGGCCGTCGACCGTCACCAGCATCGTGCGTCCGGCGCGGTCCACGCCGGCGAAGGTGCGGGGGTTGCGCTGCAGCACCCACCCGTAGTCGAAGCTGGGGTTGTCGGGCTGGTGCATCCCGTCGCGCTTCTGCGTGACGTGCAGCGCTCCGTCGCGGACGAGCTCGGGTCCGCCGTTGACCACGGTCGTTCCCTTGCGGTCGAGGCGGCGGCCGTCGTCGGTCAGAGCCTGCTCGACCCCTGCCCGGTCACCGACGCGCAGCCGCGCCAGGGCAGCGGCCGTCTGTCCGGTGGCCTGCACCGAGGTCTGCCCCCGCCCGAGGACCGTCCCCCGAGACGTGTGCACGGCGATGACGCGGCCGCGGTGGAGCACGACCTCGGCGCCCCGGCCCGACGGGGTGCGGGCCCCGAACTCACGGGTGTACGCCACGGCCTCGGCCGAGTCGCGGCAGGTGACGTCGTGCAGCGGCAGGGCCGTGGGCAGATCGGTCAGGTCTCCGCCGCAGTTGCGGATGAGGCCGATCACGCGGTTGATCCCGTCGAGCCGCACGCGACCCTGGGCGTGGACGAGCTCGCCCGTCCAGACCGGATTGACCACGCGGGTGTGCCGCGCCTTGGGGTCCAGAGCGAGCGCGGGCCGTCCGACGACGGTCTCGGACAGCAGCCGTCCGTCATACACGGCCGCTCCGGCGGGGTCGCCCTCGGCGCCGGCGGTCGGGTCCATGACGAAGAAGCCGGCGTTGATGGCCGCCGTGGCGCGCGTGAACCCGGCCAGCGCGCTGGTCTTCTCGCGGCGCTCCAGGTCGGGGCCGTAGGTCGCGCCGAGCCGACCGCGGAAGGTGCGGGGGTCGATGGTGATCACGTTGACGGTCCACGGGCCCTTGGCCGCGACGTCGCCGTCCCAGCCGGAGTACCACGATCGGGACGCGAACCCGGCCGCCTTGAGACGGGCCACGAGCGCGTCGGCCGCCGCCTTGTCCGCCGTGCGCTCGACGAGCCGCAGGCGGTAGCCGAGGACCCCGGCCGGCACGTCGGCGGCCGCGGGACGACGGACCTCCTCCACGACGGCGGGGAAACCGGCGCCGGCCAGCCGGGCCCGCTGCGCGTCGGCGGCGGCCCGGTCCTGGATGGACCGGGTCGGGGTGTCGGGGTCGTTGCTGCTCCCGAGGGCGGGCATGTTGACCTCCACCACCCAGCGGAGGGCGGGGTCGGCGGTGCCGCGCGTGACGACGGTGCGGGTGACGCCTCGCTGGACCGGGGTCGTGACCCGGGACTCCGGTAACCCCGGCGCGCCGAGGTGCAGAGCGGTCGGGGAGCCCGGTCGTGGGTGGCGGTGCTCGGGGACGGAGGTCGCGGGGACGGAGGTCGCGGGGACGGAGGTCGCGGACGCGGGGACGGCCGTGGCGGCGGCGACGAGCGCGGCCGGGACGGCGACGGCGGCGAGGACGACCGCGGGGCGGCGGGTGCGAGTCATGCAGGGAGGCTAGGGGCGTGGGGCGTCCGCCGTATGACGGGGCAACGGTCTCTCGCGGTCCTGCGCATGGCCCGCCGGTGAACGCCTCCGCCCCTCCGTCCGGAGGGGATCAGCGGATGGCGCGGAAGATCTGCATCGACGGCCCCGACGTGACGCGTTCCTGGCCCGGGACGAGCCGCTCGCCCGCGGCGTCCGGCCGCTCCCACGCGCTGTCCCACATCAGGCGGTAGGCCTTGACCGCGTCGGCGTGGGGGAGCGTGACCGTGATGTCGTGCGCCGACCCGTGGAAGCACAGCAGGAAGGACTCGTCCTCGACGCAGTCCCCGTCGATGTAGGTGAGCAGCGTCGCGTTGCCCGGGTCGTCCCAGCGGGCGGCGGTCATCGGCTCCCCGTTGAGCGCGTACCACATGAGGTCCGCCGTGCCGTCCGGGTGGGGCGCCCGCCCGCCGAAGAAGTGCCGCTGCCGTAGCGCGGGGTGCTCGCGCCGCATCCGGGCCAGCCAGCTCGTCGTCTCGACCAGGTCCTCCTGCCACGGCTGCAGCGACCAGTCGACCCACGAGGCGCCGTTGTCCTGGCAGTAGGCGTTGTTGTTGCCGCGCTGGGAGCGGCCGAGCTCGTCGCCCGCGCAGAGCATCGGGACGCCGGCCGCGACGAACAACGTGCCGAGCAGGTTGCGCATCGAGCGGCGCCGCCGCGCCTGGGTCCCGGGGTCGGCGGGCCCCTCGGCGCCGTGGTTCCAGGACCGGTTGTTGTCGGTGCCGTCGCGGTTGTTCTCGCCGTTGGCGCCGTTGTGCTTGACGTCGTATGCCGTGAGGTCGGCCAGCGTGAAGCCGTCGTGCGCCGCGACGAAGTTGACCGAGGCGACGGGGCTGCGGTCGTGGTGGCGGAAGAGGTCCTCCGACCCCACGAGCCGGGTGGCGAGGTGCGAGACGCCGTGGCCGGACTGGCCGTGCGCGCTGCGCGCCTGGTCGACGAGCCAGAAGGTCCGCATGTCGTCGCGGAAGCGGTCGTTCCACTCGGCGAACGGCGGGGGGAACTGGCCGGTGCGCCAGCCGTTGAAGCCGATGTCCCAGGGCTCGGCGATGAGCTTGGTGCGCGAGAGCACCGGGTCCGAGCGCAGCGCCATGAGGAAGGGGTGGTCGGGGTCGTAGCCGTCGTCCTTGCCCCGCCCGAGCGCCACCGCGAGGTCGAACCGGAAGCCGTCGACGTGGCACTCGGTCACCCAGTAGCGCAGCGAGTCCAGGACCAGGCGCATGGGGACGATGTGGCGCGTGTCGAGCGTGTTGCCGCAACCGGTGACGTCGACGTCCCGGCCGCGCCCGTCGAGGCGGTAGTAGGTCGCCGCGTCCAGCCCGCGCAGCGACAGCGTGGCCCCGTCGACGCTCTGCTCGCAGGTGTGGTTGTAGACCACGTCGAGGATGACCTCGATGCCCGCGCGGTGCAGGGCCTTGACCATCCCCTTGAACTCGGCGAGCACGCCCTGGGGGTTGGTCGCGGCGGCATACGGCGCGTGCGGGGCGAAGAAGCCGAGCGTGTTGTAGCCCCAGTAGTTGGCCAGGCCGCGCTGCACGAGCTGCGGCTCGGACTCGAAGGCGTGGACGGGCAGCAGCTCCAGGGCCGTGATCCCGATCCGCGTGAGGTGGGCGATGGTGGCGGGGTGCGCGATCCCGGCATACGTCCCGCGCAGGTGCTCGGGGACGCCGGGCAGGCGGGCCGTGAGGCTGCGGACGTGGGCCTCGTAGAGGACGGTCGAGGAGATGGGGTTGCGCGGGTGGGCGTCCCCCTCCCACTCGAACCGGCCGTCGACGACGACGCCGCGGGGGACGAAGGGCGCGCTGTCGCGGGGGTCGATCACGTCGATGTCGCCGTGCAGCGAGGCGTCGACCGAGTGGCCGTAGACCTCGGGCCGCCAGGTCACGGCGCCCTCCACGGCGCGGGCGTAGGGGTCGAGGAGCAGCTTGGCGGGGTTGTGCCGGTGGCCCTCCCACGGGCGCCACGGCCCGTGCACCCGGTAGCCGTAGCGCTGCCCCGCGCGCACTCCGGGAACGGTGTCGAACCACGTGCCGAAGGCCCTGTGCCGCAACGGGATCCGCCGCTCCGAGGCGCCCGTCCGGTCCTCGGGGTCGAAGAGGCACAGCTCGACGGCGTCGGCGTGCCCGGCGTGGACCGCGACGTCCGCCACGTCCACCCCCGAGACGGGATCCACCCGGAGCGTGACGCCGAGGGCAGGGGTGTGGTCGGTCGTGGTCGGGGCCATGGCGCCGAGTGTAGGGCGGGCCGCGCGCCGGACGGCGCGGACGCTCGGGGGGCGAGGATGGCTCGGGCCAGTCCGTGACGTTACGGTGGAGCCATGACGGATCCCACCTCCCTCCCCAACTTCCCGCCGCCTGCCGACGAGCACCCGCTGCGCGGCCAGGTCCTCTCCGCCCTCCACGACGACGGGCTCATGGCGGACCTCGACGCCGACGGCGACGTCGCCTACAAGGTGCAGGGCCAGCAGCTGTTCGTCCGGTGCATCGAGGGCGACGTCACCATCATGCGCGTCTTCGGGCAGTGGCAGATCGGCGAGGACGTCCCCGCCGACGAGCTGGCCCAGCTGCGTGCCTGCAACGAGCTGTCCTTGCGCATGAGCGTCGTCAAGGCCGGCCTCGCCGGCGGCACCCTCGTCGTGACCGCCGAGCACGTCATGCTCCCGGGCACCGACCTCAAGGTCCTACTGCCCATGACGACCTCCGTCGTCCTCGCGGCCGTCCAGACCTGGCACCAGATCGCCACCGGTCAGGTCCAGCTCGACGAGGAGGGCGACGGCCAGGGCGACCTCGGCCAGGGCGGGCTCCAGCAGTCCTGAGCCCCTCCGGCCGTATGCCGTCGCGCCCCTGCCCTCCCTCGGGAGGGGCGCGCCCGTTCCCCCGAACGTCCGCCAGTGAAGTTACCAGCGGGTAAAGTAGGGGGAGGCCCGGGCGTGACGTCCGCCGGTGTGGTGACCACCACTGCGCCGGCGCGTCCCGTCAGGGCACAATGCCAACCGTGCGGCGTCGCCGTCCTGGCGCACGCCGCGAGCACCGAGAGAAGAGGACCCGCACGCATGGACATCGTTGTCTGCGTCAAGCACGTGCCGGACGCCCAGGGCGACCGCGGCTTCGACGACACCGACTGGACCACCGACCGCCAGGCCGTCGACGGCCTCATGTCCGAGCTCGACGAGTACCCCGTCGAGGAGGCGCTGCGGATCATCGAGGCGGGCGAGGGCACCCTGACCGTCATCACGATGGGCCCGGACGCCGCCGCCGACGCCGTCAAGAAGGCCCTGCAGATGGGCGCGGACAAGGGCGTCCACGTCAACGACGAGGCGCTGCACGGCAGCGACTCGGTCGCCACCTCCCTCGTCCTCGCCGAGGCCATCAAGAAGGTCGGCCAGCCCGACCTCGTGATGTTCGGGATGGCGTCGACCGACGGCGCCATGAGCGTCGTCCCGGCCATGGTCGCCGAGCGTCTGGGGCTGCCCCAGGTGACGCTGGCGTCCGAGCTCACCGTCGAGGGCTCCTCGGTGACGATCCGCCGCGACGGCGACACCGCCACCGAGCGCATCGAGGCATCCCTGCCCGCCGTCGTCTCGGTCACCGACCAGACCGGCAACGAGCCGCGCTACCCCTCCTTCAAGGGGATCATGGCCGCCAAGAAGAAGCCCGTGGAGACCTGGTCGCTCGCCGACCTCGGCATCGAGCCCGCCCAGGTGGGCCTCGAGGCCGCGTCGACCAAGGTCGAGCAGGCCACGCCGCGCCCACCGCGCGAGCAGGGCACGATCGTCAAGGACGAGGGCGAGGGCGGCACGCAGCTCGCCGAGTTCCTCGCGTCCAAGAAGTTCATCTGAGCCGGCCACGGCGACAAAGGAGTTCACTGACATGGCTGAAGTTCTCGTACTGGTCGACCACACCGACGGCAAGCTCAAGAAGACGTCCGCCGAGCTGCTGACGCTCGCGCGCCGCATCGGCGAGCCGAGCGCCGTCTTCCTCGGCAAGGGCGTCGAGACCGCCCTGCCCGTCCTCGCCAAGTACGGCGCGGAGAAGGTCTACGTCAACGCCGACGAGCAGATCGCGCAGTACCTCGTCGGCCCGACGGTCGACGCCTTGGCCGCGGTCGTCGCGCAGGCGTCGCCGATGGCGGTGCTGATGACCACCGGCACCAACGCCAAGGAGGTCGCGGGTCGCCTCGCGGTCCGCTGCGACGGTGGCGTCCTCACCGACGCGATCGACGTGGAGTCCGGCGGCAACGGCGTCCTCACGACGCAGTCCGTCTTCGCCGGCAACTGGACCGTCCGGGCCACCGGCACCAAGGGCCCGACCTTCGTGACGGTCAAGCCCGGCTCGGTCGCCCCCGAGGCGTCCCAGGGTGCGGCCGCGCAGGAGTCCGTCGCGGCGGAGATCTCCGACGCGTCCAAGGGCGCCCGCATCGTCGACAGCCAGCCCAAGCAGTCGACGGGCCGTCCGGACCTGTCCACCGCGCAGATCGTCGTCTCCGGCGGTCGTGGCACGGGCGGCGACTTCGCCAAGGTCGAGGAGTTCGCCGACTCGATGAAGGCCGCCGTCGGCGCCTCGCGCGCGGCCGTCGACGCCGGGTGGTACCCGCACTCCTCGCAGGTCGGCCAGACCGGCAAGCAGGTGTCGCCGCAGCTCTACGTCGCGTGCGGCATCTCCGGCGCGATCCAGCACCGGGCGGGCATGCAGACGTCCAAGACGATCGTCGCCGTCAACAAGGACGAGGAGGCGCCGATCTTCGAGCTCGTCGACTTCGGCGTCGTGGGCGACCTGTTCAGCGTCCTGCCCCAGGCCACCGAGGCCGTCAAGAAGCGCTGACCTCCCCCAGGTCGATCCGGGGCCGCCGCCACGCGCACGCGTGAAGGCGGCCCCGATCTTCGTCATACGGCCTCTAGGGTGGGAACCGCCCGGCGGGGCCACGACGTCCACCAGAGGACGTCAGCAGCAGTGCAGCGGTGCGGAGGGGGATTCACATGACCACGCGACGGTCCCAGGTCGTGGTGCTTGGGATGACGGCCGTCCTGGCGGGTGCGATCACCGGCTGCTCGTCGGGCACCCGCCCCACGTCGGCCGGGGTCTGCGTCGACCCCGACACCAACACCCGCGTCGAGGACCGCTACTGCGACCAGTGCCTCGACCCACGCACGGGCAAGCCGCTGCGCAAGCCCAACGGCCAGCCCTACACCGAGGCGGAGTGCGAGGCCCAGCACAGGCGGGGTGGCGGCGGGGTCCTGCTGCTCGGCGGCCTTCGCGGCCCGGGCTACTACTACTACAACAACGGTGCGCGGGTCCCGCGGGTTGGGGGCGCCGTCAGCGGCGGCAGCTTCAGCGCACCGTCCAACCACTCCTACGTCCGCGGCGGTGTCGACCGCAACGGCACGACCCTCGACGCGTCGAAGGTCAAGGGCGGCAAGACCACGACCATCTCGCGGGGCGGCTTCGGCGGGTCCGGCAGCAAGGGCAGCAGCTGATGCGGCGCGTCCCCTCGGAGCCGCGGACCGGCTGGCGGGAGACGGTCGAGTCTCAGGGGCTGGTCTATCCCGTCACCGTCCGGCCCGACGGCACCGAGCGCCCCTACTGGTACGAAGAGGCCTACTACGCCCTCACCGCCGCCGAGGTCGACCAGCTCGAGGCCGCCACCGAGCAGCTGCACGGCATGTGCCTCGAGGCCGCCCGCCACCTCGCCACCGGAGCGATGGGCGACCTCGGGCTCCCCGAGGGGTCGCTGCGGCTCGCGCAGGCCTCGCTCGACGCCGCCACCCCGTCCCTCTACGGCCGGTTCGACCTGCGCCACGACGGCGAGGGACCGCCCAAGCTGCTGGAGTACAACGCCGACACCCCCACCGGGCTGCTCGAGTCCTCGGTGATCCAGTGGTTCTGGCTCGAGGACACCCACCCCGACCGCGACCAGTGGAACTCCGTGCACGAGAGGCTGATCGCCGCGTGGCAGGACCTGGCGCCGCGCATCACCCAGCCGGTCTGGTTCGCCCACCACGAGGGCGAGACCACCGGCGAGGAGTGGATGACCGTGACCTACCTGCGCGACACGGCCGAGCAGGCCGGGCTCGCGACGCAGGGCATCACGATGGGGCAGATCGGCTACAACGAGGCGGCCGAGTACTTCGTCGGGCACGAGGCGCGGATGCTCCGCACCTGCTTCAAGCTCTACCCGTGGGAGGACATGCTCCGCGAGCCGTTCGGCCGCTGGGTCGAGCCGCGCCCCAACCCGATGTACGGCACCACGTGGATCGAGCCGCCGTGGAAGGTGCTGCTGTCCAACAAGGCGCTGCTGGCCGCCCTGTGGCACCTCTACCCGGGGCACGAGCTGCTGCTGCCGGCCTACCTCGACGAGCCGCGTGAGCTGACCGAGTGGGTCGCCAAACCGCTGCACGGGCGCGAGGGTGACAACATCCGCATCCACGCCGAGGGGATCGAGCACGAGCAGCCCGGCGGCTACGGCGCCGAGGGCTGGTGCTACCAGCAGTGGTGCCCGCTGCCCGAGCTCGACGGCAACAAGGTCGTGCTCGGCAGCTGGGTCGTCGACGGGCGCGCCGCGGGCGTCGGCATCCGCGAGAGCGACGGCTGGATCACCGACTACGACGCGCGCTTCGTGCCGCACCTGATCGACACCGCACCACCCAGCGAGGCCCAGCGCACGGCATGGGTCGACGACGACCGGAGGGGATCCCGACGATGACCGACATGCTCGAGTCTCTGCTGTATGCCGCTGTCTACTGCCTGGCCGGGATCGCCCTGCTGGCAGGGGGATTCGTCACGATGGACCTCCTCACGCCGGGGCGGCTCGGCGAGCGCATCTACACCGAGCGGTCGATCAACGCGGCCCTCATCGTGGGTGCGGAGTTCCTCGGGCTCGGGGCGATCGCCTTCACGACGATCTGGACCAACGGCAGCGCCGGCTTCGGCGCGGCGCTGGCCTGGACGCTGGCCTTCGGGATCCTCGGGATCGCCCTGCAGGCCGTGAGCTTCCTGGTGCTCGACGCCATCACGCCGGGGTCGCTGCGCGCGATCGCGGTCGAGCAGGGCCTGCACCCGGGGGCCATCGTCGCCGCGTCCGCGATGCTCGCGGTGAGCGCCATCGTGTGCGCGTCGATAGCCTGACGGCGTGACCGACGACCGCACCCGCACCTGGCAGCCCCTGCCCACCGACCGTCCCGTCCGGGTCGCCCTGCTCGGCCACGGCCTCGCCGGCAGCGTCTTCCACGGCCCCCTGCTGGCCGCCGACCCCCGGTATGCCGTCACCGTCGTCATGACCTCGTCGCCCGAGCGCGCGGAGGCGGCCCGCAGCGCCCATCCCGGTGTCGAGATCGTCCCGGACGCCGACGCCGTGTGGGAGCGGGCCGGCGACCTGGACCTCGCGGTCGTGGCCACACCGGGCGAGACCCACGCGCGGTTCGGCATACAGGCTCTCGAGCACGGTCTGGCCTGCGTCCTCGACAAGCCGGCCTGCACGACGGCCGCGGAGGGCGCCGAGCTCCTGGCCACCCAGGCGCGGACCGGGGTGCCGCTCACCGTCTTTCACAACCGCCGGTTCGACGGCGACTTCCTCACGGCCCGGCGGCTGCTGCGCGAGGGGCGGCTCGGTGAGCTCGTGCGGATCGAGTCGTCGTTCGAGGTCTGGAAGCCCACGGTCACCAAGGCGTGGAAGGCCGGCGCCAGCCCCGCCGAGGGCGGCGGCGTGCTCTACGACCTCGGACCGCACCTGATCGACCAGGCCGTCCAGCTCGCCGGTCCGGTCGAGGGCTCGTATGCCGTCCTGCGGGCGCTTCGCGCGGGTGCCCTCTCGGACGACGACGCGGTCGTGGTGCTGCGGCACGAGTCCGGTGTCGTCAGCCACCTCACCGCGAGCACCCAGGCGCGCCGGCCCGGACCGCGGATGCGGGCGCTCGGCACCGAGGGCGCCTGGACCTGCTACGGCCTCGACGGTCAGGAGAAGGCACTCGGGGCGGGTGCCTCGCCGAGCGACGGCGACTTCGGGATCGCCGGGTCCGAGCGGGGGAGCGTGCTCACCACCGACGCCGGCGACGAGGCCGTGCCGCTGGAGCGGGGGGACTACCCGCGCTTCTACGCCGAGCTGGCCGACGCCCTGCAGGGGAGGGGTGAGGTGCCGGTCGACCCGGCCGACGCCGTGGGCGTGGTGGGCCTCATCGCCGACCTGCACCGTCGCCACCCGGTCCGACCGCGCCCGTAGACTCGAGGGCGTGCTGCAGGACTACGCCTATCTCGACCACGCCGCCACGACCGCCGTCCACCCGGAGGTGATCGAGGCCGTCGCGGCCCGTCGCGCCGTGGTCGGCAACCCGTCCAGCCTGCACACCGCCGGCCGTGCGGCCCGCCGCGTCGTCGAGGAGTGCCGCGAGCAGATCGCCGAGGCGGTCGGGGCCCGCCCCTCGGAGGTGGTCTTCACCTCCGGCGGGACCGAGGCCGACAACCTGGCGGTCATCGGGGGCTATCGCGCGCGTCGGGCCGCCGACCCCGCCCGCCGACGCGTCCTGACCAGCACCGTCGAGCACCCCGCCGTCCTGGACGCCGTGGAGCACCTCGTCACGCACGAGGACGCCGAGGTGACCTGGCTCGAGGTCGACGAGACCGGTCGGGTGCGTCTCGACCAGGCCCGCGCCGCCATCGAGGACGACCCCGGCTCGGTCGCCCTCGTCTCGCTGATGTGGGCCAACAACGAGGTCGGCACGATCCAGCCGGTCGCCGAGGTGGCCGCGGTCGCCGCCGCGCACGGCATCCCCGTGCACACCGACGCCGTGCAGGCGGTGGGGCACGTGCCGGTGGGCTTCGCGGAGTCGGGCGCCACCCTGCTCTCGCTCACCGCGCACAAGCTCGGCGGGCCCGTCGGCACCGGGGCGCTGCTGGTGCGCCGCGACGCCGCCGTCTCGCCGCTCACCCACGGTGGGGGCCAGGAGCGCCAGATCCGGTCGGGCACCCTCGACACCGCCGGCATCGTCGGCCTGGCCACGGCGCTCGAGATCGCCTGCCGGTCGAGGGAGTCCGAGACGGAGCGGCTCGTGGCGCTGCGCGACCGGCTCCTGCACGGGGCGCTCGCCCTGGGGCTCGGCATCCGCGTCGGCGGGGACTGGGAGCCGGGCGACGCGACCCGCCGGCTGCCCGGCAACGCCCACCTGCTCGTGCCCGGCTGCGAGGGCGACTCGTTGCTCTATCTCATGGACGCGGCCGGCGTGCTCTGCTCCACGGGCTCGGCCTGCCACGCCGGCGTGCCGCAGCCCTCGCACGTGCTGCTCGCCATGGGGCTCAGCGAGACCGAGGCGCGGGGAGCCCTGCGCCTCACCCTCGGCCACACCTCGACCGAGGCCGACGTCGAGCGCGCCCTCGCCGCCCTGCCCGGCGCGGTGGAGCGGGCCCGGCGCGCCGGGTCGCTGTCGGGGGAGGCGCCGCGCGAGACCTCTGCGTCTGAGAGGGCCGAGCCTGCCGAGACCGCCGAGACCGCCGAGACCGCCGAGCCCTCGACCGAGGCCGCCCAGGCCCCGCGGGTCGACCTGACCGACGCGGAGGTCGCGAGCTGATGCGCATCGTCGCCGCCATGAGCGGGGGCGTCGACTCGGCCGTCGCCGCGTCGCGCATGCTCGAGGCCGGGCACGACGTCGTGGGCGTCCACCTCGCGCTGTCCACGTCCGCCGCCACGCTGCGCGAGTCTGCCCGCGGCTGCTGCACGCTCGAGGACGCGGGCGACGCCCGCCGGGTGGCCGACCGGCTCGGGATCCCGTTCTACGTCTGGGACATGGCCGCGCGGTTCAAGGCCGACGTCGTCGACGACTTCGTCCAGGAGTATGCCGCCGGCCGGACCCCCAACCCCTGCCTGCGCTGCAACGAGCGCATCAAGTCCGCTGCCTTGCTCGACAAGGCGCTGGCGCTGGGCTTCGACGGCGTGGCGACGGGGCACTACGCGCAGGTCGTGGAGACCACCGGTGCCGACGGGACGAGGCGGCGCGAGCTGCACCGCGCCGTGGACCAGGCCAAGGACCAGAGCTATGTCCTCGGGGTGCTCGACGCCGACCAGCTCGCGCGGTCGTTCTTCCCCCTCGGCGACTCCACCAAGCCGCAGATCCGCGAGGAGGCGGCGGCCCGTGGCTTCGCCGTGGCCAAGAAGCCCGACTCGCACGACATCTGCTTCATCGCCGACGGCGACACGCGCGGCTGGCTGGCGCAGCGGCTGGGGGAGCAGCCCGGCGAGATCGTCGACGAGACGGGCTCGGTCGTCGGCAGCCACCAGGGCGCCTACGCCTACACGGTCGGGCAGCGCCGCGGCCTGCGCCTCGGCCGGCCCGCCGCGGACGGGGCGCCGCGCTACGTCGTCGACGTGGACGTGCCCCGCAACCAGGTCGTGATCGGCCCCGCCGACCTGCTCGGCATCGACGCGATCCGCGGCGACCACGCCCGCTGGTGCGGCGCGCCGCCCGCCGGCGAGGTCGAGGTGGGGGCCCAGCTGCGGGCGCACGGCGAGGAGCTCCCGGCCCGGGCCTGGGTCGACGGGGACTGCGTGCAGGTCCGGCTGCTCGAGCGCACGCGTGGCGTCGCGCCCGGCCAGTCGGTCGTGCTCTACGACGGGACCCGCGTGGTCGGGTCCGCCACCATCGCCGAGACCTGGCGCGATGGCGGTGCACGGCATGAGGGCCGCCGGGACCGGGTATGCGGCATACCTCACCAGCGGACGGCACCCAAGGCCGCCCGCACGACCGGCAAGGAGATGACCATGACGGACATCGACCCCCAGGGCACCGAGCTGCGCAACCACGAGCTGGCCGACGAGGACTCGCGCCAGCACACCGAGACGGCCGTCGAGGGCGACGCCGAGGGCCAGCAGGATGCCGAGCGAGCGCACTCCGAGGACCCGGCCGAGGGCTGAACCGCTTTTCGAGAGGCGACAGACGGGGGTGATCCGCGACGGA
Source organism: Arsenicicoccus sp. UBA7492 (assembly GCF_002479615.1). Lineage (NCBI taxonomy): Bacteria > Bacillati > Actinomycetota > Actinomycetes > Micrococcales > Intrasporangiaceae > Arsenicicoccus > Arsenicicoccus sp. UBA7492. The sequence continues at coordinate 31,012 of NZ_DLOE01000019.1, read as the reverse complement.
TGACCCCCGTCTGTCGCCTTCCGACGTGTGCGAGCCGGATGCCGGAGCGCGCTACCGTCGAGGTGTGACGAGAGCGACAGGCATGGGTTCGTGGCCGGGCACCGACGTGCGCGAGACGCAGCGCGGGGTGCGGTCGCTGCTCGCCGAGGACGGGCTGCCCTACCTGCCCGAGCTGCCCGACCGCGGGCCCGGGGCCGACCTGATCGGGCGTGCCGCATCGCTGCTCGTGGATCTGCACGTCGACCTGCAGCCGATGGGCTGGCGGTTCGTCGACCGGCCCGGACGCGACGCCGACCGCGCACGCTCGTGGTGGGGGCAGGACCTCGACGAGCTGGCCGAGACCTTCGACGGCTACGAGGGCGAGCTCAAGGTGCAGGTCGCCGGGCCGTGGACCCTCGCGTCGTCGGTCTGGCTGCACCGGGGCGAGCGCAGCGTCGTCGACCCGGGGGCCGTCCGCGACCTGGCGGGCTCGCTCGCCGAGGGCATCAAGGGTCACGTCGCCGAGGTGGAGCGCCTCGTCCCCGGGGCGCGCGTCGTGCTGCAGCTCGACGAGCCGTCCCTCCCCGGCGTGCTCGCCGGTCGCCTGCCCACCGCCAGCGGCTTCGGTCGGATCCCCGCCGTCGACTCGTATGTCGCCGCCAACCTCGTGGGGGAGGTGCTGCAGGCGGCGGGGGACCGGCATACGGTCGTCCACTGCTGCGCCAAGGGCACGCCGCTCGCCCTGCTGCGCACCACGGGCGCCTCGGCGCTCGCCGTCGACGCCACCGTCCTGGGTCCCAAGGGCTGGGAGTCGCTCGCCACCACCCTCGAGGCGGGCACCGACGTCTGGCTCGGCAGCTATGCCTCGGCGTCGCCGCTGCCCACCGTCGCCGCCGTCCACGACGGACTCGTGCGCCGCTGGCACGAGCTTGGGCTCGCGGCCAGCGACCTCGCGGAGGTGACGATCTCGCCGGCGTGCGGCCTGGTCGGGCTGTCGCCCGCCGACGCCGTCGCCGCGCAGCGCCTGGCGGTGCAGGTGGCCGAGGCGGTCACCGAGACGGCCCTGGGGTGAGCGCCACGCGCGTCCCCTGGCAGGTCAAGTGGATCGGGCTCGTCCTGATCTGGGGCTCGAGCTTCCTGCTCATGAAGGTCGGGCTCGACGCCCTCGCACCACTGCAGATCTCGACGCTGCGCGTGGTGTCCGGCGCGGTGGTCGTCGTGACCCTGCTGCATCTCGGCCGGGGTCGGCTGCCGAGCGAGCGGCGCGCGTGGCTCCACCTGCAGGTCGTCGGATTCTTCTTGTGCACGGCGCCGTTCACGTTGTTCGCGCTCGGCGAGACGCGGGTCAGCTCGGCGCTCGCCGGCATCGGCAATGCCGTCACGCCCATCGCCACCGTCGTGCTGACCATGCTGTTCGTGCGGGACGAGCACTACTCGCTGCCTCGCCTGGCGGGCGTGGTGCTGGGGTTCCTCGGCGTCGTCGTGATCATGCAGCCGTGGGCGGTGCACGAGCGGCCGGACCTGCTGGGCTTCGCGATGACGCTGGCCGCGGGCACGTGCTACGGCATCGGCTGGACCTGGCACCGGCTGCACCTCAAGCGCTACGACCCGGGCGGGCTGAGCGTGCCGGCCGGCCAGCTCGTCAGCGCCTCGGGCCAGCTCGTGCTGCTGCTCACGGCGTGGTGGGCGCTCGGCGGGTCCGGCCTCGCGGCGCCGTGGTCCACACACCTGGCCCGCCCCGGCGGCTCGGTCCTGTGGCCGCTGCTGGCCGTGCTCGTGCTCGGGACGGTCGGCACGGGGTGGGCGTTCACCGCGCAGTTCGACGTGGTGCGGGCCGCCGGGGCGACGGTGGGGACCTCGGTCACCTATCTCATCCCGGTCGTGTCGGTGCTCCTCGGCGTGCTCGTGCTGGACGAGCACGTGACGGCCTGGACGCTGGTGGGCTTCGCGTTCGTCCTGTCGGGGGCCGTGCTCATCGGCCTCGGCAACCGCTGGGCGACGTCGCACGCCGCCCGGCGCGCTGCGCGAATCCACTGACCCCGTTCGGCAACCACGTGGCGTCGTCCCCAAGGCGTCATCACTCGCCGGAGGTCACTTGGCAGGGAGGGAGCGCGCGAAGTCCAGCCCCACCTCGAGCCAGGTGCGCAGCCCCTCGTCCGTCGCCAGCGTGCGCTCGTCGACGACCAGCCAGTTCTGCATCTCGCGGCCCTTCATCACCATCCGGCTCGCCCCGTCCTCGGCCACCAGCCGGTCCGCCTCCTCCGGGTCGCAGCGCAGCATGAGCCCGCCGGCGCTGACGGCGGCCACGGCCATGTTGCCCGACGCGAGGAAGGCCAGCCCGCCGAACATCTTCTTCTCCGTCACGTCCAGGTCGTCCTGCACGTACGCCCGGATGCGGGCGGCCAGGTTCTCGTCATACGCCATGCCCACGATGATGGCGCACGCGGTCGCTCAGGGGGTCTGTCCGACCCGTCTGGCACGATGCACGTATGGCGAGGAGCACGTCCCCGGCTCGCGGGGTCACCGACGACGAGGCCGACATCCCGACGACCGAGACCGAGGTGGCCGACGCCTCGGTCGAGGCCCGCCACGAGTGGACCGACGTGGCGCAGCGGGTGGTCGAGGCGCAGGAGGCCTACTACGGCCGGGACGCGCCGACGCTGTCGGACGCGGACTACGACCAGCTGATGCGCCGCCTGCAGGAGCTCGAGGAGGAGTTCCCCGACCTGCGCACGCCCGACAGCCCGACCCAGCGCGTCGGGACCTTCCACCAGGCCACCGACTTCGCTCCGGTGGAGCACCGCGAGCGGATGCTCAGCCTGGACAACGTGTTCTCCGCCGACGAGCTGGCCGAGTGGCTGGCCCGGGTCGAGCGCGATCTCGAGGGGGCGCCGCACTACCTGTGCGAGCTCAAGATCGACGGGCTCGCCATCAACCTGCTCTACGAGGGCGGCCGGTTGACCACGGCCGCCACGCGCGGCGACGGGCGCGTGGGGGAGGACGTGACCCCCAACGTCCGCACGATCGAGGGCATCCCGCACCGGATCACCGGCGACGACGTGCCGGACCTGCTCGAGGTGCGCGGCGAGATCTTCTTCCCCATCGAGGCCTTCGGCGACCTCAACGCGAGCCTGGTCGAGCAGGGCAAGGCGCCCTTCGCCAACCCGCGCAACGCGGCGGCAGGGTCGTTGCGGCAGAAGGACTCTCGCATCACCGCGACCAGGCCCCTGCACATGCTGGTCCACGGCGTCGGCGCCCGGACGGGCTTCGCCATCACGCGCCAGAGCCAGGCCTACGAGCTGCTGACGGCCTGGGGCTTCCCGACGTCCTCGCACTACCGCGTGCTCGCGAGCCCGCAGGAGGTGCTGGACTTCGTCGCCTACTACGGCGAGCACCGGCACGACGTCGAGCACGAGATCGACGGCATCGTCATCAAGGTCGACGAGATCTCCCTCCAGGGCCGGCTGGGGACGACCTCGCGGGCGCCCCGCTGGGCGATCGCCTACAAGTACCCGCCCGAGGAGGTCAACACCACGCTGCTGGACATCCGGGTCAACGTCGGCCGCACCGGGAGGGTCACGCCCTACGGCGTGATGGAGCCGGTCAAGGTCGCCGGCTCGACCGTCGAGATGGCCACGCTGCACAACGCCTTCGAGGTGGTGCGCAAGGGCGTGCTCATCGGCGACACCGTGGTGCTGCGCAAGGCCGGTGACGTGATCCCCGAGATCCTCGGCCCGGTCGTCGACCTGCGCGACGGCACCGAGCGGGAGTTCGTGATGCCGACGCACTGCCCGGCGTGCGGCACCGAGCTCGCCTACGAGAAGGAGGGCGACAAGGACATCCGCTGCCCCAACGCCCGCTCCTGCCCGAGCCAGCTGCGCGAGCGGGTCTTCGGCCTGGCATCGCGCGGCGGGTTCGACATCGAGGCGCTCGGCTGGGAGGGCGCGATCGCGCTCCTGGACTCCGGCGTGATCGCCGACGAGTCCACGTTGTTCGACCTGAGCGCCGAGGACGTGGCCCGGGTGCCGCTCTACACGCGGGCCGCCACCAAGAAGGAGCTGGCCGACCCGGACTCCGTGCCCGAGCCGGGGATCGTGGACGGGCACGTCCTGTCCGCCAACGGCCGCAAGCTCGTCGACAACCTCGACAAGGCCAAGGAGCAGCCCCTGTGGCGCGTCCTCGTGGCGCTGTCGATCCGTCACGTCGGGCCGACCGCGGCGCGGGCGCTCGCCACGCACTTCGCCTCGATGGACGCCATCCGCGCCGCGTCGGTCGAGGAGCTGGCAGACGTCGAGGGGGTCGGCGGCGTCATCGCCGAGTCGGTCGTGCAGTGGTTTGACGTCGACTGGCACCGCGAGATCGTCGAGCGCTGGGCGGCCTCCGGGGTGCGTATGGCGGACGAGCGGGACGCCTCGATCGAGCGCACGCTCGAGGGTCTCACCGTGGTCGTCACGGGCTCGCTCGAGAGCTTCACGCGCGACTCGGCCAAGGAGGCGATCATCGCCCGCGGCGGCAAGGCGGCCGGCTCGGTCTCCAAGAAGACCGACTTCGTCGTCATCGGCGACAACGCCGGCACCAAGGCCGCCAAGGCCGAGGAGCTCGGTCGCCCGATCCTGGACGAGGCCGGCTTCGTGCGCCTGCTCGAGGGCGGCCCGGACGCCGTCTCCTGACGCGCCTGCACGGCCGTTCCCGCCGGGCCACTCGCGCCCGTCACAGATCTTCGGGTTCTATCCCGAAGATCTGCTTCTATTGCGAAGGCGCGGCGGAGGCGAATGGCAGAGCTGCCAGGGGTGCGTCGGGTGGCTTGGCGCCGGGTCGAGAGACTGTGCGCGGGTACTCCTGGCGACTGGTGGTGACGGTCGGTGAGGGCCTCGGCGGATGTGTGTTTCCGCTGGTCAAGGGTGGTTTCCGGTCATATTTTTCGCTATCATGTTCGTATGACGACAGCGCCGCTCCGCGAGGCTCACCAGCCCGACGCGGGTCCGGCACGCCGCCACCTGACCCCCCTGTCCGACGCCGCGACCGGGACGCTGTCGGCGGGTGGGGTGGACGCGGTCGTGGACCGGTTGGTGGTGCTGGACGAGACCCTCACCGACGCGGATCGGACCGCGTTGCTGGCGTCCCTGCAGCGTTTGGAGCGGGCGGCGCAGGCCGCGCAGCTGCGGGTGATGCTGGCCCTGGACGAGGACCGCCACGACCAGCGCGAGGCATCTGGGCGCGCGTCGGACCGGGGTTCCTGCGCGCCGGGGGTCGCCGCGGAGGTCGGGGCCGCGTTGGGGTGCTCGGCGTCGGCGGCGGGGTTCCGGCTGGGGTTGGCGCGGGTCGCCGACCGGGAGCTGCCCCGCCTGGCGGGTCTGCACCGGCGGGGGCTGGTCTCGCTCGATCACGTGCGGGCGGTCGCGGCGGCCACGATCGGAGTCGGGCGTGATGACCGGCTCACCGTGGACGAGGAGGTCGCCCCGCGCGCGGCGGGGTGGACCGTGCGGGAGCTGGAGGCCCGGGCCCGGGCGATCGCCTACGAGCTGGACCCGGCCGCGGCGACCGCGGCCCACGACCGTGCCGTGGCGGACCGGCACGTGTCGGGTCGCCCGGTCCCGGGCGGGATGATGCGCTTGTCGGCGTTGCTGCCGTTGGTGGAGGGCGTGGCCTGCCTGGCGTCGTTGGGTCGGGGTGCGCAGGCCGCGAAGGCGGCCGGGGACGCCCGCAGCGTGTCGCAGCTGCGCGCGGACCTGCTGGTGCAGCGGATCACCGGGGAAGCGCCCGGGTGCATGCCGGTCGAGGTCGGGGTCGTGATGAGTGACCTGACCGCGTTCGGGACCGGGGACACCGCGGCGTGGCTTCCCGGCTACGGCCCGGTCCCCGCCCCCGTCGCGCGCCGGCTGCTGCGCGGTCAGGACGAACGCCACCACGGCAGCCACCCCGACGGTGACACCGGGCCGGGGTACGTGCCTGGTGAGGGGGTCGACGGGGACGACCCGGCCGTGCTGGCGCGGGCGGCGGACGTGTTCCTGCGCCGCTTGTACACCCACCCCGACACCGGGCAGCTGGTCGCCCTGGACGCGCGAGGTCGCACCTTCGACGGCGCGTTGCGTCGGTTGATCGTGTGGCGCGACGGGACCTGCCGCGCCCCAGGCTGCGACTCGCCCATCCGTCACGTCGACCACGTCCAGGCATGGCGGGACGGCGGGCCCACCAGCGCGAGCAACGGCGTCGGGGTGTGCGAGGCCCACAACTACGCCCGCGAAGCGGCCGGCCACACCGCACACGGCCTCCAGCACCGGCCAGACGACACCGGCTGGGACCCGCCACCAGCGATCACCTACCGCTACCCCGACGGCAGTCAGCACACCACCACGCCCCCACCCCTGATCCCCTCCATCTGGGGACCCGTCGGCAGCCACCCGCGCCGAGAGTGCCGGGAGCGCCGGGAGCACGACTGAGGTCAGCGTCACGATCCGGCCACGTCGCCTGTGCGGCGTCCGAGTCGTCACCCGATCGGCGGCATACTCATGCGCAACGGCGTCTGCCACCAGCGGGCGCCCTGAGGGTGAACGGATGTCACGACCATGAGTGACCAGACCTGGCAGATCATCTCGATGGTGATCTACCTGATCGGCATGATCTACATCGGCTACTGGGCCTACCGGCGCACCGTCGGTCTGGGGGACTACATGCTCGGCGGCCGTGGCCTCGGCCCCGCCGTGACCGCCCTGTCCGCCGGTGCCGCCGACATGTCGGGCTGGCTGCTCATGGGTCTGCCCGGCGCGATCTACGCCACCGGGCTGGTCGAGGCCTGGATCGCCGTCGGCCTGACCGTGGGCGCCTGGCTCAACTGGAAGTTCGTGGCCCCCCGGCTGCGGGCCTACACCAAGGTGGCCAGCGACTCGATCACCATCCCGAGCTTCCTCGAGAACCGCCTGCGCGACAAGTCCCGGATGCTCCGGATCGTCTCCGGCGTCATCATCCTGGTCTTCTTCACCTTCTACGTCTCGTCCGGCATGGTCGCGAGCGGCGTCTTCATGAAGCAGTCCTTCGGCATGGAGTACCACGTCGGCATGCTGTTCATCACGGCCGTGACGGTGGCCTACACCCTGTTCGGCGGCTTCCTCGCGGTGAGCTACACCGACTTCGTGCAGGGCCTGATGATGTTCTTCGCGCTCATCGCCGTCCCGATCATCGGCCTGTTCGCCGTGGGCGGCCCGGCGGAGGCGGCGCGCTCGATCCGGGCGGTCAACCCCGACGCGCTGTCCATGGTCACCGGCGCGACCACGGTCGGCGTCGTCAGCTCGCTGGCCTGGGGCCTCGGCTACTTCGGTCAGCCGCACATCATCGTGCGGTTCATGGCCATCCGCTCGGTCGAGGAGACCAAGCAGGGTCGGCGCATCGGCGTGGGCTGGATGATGCTGTCCTGCCTCGGCGCCATCGCCACCGCCCTCGTCGGCGTGGCCTACTTCCAGCAGAACCCCGCCCTCAAGATCTCCAACCCCGAGACCGTCTACATCGCCATGGGCCAGATCCTGTTCCACCCCATCATCGCCGGGTTCATGCTCGCCGCCGTGCTCGCCGCGATCATGAGCACCGTCTCCTCCCAGCTGCTCGTCACGTCGTCGGCGCTGGTGGAGGACCTCTACAAGGTGATCGGGCGCCGCGAGGGGTCGGACGCGTCATACGTGCTGCTCGGCCGCCTGGGTGTCCTCACCATCTCGCTCATCGCCGCCGCCCTGGCGTGGTCGACCACGTCGCCGATCCTCAAGCTCGTGGCGTTCGCGTGGGCGGGCTTCGGCGCGGCGTTCGGCCCGACGGTCCTGCTCGCGCTGTTCTGGCGCAAGCTCACGGCCAAGGGTGCACTCGCCGGCATGGTGGTCGGGGCCCTGCTCGTGTGGCTGTGGGCCGCCAGGAGCGGGGGGATCTTCGACTACTACGAGATCCTGCCGGGCTTCATCGGCAACCTCCTCGTCGCCGTCGTGGTCAGCCTGCTGACCCACCACCACGACGAGGAGATCCGCGTCGAGTTCGACGAGACGGTGCGTCAGGTCCGCCGCGAGGAGGCGGCGGCGGAGGGCTGAGCGTGGGCAAGGGGCCCGGGCGCGCGCCACTAGACTGGCGAGCATGTCTTCCCTGTCCCGCGACCAGGTCGCGCACCTGGCCAATCTCGCGCGCATCGAGATGACGGACGCCGAGCTCGACACGATGGCCGGGGAGCTGGCCGTCATCCTCGACTCGGTGGCCCAGGTCGGCGAGGTTGCCGCCGACGACATCCCGCCGATGTCGCACCCGATGCCCCTGACCAACGTGACCCGGCCCGACGAGGTCCGCCCCGGCCTGACCCGCGAGCAGGCCCTGTCCGGTGCGCCGGCGCAGGAGCTCGACCGGTTCCAGGTGCCGCGCATCCTGAGCGAGGACTGATTCGTATGCCGACCACCGACCTCACCCGACTCACCGCTGCCCAGATGGCCGAGGGTCTCGCGGCGCGTGACTTCACCTCCGTCGAGCTGACGCAGGCCCACCTCGACCGCATCGCCGCCGTCGACGGGGCCGTCCGGTCCTACCTGCACGTCGACGCCGACGGCGCCCTCGCCACCGCGCGCGAGGTCGACGAGGCCCGCGCCGCCGGCGAGCAGCTGCACCCGCTCGCGGGTGTGCCGATCGCCGTCAAGGACGTCATGACCACGACGGGCCTGCCGACCACGTGCGGCTCCAAGGTGCTCGAGGGCTGGATCCCGCCCTACGACGCCACGGTGGTCACCAAGATCAAGGCTGCCCGCATGCCGATCCTCGGCAAGACCAACATGGACGAGTTCGCGATGGGGTCGTCCACCGAGCACTCGGCCTACGGCCCCTCGCACAACCCGTGGGACCTCGAGCGGACCCCCGGCGGCTCCGGCGGCGGCTCCAGCGCCGTCGTCGCGTCCTTCCAGGCGCCGCTGGCGACCGGCACCGACACCGGCGGCTCGATCCGCCAGCCCGCGTCCGTGACGGGCACCGTCGGCGCCAAGCCGACCTACGGCGGGGTGTCCCGCTACGGCCTCGTCGCCCTCGCCTCGTCCCTCGACCAGGCGGGGCCCTGCGCCCGCACCGTCCTTGACACCGCCCTGCTGCACGAGCTCATGGGCGGGCACGACCCCCGCGACTCGACGTCCATCGACCAGCCGGTGCCCCCGGTGGTCGAGGCCGCCCGCAGCGGCGACGTGTCCGGCCTGCGCATCGGCATCGTCCGCGAGCTCACCGGCGAGGGCTACCAGGCCGGGGTCCAGCAGCGCTTCGACGAGACCGTCGAGCTGCTCCGCGCCGGTGGCGCCGAGATCGTCGAGGTCTCCTGCCCGCACTTCGACTACGCCCTCGGCGCCTACTACCTCATCCTCCCGAGCGAGGCGTCCTCCAACCTGGCCAAGTTCGACGCCATGCGCTACGGCCTGCGCGTCGCGCCGACCGGGGTCGAGGCGCCGAGCGCCGAGCAGGTCATGGCGGCCTCCCGCGAGGCGGGCTTCGGCGACGAGGTCAAGCGCCGCATCATCCTCGGCACCTACGCCCTGTCCAGCGGCTACTACGAGGCCTACTACGGCCAGGCGCAGAAGGTCCGCACGCTCATCGCGCGCGACTTCGAGGCGGCCTTCGAGCAGTGCGACGTGCTCATCTCCCCGACGATGCCCACCACGGCCTTCCGCCTGGGGGACAAGCTCGACGACCCGATGGCGATGTACCTCAACGACGTCGCGACCATCCCCGCCAACCTCGCCGGCATCCCCGGCATGTCGGTGCCCGTGGGGCTCGCGCCCGAGGACGACCTGCCCGTGGGGCTGCAGGTGCTCGCGCCGGCCATGGCCGACGACCGGCTGTACCGCGTGGCGGCCTACGTCGAGCGCACCCTCGAGGACGCCTGGGGCGAGCCGCTGCTCGCCAACGCGCCCGACCTGGGAGCCGCGACGCCTGCCCCCGGCACGCCCGACCAGACCTCCGAGACGCGGAAGGACGGCTGACCCATGGCCACCACGCACGTCGAGCCCGTCCTCGACTACGACGAGGTGCTCGAGCGCTTCGACCCGGTGATGGGCCTTGAGGTCCACGTCGAGCTGAGCACCGCGACCAAGATGTTCTGCTCCTGCGCCACGGAGTTCGGCGCCGAGCCCAACACCCAGGTGTGCCCGGTCTGCCTCGGCCTGCCCGGAGCCCTGCCCGTCGTCAACGCCAAGGGCGTCGAGTCGGCGATCCGGATCGGCCTGGCGCTCAACTGCGAGATCGCGCAGTGGTGCCGGTTCGCGCGCAAGAACTACTTCTACCCGGACATGCCCAAGAACTTCCAGACCTCGCAGTACGACGAGCCCATCGCGTTCGACGGCTACCTGGACGTGGAGCTCGAGGACGGCACGACCTGGCGGGTCGAGATCGAGCGGGCGCACATGGAGGAGGACACCGGCAAGTCGCTGCACATGGGCGGCGCGACCGGTCGCATCCACGGCGCCGACTACTCGCTGCTCGACTACAACCGGGCGGGGATCCCCCTGATCGAGATCGTCACCAAGCCAGTGGTCGGTGCCGGGGAGCGTATGCCGGAGGTCGCCAAGGCCTATGTCTCGGCGATCCGTGACCTCATGCGGGCGCTCGACGTGAGCGACGCGCGCATGGAGCAGGGCTCGATGCGCTGTGACGCCAACGTCTCGCTGATGCCCAAGGGGTCGACACAGCTCGGCACCCGCACCGAGACCAAGAACGTCAACTCGCTGCGGTCGGTCGAGCGGGCCGTGCGCTACGAGATGACCCGGCACGGCGCGATCCTGTCGTCCGGCGGCACGATCCTGCAGGAGACGCGGCACTGGCACGAGGACACCGGGGTCACGACCTCGGGGCGAGAGAAGTCCGACGCCGAGGACTACCGCTACTTCCCCGAGCCCGACCTGGTGCCCGTCGCCCCGAGCCGCGAGTGGGTCGAGGAGCTGCGGACCACCCTGCCCGAGCCTCCCGGGCAGCGCCGCAAGCGGCTGCAGGGGGAGTGGGGCTACTCCGACCTGGAGATGCGCGACGTCGTCAACGCCGGCGCCGTCGAGCTGATCGAGGCCTCCGTCGCCGCCGGCGCCACACCCGCCGCCGCCCGCAAGTGGTGGATGGGCGAGGTGTCCCGCCGCGCCAACGACCAGGTCCGCGACCTCGCCGACATGGGGGTCACGCCGGAGCACGTCGCCGAGCTGGACGGCCTGGTCCGCGACGGCCGGCTCAACGACTCGATGGCCCGTCAGGTCATGGACGGCGTCCTGGCCGGAGAGGGCTCGCCCCGCGAGGTCGCCGACGCCCGCGGTCTCGAGCTGGTGCAGGACGACTCGGCGCTCGAGGCGGCCGTCGACGAGGTGCTCGGCCGCAACGCCGACATCGTCGCCAAGATCAAGGACGGCAAGGTCCAGGCCGCCGGGGCCCTGATCGGTCAGGTCATGAAGGCCATGAAGGGCCAGGCCGACGCCGGCAAGGTCCGCGAGCTGATCATGGCCAAGTGCCAGTGACCTGCCCCAGGTCGTCACATCGGCCGGGCTTCGCACGCCAGGCCGGTGTGACCAAGGCCGGCTGATGTGACCACGTCAGGCTGATCTGCCTGCTCCTGCCGTATGCCGCCGTGGCCGCCCTCACGCGAGGGCGGCCACGGCGTCGTCATACGGCTAGGACGTCTGGGTGGAGCGGTCGTGGGAGGGCACGACCACCCAGATGACCACGGCCGACAGCAGCAGCAGGCTGATGTTGAACAGCAGGGCGACGTCCGCGCCCTGGCGCAGACCGACGTTGTCCTGGCGACCGAGCGGCACGAGGACCGAGCCGATCACCCGTGGGGGCGAGCTGGATCCGGCGGTCAACAGTGCGAGCGAGGTGGCGGTGCCGATCGCCGACCCCAGGGACGACGCCATCTTGTAGATCCCGGCCCCGGCCCCGCTCTGCTCGACCGGGAGGTTGGAGAGCGCGGCGTCGGTCGCGGGCGTGCCGAAGCAGGCCAGCCCCAGCCCCATCAGCGTGTAGCCGAGGATCGCCGTCAGGCGGTACTGCGAGAGCAGCAGGTTGGTGGGCAGGAAGGCGCAGCCGGCCAGCACGAGCAACCCGGTGCCCCACAGCATCGGCTTCTTGGCGCCGTAGCGACGCAGCAGCCGCTCGCCGACGCGCATGAACGCGATGACGGTGATGGCGTAGCCGAGGGTCAGCAGGCCCGCGTCCAGGGGTTTCATGCCGCCGGCGACCTGGAGGAGCTGCTGGGTGACGATGAGCATGCCGATGGACGTGTTGAGCAGGAAGTTGGCCAGCGTGGCGCCGGAGAACATGCGGTTGCGAAAGAGCCGCAGGTCCACGAAGGGCTGCCGGACCCGGCCCTCGATCACCACGGTGAGGACCAGGCCGACGATCGCGACGGCGGCCAGGGCCAGCGTGATCGGCGACGTCCAGCCGATCTTGGCCCCGAAGGTCGTCACGACCATCAGCGAGAGCATCGACGCCGCGAAGGTCGCGATGCCCGGCACGTCCAGGTGGAAGGGCGTGGAGGAGACGACCTTGGACTCGCCCTGGCCCCGCAGCAGCAGGGCTGCGGCCACGGCCACGACGATGGAGACGGCGTAGATCCAGCGCCACCCGACGTAGGTGACCGTGAACCCGCCCACGAGGGACGCGAGCCCGGAACCGCCGAACGACGCGATCGACCACATCGACACCGCGCGCTGGCGGGCGGCCCCGTCCCAGCACGCGCGCACCAGACCCAGCGTCGTGGGCAGGACGCACGCGGCGGACAGGCCCTACACCGCACGCCCCACGAGCACGAGCGGTGCGGCGAGCGCGCCGGCGGCGAGGATCAGGCAGGCCGACCCGACGACGCTGAGGACCAGACCGATCAGCAGCACCCGGAACCGGCCCACCCGGTCGGCCACCCCGCCGAGCACGACGATGAACATGCCGGAGAAGAGCGCCGTGAGGGCTACGGCGAGGTTCATGGCGTCGTTGCCGAGCAGGGGGTCGGTCCAGGTGCGGCGGGCGGCGTCGGCATACGGGCCGTTGATGTCGCGCATGATGGCCGGCGCGACCGACCCGGCGGACCCGGCGAACAACCAGAAGGTCAGGACGGCGAGGACCAGGCCCGCGAGCAGCCGGTCGTTGCCGCGAGCCTCGGCCGGGGTGGTGCGGTCGGCGTGCCGGCGGGGAGCCTGGGGGCTGCTCATGGGCTCAGCCGCCGGTCGCGAGATAGGCCAGGACCGCCGTGACGGCGGCCTCCGTGCCGGTCTCCAGGGTGGGGTGCAGCACCGGGGCGAACCGGGGGTTGTGGTTGGGGACCGGAGGGGCGTCCGCCGGGAAGCCGCCGATCGTCCAGAAGGTGTAGGGGATCCCGAACGCGTCGGGCACGATGCTGAAGTCCTCGCTGCCGGTCAGCGGGGCGAGCTCGGCGACGCGATCCTGGCCGAAGTGCCCCGCGAAGGCCGCGCTCACCACGTCCGTCACGGCGACGTCGTTGGTCGTGAGCGGGAACTGGTCGTAGTACTCGATGGTCGGGGGGCGGGGGCAGCCGCCCGCGTCGCACTCGCCGCGGACGATCCGCTCCACGGCGGCCAGGATGCGCTCCCGCACCGCCTCGTCGTAGCTGCGGACGTTGAGGAGCAGCACGGCGCGATCGGGGATGACATTGCTCTTGGCGCCGGCCTGGAGCGAACCCACGGTCACCACACCGAAGTCCGCCGGCGCGATCTCCCGCGACACCACCGTCTGCAGGCGCAGGACGATGGCCGCCGCGACGACCACCGGGTCGACCCCGAGGTGCGGCATCGACCCGTGCGACCCCGTGCCGTGGACGGTGACCCGCAGCGAGTCAGCGGCCGACAACCGCGGACCCGAGGCCGAGCTGACGAGGCCGGCGCGGGCCGGCATGACGTGCTGGCCGAGGGCGACGTCCGGTCGGGGCACGCGGTCCACGAGCCCGGCGTCGACCATGGCGCGGGCTCCCTCGGCGGTCTCCTCCGCCGGCTGGAAGAGCGCCACGTAGGTGCCGGACCAGGCGCCCTGGTGGGTGGCGAGGAGCTGCGCGGCACCGAGCGCCCAGGTGATGTGCAGGTCGTGGCCGCAGGCGTGCATCACGCCGTCGACGGTGGAGGAGTAGGGGAGCCCCGTGTCCTCCTGGACGGGCAGGGCGTCGGTGTCGGCGCGGAACAGCACGCACGGACCGTCACCGTTGCGCAGCACCCCCACGACGCCGCCCCGGCCTCGAGGACGTCGTAGCCCCAGTGGGCCAGCCGGTCGGCGATGATCCGGTTGGTGCGGGTCTCCTTCAGGGACAGCTCGGGGTGGCGGTGCAGGTCCTGGTAGAGGTCCTCCTGCCACCGCATGGTGCGGGGGAGGTCGGACAGGACCTCACGGGCTGCTGCCGTGGCCGGAGCGATGGCCCCGGTGGTGTCGTCGTCCGTCATGGTGCCCGCCTCCTCAGCGACGTCCGCCGCCGAGCAGGCCACCCAGCACGTCGCGGATGATCGTGCCCGTGTCGAAGCCCTGCGCCTCGCGGCGGTCGACGTCGTCGCGGGGGCTGGTCCCGGTCTGGCCCGCCGCGGAACCCAGCACCGACCCGAGGATGTCGTCGAGGACGGTGCCGCCCACGGGGCCGCCCTGCGCCTGGCCGAGGCTGCCGCCCGCCCCCGCCTGGCCGAGGACCTGCTTGGCGAGCCAGGACATGACGATCGGGGCGAGGATCGGGATGAGCCGCTGGACGAGCGGCCCGCCGACGCCCTGCAGGCCCCCGAGCTGCTGGGCGACCCGCTCCTGGTTGCCGCCGAAGATGTGGGCGGCGATCGCCTCGCCGTCGCGGGTGTCGACGGCGCCGAGGTCGACGCGGCCGTCGACGAGCTGGGGGTCGTGCTGGCCGAGGGCCTCGGAGATGGACCGGGCGCCGGCGGGGTCGGTCGCGTTGGCCTGCAGGCCGCCGAGCAGGGCGGGGAGCACCGCCGCGGCGGCGTGCTGCACCTCCTCGGGCCGGGCGTCGAGCTGACGGGCGAGGTCGGCCACGGGCAGGGTGCGCAGGATCTCGTCGACGGCGGGCATGGTGACTCCTCGAGGGTGGGGTTCGATCGGTTCACCGCCAACCTACGACAGGCACGACAGGCACGGTCTGCGCGCGGGGCGGGCCGGCTGCCTCTTGCGCATCGATGTGAACGGTGTGAACATGGCGTCATGACACGAACCGTCGTCGCCATCGGCACCCGCAAGGGCCTCTTCGTCGCCACCAGCGCGGGGGGCGACGACCGACGCACCTGGGACGTCCAGGGCCCCCTCCTGCCGATGCAGGAGGTCCCGTCCGTCGCCTTCGACCAGCGGGCGGGCCGGACCACTCTGCTGGTCGGCAGCCACTCCTGGCACTGGGGGCCGTATGTCGGGGTCTCCCACGACCTCGGCCGGACCTTCGAGCCGGAGTCGCCGGACGCCATCCGGTTCCCCGAGGACACGGGCGTCGCGCTCAAGCGGGTGTGGCAGCTCGTGGCCGACCCCCTCGACGAGGACGTCGTGTGGGCGGGCACCGAGCCGCAGGCGCTGTGGCGCAGCAGCGACGCGGGTCGCACCTTCGAGCTCGTCCGTGGTCTGTGGGAGCACCCGCACCGGCCGCACTGGGGCGAGGGCTTCGGCGGCGGCGCGATCCACACCGTCCTGCCGCACCCCACCGACGCGGACCGCATGGTCGTCGCGATGAGCACGGGCGGCGTCTATCGCACCGAGGACGGCGGCGACACCTGGTCGGCCGCCAACGTCGGCATCAAGGACTCCTACGGCCCCGATCCCTACCCGGAGTTCAACCAGTGCGTCCACAAGGTCGCCCGCGACGGGGCCGACCCCGAGGTCCTCTACGCCCAGAACCACCTGGGCGTCTACCGCTCCAACGACGACGGTCGCTCCTGGACCTCGATCGAGGAGGGCCTGCCCACCAACTTCGGCTTCGCCGTCCTGACCCAGCCGGGGCACGCGGGGCGGGCGTGGCTCGTCCCCGTCGAGTCCGACGGGGTGCGCTTCCCGCCCGAGCGACGCCTCCAGCTGCAGCGCACCGACGACGGCGGCCGCACCTGGCGCGAGCAGAGCGCGGGCCTGCCCGACCCGACCTTCACCTGCGTCCTGCGGGACGCGGCCGGCACCGACCAGGGCTCGCCGATGGGCCTGTATGTCGGGACGCGCAACGGCGACGTCTACGGATCCGCCGACGAGGGTGAGGGATTCGCGCTGGTGGCGACCCAGCTGCCGGACGTGCTCTGCGTGCGTGCGGCCACCGTGGAGGACTGAGCCGTGCGCGTCCTGATCCGCCTCCCGGCACCGCTGCAGGCCATGGTGGGCGCCCCGCCCGAGGTGGCGCTCGAGCTCGCCGACGGGGCCGACCTCGCCGCCGCCCTGGACGCGCTGCGTTCCTCACCCGCGCCACTTCCGCTGGTGGAGAGCAAGATCCGCGACGAGACGGGTGAGCTGCGCCGGCACGTCAACGCGTTCGTCGACGGCCACGACGTCAAGCGCGACGCGGGCACGCGCACCACGCTGCGTGACGGGGCCACCGTCATCGTCCTGTCCGCCGTCTCGGGCGGGTGAGCGAGCCTGGGGCGGCACGACATACGGTGAGGGCATGACCCTCGTGACCCTTGCCGACCAGGACTGGATCGACCGCGTGGGCCCCGTGCCCGGCATCGAGATGATCCCGTGGGACCTCACGGGTCCCTGCCCGCGGGCGGACGAGGTGGAGCTCGTCGTCGCCCCCTACACCCTGTCCGCGGACGGCTTCGAGCGTCTCGCCGAGCTGCCGCGGCTGCGCGCCTTCCAGCTCCTGTCCGCGGGCTACGAGCACGCCATCCCCTTCGTCCCCGAGGGGGCGAGCCTGCTCAACGCCCGCGGCGTCCACGCTGCCGGCACCTCCGAGCTGGCCCTCACGCTGACGCTGGCCGCGCAGCGCGGCGTCCCCTGGATGCTCGAGGGACACCGCGAGCAGCACTGGCAGGACAAGCACTTCGAGCCCGGGCTGGCCGACCAGCGCGTCCTGGTGGTCGGCTACGGCGACATCGGCCAGGCCATCGTGCGCCGCCTGCAGGCGTTCGAGCCCGAGATCACCGTGGTGGCGAGCCGGGCCCGCGAGGGCGACGACCTCGTCGAGCGGGTGCACGGCATCGACGAGCTCGACGCCCTCGTGCCGCGCCAGGACGTGATCATCCTCATCGTCCCGCACACGGACGCCACCGACCGGCTGGTGGACGCCGACTTCCTGGCCTCGATGCGCGAGGGGGCGCTCCTGGTCAACGTCGCCCGCGGGCGCGTCGTCGACACCGACGCCCTCGTCGCCGCGACGCGGTCGGGGCACGTGCGCGCCGCCCTGGACGTCGTCGACCCGGAGCCGCTGCCCGACGGTCACCCGCTGTGGTCCACCCCCGGGGTCCTGATCGCGCCGCACGTCGGCGGTCTGGCGCACGGGTTCTGGCGCCGCGCGAGCGATCTCGTCCGCCGACAGCTGCACCACATCGCGTCGGGCGAGCCCTTCGACAATGTCGTAGAGATCGCGCGGTGAGACACTGTCCGCATGGCTGAGCACATCACCGTGACCCGCGAGGACAGCCGGCACCGCTACGAGGTGCGGCTGGACGGCGAGCTCGCGGGCTTCGCCGACGCCTACGTCGAGGGTGACGAGGCCGGTGGGAGTGGGGTGGTCGTCGTGCCGCACACGGAGGTGGACCCCGCCTTCGGCGGGCAGGGGGTCGGCTCGGCCCTCGTCCAGGGGCTGCTCGAGGACGTGCGCGCTCGGGGTCTGGTCGTGCGGCCGCTCTGCTCCTTCGTGGCGGCCTACCTCGACAAGCACCCGGAGTACGCCGACCTGCGGGCCTGACCGGTCCGCCGAGCCGGGTGGATCAGGCGGGTGATGCCGTGCCGTCGGTGTCGTCGTCCCGGGTCAGCGCCGCCTCCAGCACCGCCACCAGATGGTTCTCGAGGTCGTCCGGGCCGACCTGGGCCGGGTCCAGCAGGTGCTGCAGGGCGCCCCCCTGAAAGGCCGCGAAGAGCAACCGGGCGAGCTCCAGGCTGCTGACCGGCAGCCGTATGCCGTGCCGCCGCAGGTAGCCCTCCAGCGTGGCCGCCGTCTCCTGATGGCCGCGGGCGACGACCTCGCGCCAGGCCGCCCCCGCCTCGGGGTCGCGGATGGCGTGCAGCATGAGCTCGGTCTGCAGCAGCAACCACTGCTGGCGCTCGCCGGGCTGGTCGGACCACAGGGTCAGCACCCCGTGCAGCAGCTCGCGTGGCGTGAGGTCGTCCTCCTCCGACAGCTCGCGGACGCGGTCACGCAGCCGGGCGGTGCGCTGCGCGACGAGCTCGACCACCAGCTCGTCTCGGGACGCGAAGTTGGAGTAGAACGCCCCGCGCGTGAATCCCGCACGGTCGCAGACGTCCTCGACGCTCGTGCCGTGGAACCCCCGCTCCGCGAATGCCTGGGACGCCGCGGCGAGGATCCGCTGACGGGTGGCCTCGCGACGTGCGGACCGCGGCGGGGCATCACTGCGAGTGGTCATGCCCTCACGATACACCTATGAATTGAATACGGGAATGAACCCGGATACGCTGGTGTATCAGAAGATGTCCCCAGTCCTCCCCGCAGGACGACCCGAGCCCGGTCGATCCCGGGCACCAAGGAGCAGTGCGTCATGGCGCTCATCGCCCACGCAGCAGCCGTCGACGGGCCGCACGGCCCGTTGCTCCTGCCGACCTCGCTGGCCGCCCGCAAGGGAGAGGTGACGGTCGTCGCCGGTGACCCGGGGCCTGCGGCCACCACCCTCGCGCTGGCCCTCGGCGGTCGCGTCCGTCTCGACGACGGGAGCATCACCTGCAACGGCGACCCCGAGCCGCACGTCCGTCGCCGTCGCGTCGCCCTCGTCGACGTCCCCGGCGTGACCGAGCCCGAGCCCGGTCTGCCGATCGAGGTCGTCGTGGGGGAGGAGCTGGCCCTCGCCGGCCTCCCGTCCCGGCGAGCCGACATCCGCGCCTTCCTTCGTGAGCGTGGCGCCGAGGAACGCTCGGCGCAGCGGTGGGAGTCCCTCGAGCCGGCCGAGCACGTCCGCTGGCTGGCCGAGATCACCGCGCAGCGTGAGGACGTCACCGCCGTCGTGCTGACCAGCCCGGACCGGTGGGGCGGCTCCCCGCACGCCTGGCACGGCGTCGCCCGGGTGCTGGCGGACCAGGGTCTGGTCGTCGTGGTCCTGGCGACCCACTCGAGCGTCCGTCTCCTCGGCCTCGAGAGCACCTACGAGCTGGGGGTGTCCGCATGAGGGCCCATCGTCTCGCCATGGCCGAGCTGCGACGGCTGACCAGCGGGCCGCTGCTCCGCCTCGCCCTCGCCGCCATGCTCGTCATACCGAGCCTGTATGCCGGCCTGTACCTCTATGCGAACCGTGACCCCTATGCCAACCTGCGCAACGTCCCCGCCGCCGTCGTGGTGGAGGACGCCGGGACCACGCTGGCCTCCGGGGAGCGCCTGGCGGTGGGGGACCAGGTCGCACGGACCCTCCTCGACGGCCACACCTTCGACTGGCACCGCGTCTCGCGCGCGGACGCCGTCGCGGGCGTCGACGACGAGCACTACGACTTCGCGCTGATCATCCCGGCGGGATTCTCCGCCGACCTGGCATCGGCGGGATCCACCTCGCCGCGGCAGGCCCACCTCGAGCAGTACACCAACGACACCAACGGCTATCTCGCCCGCACCATCTCCAGCACGGTCGTCGCGGAGGTGACGAAGTCCGTGGCCTCCCAGGTCAGCTCGACCGCCGCGGCCCAGCTGCTCGACGGGATGAGCACCATCCACGGCAAGATGCAGCAGGCCGTCGACGGCGCGGGGCAGCTCGCGACGGGCGTGGGGCAGCTGGGTGACGGGGCGGGACGGCTGTCCACCGGAGCCTCGTCGCTGCGCGACGGTGCGGTCCAGCTGCGGGACGGGGCGAACCGCCTGGCCAGTGGGGCGGACTCGGCCCGCTCCGGTGCGTCGGCGCTCGCCGACGGGGCCGGGCAGCTCGACGACGGCCTGACGACGCTGGACACCAAGACCGCGGCGCTGCCGGGACAGACCGCACAGCTCGCCTCCGGCGCCCGTCAGGTCGCCGACGGCAACGCCGCCCTCGCCAAGGGTGCGACCCAGCTCGCGTCCGGCGCCACGGCGGCGTCCACGGGAGCCGGACAGCTCAAGGCCGGTGCGGACACCCTGCACACCGGTGCGGCCAAGGTCGCGGCTGGCGCCCACCAGGTCGCCGCCGGCAACGCCAAGGTCGCCGAGGCGGGGTCGCTCGCCAAGGACGGCGCCGCCCAGATCGACCGGGCCCGCAAGCAGCACAAGGGTGAGCTCCAGGGGCAGGTCGACACCCTCAGGCAGCAGGTCGCGGCGCTGGGCGAGGCGATCGACGCGCTGCCCGCCGACGACCCCGCCCGCGCGCGCCTGCAGCGCATCCACGACACCCTGCAGACGCGCCTCGGGAGCGCCGACGACGACCTCGCGTCCCTCGATGCGGCTCTGGACCGGGCGTCCGCCACCGTCACGAGGGCGTCGGGCAAGCTCACGACCCTGGCCGAGGGGTCCCAGCAGGTCGCGGCGGGTGCTGACCAGCTCACGTCGGGCAGCGCCACGCTCGCCGACAAGCTGGGCGAGCTGCAGGCCGGGACGGGCCGGCTCGCCACGGGCGCCACCACGCTGTCGGCCGGCGCCACCAAGGCGGCCACCGGTGCCGGCCAGGTCGCCGACGGTGCGGACCGGCTGGCCGCCGGGTCCGTCCAGCTGCACGACGGGATCGCCGCGGCGCACGCCGGCAGCACCAAGCTCGACGACGGGGCCACGCGGCTGAGCGCGGGCCTGGACACCCTCGCTACCGGAGCCCACACCCTGGCGTCGGGCGAGGACAAGGCCGTCGCCGGGGCACAGCAGCTCGCCGCCGGGGCCGGGCAGCTCCGCGACGGCGCGACCAAGGCCCAGCAGGGTGCCCAGCAGCTGCACGACCAGCTGGCCGCCGGGGTCAAGCAGGTCCCGGCCTACACCCAGCAGCAGCGTGAGGCCGCGGCGCAGACGGTCGGCAACCCCGTCGCGGTGCGGGCGAGCAACCCCGCCCAGGCCGCGAACTACGGCGCCGGGCTGGCCCCGTTCTTCGTCAGCCTCTCCCTGTGGATCGGTGCCTACGTGCTCTTCCTCCTGGTCAAGGCCCTGTCCACCCGGGCCCTCGCCGCGCAGCAGCCGGCCTGGCGGGTCGCCCTCAGCGGGTGGATGACCCCCGCCCTGGTCGCCGGCGGCCAGTCCTTCCTGGTCTACTGGCTCGTGCTCCAGGGCCTCGGCTTCCACGTCGAGCACCCGGTGTGGGCCGTCCTGTTCATGGCCTTCGTCTCCATCACGTATGCCGCGGTCCTGCACGCCCTCACCGCCCGGTTCGGAGCCGTCGGCAAGTTCCTCGGCCTCGTGCTCCTGGTGGTGCAGCTGGTCTCCGCGGGCGGGACCTTCCCCTGGCAGACCCTCCCCGGGCCGCTCCGGGTGCTGCACCACCTCCTGCCCATGAGCTACGCCATCGACGGGCTGCGCCACCTGATGTATGGCGGCCGCATGGCCTTCGTCGCCCTCGACGTCGCCGTGCTGGCGGCATACCTCGGGGTCGCGCTGGCGGCCGCCGGCTGGGCGGCCCACCGGGCCCGCATCTGGACCCCGGCGAGGATCAAGCCGGACCTGGTGCTCTGACCCGGTCGGGTGCGAGACGGGGGCAAGCCCCCGGAACTCCGGGTGGGTCCGGCACGCTGTAGCCAGGACCGGACCCACCCACCTCCGGTCGACCCGCACCCCACTGCTCGCCCCCTCAGCCCACGCCCCTCAGCCCCCAGCAGGAGCCCCCCATGCCGGCCAGCCCGTTCGCCATCGATCCGTGGTGCCTCGTCGAGGAGGACGTCGACCCGCAGCGCCTGGGGCTGACCGAGGCGCTGCTGACCGTCTCCAACGGCGTCATCGGCCTGCGCGGTGCGCTGGAGGAGGGCGACCCGGCGTTCGAGACCGGGGTCCTCGTCAGCGGCGTCCACGAGACCTTCCCCCTGTCCTACCCCGAGAAGGGGTACGGCGACCCCGACCAGGGCCAGGCGCTGATCAACGTCCCCGACGGCATGCGGGTCCGGCTGCTCGTCGGCGACGCACCCCTGGACATCACGGCCGGCACGGTCCGCGAGCACCGCCGGGTGCTGGACATGCGCAGCGGCACCCTCACGCGCGAGCTGGACTGGAGCGCACCCGAGGGCGAGCGCGTCCGGGTCACGACAGGGCGGCTGACGTCGCTGGTGGAGCGCTCGCTGGCGGCCGTGCGCTACGAGGTCGAGGCGGTCGAGGGGCCGGTGCGCCTGGTCGTGCAGTCCGACCTCGCCGCCAACGACACCGAGCCGATCATCGACAACGACGACCCGCAGGTCGCCGCGGCGCTGCGCAAGCCCTATCGCGGCCTGCGCCGCACCGAGTGCGGGGACGGTGGTGTCCTCGTCCACGAGACCATCCGCAGCGGCGTGCAGGTCGGGTCCGGCTGCGACCACGTGGTGACGGTCGCGCGCGCGGACGGCCGGGTCGAGCGGGTGCACCCGCGGGTCGTCGTCGACGAGGACCACGTCCGCACCACCACGGTCGTCGAGCTCGAGGCGGGGGAGCGTCTGACGATGCTCAAGCTGCTGGCCTACGTGCGCGACGGGGACCGCCCCGACGGCGTGCTCGGTGACCACGTGCGCGCCCACCTGGCGGTCGGGCACGACCTCGGGTGGGAGCAGCTGGTCGCGGGCAACCGGGAGCACCTCGACGCGTTCTGGGACGACGTGCACCTGGAGATCAACGGGGACGACGAGCTGCAGCAGGCCCTGCGCTACGCCCTCTTCCAGGTCTACCAGTCCAGCGCGCTGATCGAGGACGCCCCGATCGGCGCCAAGGGGCTGACCGGTGGCGGCTACAGCGGCCACACCTTCTGGGACATCGAGGGATTCGTCGTGCCGACGCTGACGATGGTCGCCCCGCGCGCGGCCCACCAGATCCTGCGCTGGCGGTCCTCGACCATCGGCGCCGCCCGCGACCGCGCGGAGCAGCTCGGGCTGCGGGGCGCGTCCTTCCCGTGGCGCACCATCGACGGGCACGAGGCCTCGGGCTACTGGCCGGCCGGGACCGCGGCGATGCACGTCAACGCCGACATCGCCCGCGCCTTCGACCTCTACCGCCACGTCTGGGGCGAGCTGCAGTTCGAGCGGGCCCACGGCGTCGAGGTGCTGGTCGAGACGGCCCGGCTCTGGATCTCGTTGGGGCACACCGACCGTCAGGGGCACTGGCACCTCTACGGGCTCACCGGCCCGGACGAGTACACCGCGGCCGTCGACGACAACGTCTTCACCAACCTCATGGCGGCGCGCAACCTGCGGGCTGCGGTCGCCTCGTGCGGGCGCCATCCCGACCGGGCGCGCGAGCTGGGCGTCAGCAGCGACGAGCTCGCGGACTGGTCCCGGGCCGCCGAGGCCGTCCACGTCCTCTACGACGAGCACCTCGGGGTCCACCCCCAGTGCGAGAGCTTCACGGAGTACGACGAGTGGGACTTCGAGTCCTGGGGCGACCGCTATCCCGTGCAGGAG
The DNA here is from genome assembly GCF_002479615.1 of Arsenicicoccus sp. UBA7492. Classification (NCBI taxonomy): domain Bacteria; kingdom Bacillati; phylum Actinomycetota; class Actinomycetes; order Micrococcales; family Intrasporangiaceae; genus Arsenicicoccus; species Arsenicicoccus sp. UBA7492. The sequence goes on along the minus strand of NZ_DLOE01000019.1, from coordinate 7,429 downwards.
CACGCGCCCTACGTCCAGATCTATCGCCACCAGGTGGTCAAGCAGGCCGACCTCGTCCACGCCCTGTGGTGGTGCGGCGACGACTTCACCGACGAGCAGGTCGCTCGCGACCTCGACTACTACGAGGCCCGCACGGTCCGCGACTCCTCCCTCTCGGCGGGGATCCAGTCGGTGGTGTGCATCCAGGCCGGCCACCTCGGGCTGGGTCTGGACTACCTGCGCGAGGCCGCCCAGGTGGACCTGCACGACCTGCAGGGCAACACCGAGCAGGGCCTGCACCTGGCCTCCCTGGCCGGGGCCTGGCTGGCGCTCACCGCGGGCCTCGGCGGCCTGCGCGAGGACGGCCCGCTCGTCCAGCTGTCCCCGCGGCTGCCCGACGGGCTGCGGGGCTATCGCTTCAGGTTCCTGTGGCGCGACGCCCGCATCGAGGTGCACGCGGGCGACGTGGTCACGGTCAGCGTGGCGGGCGTCGACTCCCTCGACGTCGTCCTCTACGGCGAGGAGGTCACGATCACGCCCGCGGAGCCGGCCGTCGTGCCCCGCCGCTCGGTCGAGCCGCTGCTGTCCGCGCCGCGCCAGCCGGTCGGCCGGTCGCCCCGCGACGTCGCTAATGCGTGATCATGGCCGTATGACGGACACCTCCCGCACCCTGCTCCTGATGCGTCACTCCGAGGCCACCTACGGCGGGGGCGCCGACCACGCCCGCACGCTCACGAGCCGGGGTCGCGACGACTCGCGCGCAGCGGGACGCTGGCTCGCCGAGCACGTCGGTGGCCTGGACCTCGCGGTCGTCTCGAGCGCGACGCGCACGCGCCAGACCTGGGAGGCGGCGACCGAGGGAGGCGCGCAGGCGGCGTCGGTGGACCTGTCGGACGAGGTCTACGACGCCGGCCTCGACGAGCTGCTCGCCCTGCTGACGCACCTGCCCGACGAGGCCCGCACCGTGCTCGTGCTCGGGCACGCCCCGGGCATCCCCGCCCTCGCCAACACCATCGCCTCCGAGGACGGCCCGCGGGACATGGCCGAGGCCCTCGACCGCGGGTTCCCGACCACCACGCTGTGCCGCTTCGAGGTCGAGGGGGACTGGCTCGACGTGGGGGCGGCCACCGCCGACCTCGTCGACGTGGTCGTCCGCCAGGACTGATCGACGTGCGGCTGCTCGTCACCGGCGGCACGGGGTGGGTCGGCCGCCACGTCGTGCGGGTGGCGCGGGCCGCGGGCCACGACGTGGTCGCCGCCTCCCGCAACCCGGGCGGCGACGGTCCGGGCGGCGACGGCGACGGCGACGGCCCCGGCGGCGTCCGGCTCGACGTGAGGGACGCCACCGAGGTCCGCCGCTGCCTCGAGACCGTCCGCCCCGACGCGGTCGTGCACACGGCATACGACCAGCAGGACTGGGCCACGACGACCCTCGGCACGGTCCACGTCGTCCGCGCCTGCAGCCGGGTCGGGGCGCGCCTGGTCGCCCTGTCCAGCGACCTCGTCCTGCCGAGCCGCGAGGCCTGGTCGGACGAGAGCGTCCCGCCCGCCCCCACCACGCCGTATGCCGCGGCGAAGGCCGCCTGCGAGGCCGCCGTGTCCGCCGCGCTCGACGACGCGGTGGTCGTCCGCACCTCTCTGGTCGTCGGCAGCGGCAGCAAGCACCACGCGCTGGTGCACGCCGTCGCGGCGGGGCAGGGGGCGCTCCGCGAGGACGAGATCCGTTGTACCGTCCACGTCCTCGACCTGTCCACCGCCCTGGTGGAGCTGGCTGCCCGGGCCGACGCGGCGCCGGGCCTGCTGCACGTCGCCGGGCCGCAGGCGCTGAGCCGCCACGAGCCCGGTGACGTGGTCGCGCGCCACGAGGGGCTGGACCCGGCGTCGCTGCCGGCCGAGCCCCGTGGCGAAGCGCCCGGCCCGGCCTGCGTGCGCCCGGACTCGACCCTGGCGACATCCCTGCTGCGCACCAGGATCCGTACGGTCGACGAGGCGCTCGCGGCGGAGGGATCCGGCTGACAGGCCCCGTCGCGGCGGGCTCCGGCTGACAGGCCCCGTCGCGGAGGGATCCGGCTGACGGGGCCGTCGTGGCTCGCGTCGCGCGCAGGTGGTCAGCGCCCCGTGGAGGAGGGGGTCAGCGCCCCGTCGACGCGGGGAGGATCACGATGCGGTCGTCGCCGTCCCGCTCGTCCCCGCGGAAGGTGTTGCTGGTGATGATCCACAGCCGCCCGTCGGGGCCACGCTCGACCGTCCGCAGCCGGCCGTAGGTCCCCTGCAGGAGCGCCTGAGGCTCACCGGTCGTGCTGCCCTGCAAGGGGACTCGCCACAGCCGCTCGCCCCGGAGAGCGGCGACGTAGGCCGCGCCGTCGGCGCCGATGGCGAGCCCGCTGGGGGAGGCCTGGTCGGTGCTCCAGACCACCAGCGGGTCGGTGTACCGCGCGTCGCCGCCCCCCGCGGTGTCTTGTCGACGGCCCTCCACCGTCGGCCAGCCGTAGTCCCGCCCCTTCTCGATCAGGTTGAGCTCGTCCCAGGTGTTCTGCCCGAACTCCGTGGCCCACAGCCGCTGCTCACCGTCCCAGGCCAGTCCCTGCACGTTGCGGTGTCCGCGTGACCACACCGGGGACGAGGGGTCCGGGTTGCCGGGAGCGGGGGCGCCATCAGCGGTGACCCGCAGGATCTTGCCCCCGAGCGAGGACGGGTCCGGAGCCTGGTCACGCTCGGAGGCGTCCCCGGTCGGCACCCACAGCATCCCGTCCGGGCCGACCTTGATCCGGCCGCCGTTGTGGATCCCGCCCGAGGGGATGCCCGACAGGATGACGCGTTCCGGCACCAGACGGTCGCCCTCCAGCCGGAGCCTGGCCACCCGGTTGTCCTCGCCGGTGGTGTGATAGACGAAGACCCGCCGGTCCGTGGCGAACTCGCGCGAGACGGCGATCCCGAGCAGGCCGCCCTCGCCGTTGGCCTCGACCCCGTCGATGCGGCCCACCTCGACCGGCTGGGCGCCCTCGCGGACCCGCAGCACCCGCCCCTCGTCCCGGAGCGTGACCAACGCGGAGCCGTCGGGCAGGAAGGCCAGCCCCCACGGCACGTCGAGCCCGGTCGCCACCTCGACGGGGCTGGTGGCGGTGGGCGTGGTGGCGCCCGAGGTCGCCGAGCCCGACGTCGCCGAGCCTGGCGTCGCCGGCGAGGCTGGGGCCGTCGACGTGCTGGAGGTCGCTGGCGACGACGGTGCCGGGGAGGACGCTGACGAGGGCGTCGACGACGGTGACGGCGGCGAGCCGGTGCACGCCGTGACGGCGAGCAGGCCGGCGGTCAGGCCGGCGGTCAGCGGCAGGGCGAGGCGGCGGGGCTTCGGCATACGACCAGTCTGCGGGGACGCCCCGGACCCGGCCACCCCGCCGACGTCCGTGACGTGGGACACGCTGCCCACATCGCGAGATTGGCGCGTGCCCCCTTTGACGCGGGGCCTCGGCTGGGGGACTGTTGACCCGTGGCCCGAATCCTCGTACTTCCCTAGCGCGCCGTCGATCTCCTGACAGCGCGCCACCCCTGCGTCCCGGCACCCCGGGTCAGGGGTTTTTTCATGAGTACGCCCGATCAGCACGCACGATCGCAGGACCGGACCCGCACAGGGTCGGCACCCGCCGACCCGACGACGATGTCATCCGAAAGTGGTGAGACACAGTGACCGACACCACGTCGACCGCTGCCACGCCCGCCCGGCCGGGCTCGCCCGCCCCCAACCCCTCCAGCGTCGCCGCCAGCGTGCGGCACCGGACGCCGGTCCAGGTCACGGGCGCGCAGAGCCTCGTCCTCGCGCTGGAGGCGCTCGAGGTAGACACCGTCTTCGGCATCCCCGGCGGAGCGATCCTCCCGGCCTACGACCCGCTCATGGACTCCAGCTCGGTGCGCCACGTGCTGGTGCGCCACGAGCAGGGCGCGGGGCACGCGGCCCAGGGCTACGCCTCCGCCACCGGCAAGGTCGGCGTGTGCATGGCCACCAGCGGTCCCGGTGCCACCAACCTCGTGACGCCGCTGCTGGACGCCCACATGGACTCCGTCCCGATGGTCGCGATCACGGGCCAGGTCGGCAGCGCCTCGATCGGCACCGACGCCTTCCAGGAGGCCGACATCCGCGGCATCTCGATGCCGATCACCAAGCACAACTACCTCGTGACCGACCCGGCCAAGATCCCGCAGGCGCTGGCCGAGGCGTTCCACATCGCCAGCACCGGCCGCCCCGGTCCGGTCCTCGTCGACATCACCAAGGACGCGCTCCAGGCGAGCACCACGTTCTCCTGGCCGCCGACCTTCGAGCTGCCGGGCTACCACCCGGTGACCCGGCCGCACCACAAGCAGATCCGCGAGGCCGCGCGCCTCATGCGCACCTCGCGCCGGCCGATCTTCTACGTCGGGGGCGGCGTGATCCGCGCCGAGGCGCACGAGGACCTGCGCCGCCTGGTGGAGCTCACCGGCATCCCCGTCGTCACGACGCTGATGGCCCGCGGCGCCTTCCCCGACTCGCACCCCCTGCACCTGGGCATGCCCGGCATGCACGGCTCGGTGGCCGCGGTCACCGGCCTGCAGAAGGCCGACCTGCTGATCACCCTCGGCGCGCGCTTCGACGACCGGGTCACCGGCCAGCTGTCGACCTTCGCGCCGGGCGCGGCGGTCATCCACGCCGACATCG
>NZ_DLOE01000019.1:0-2527 GCF_002479615.1 Arsenicicoccus sp. UBA7492 | reverse complement strand
CCCCGCCGAGATCGGCAAGAACCGCGTCGCCGACGTGCCGATCGTGGGCGACGCCAAGGAGGTCATCCGCGACCTCATCGACACCATCAAGGCCGACCAGGCCGCGGGCGACGTCGCCGACTACGCCGAGTGGGTCGCCACCGCCACGGGCTGGAAGGCGACCTACCCCGTCGGCTACGTCCACGACGACGAGACGACGATCGCCCCGCAGGCCGTCATCGAGCGGCTCGGCGAGATCGTCGGGCCCGACGCGATCTACTGCGCCGGCGTCGGCCAGCACCAGATGTGGAGCTCGCAGTTCATCCGCTACGAGCGGCCGCGGCAGTGGCTCAACTCCGGTGGTGCCGGGACGATGGGCTACTCCGTGCCCGCGGCCATGGGCGCCAAGGCCGGCGACCCGGACCGCGTCGTGTGGGCGATCGACGGCGACGGGTGCTTCCAGATGACCAACCAGGAGCTGGCCACCTGCGTCGTCAACGACATCCCGATCAAGGTCGCGATCATCAACAACTCGAGCCTCGGCATGGTGCGCCAGTGGCAGACGCTCTTCTACAACGAGCGCTACTCCAACACCGACCTGCACACCTCCCACGACCAAATCCGGATCCCGGACTTCGTCAAGCTCGCCGAGGCCTACGGCTGCGTCGGGCTGCGCTGCGACGACCCCGCCAAGATCGACGAGACGATCCAGGCCGCGATGGCGATCAACGACCGGCCCGTCGTGGTCGACTTCGTGGTGAGCCGCGACGCGATGGTGTGGCCCATGGTCCCCGCCGGCGTGAGCAACGACGAGATCCAGATCGCCAAGGGCATGGCCCCGAATTGGAGTGATGACGAGTGAGCAAGCACACCCTGTCCGTGCTCGTGGAAAACAAGCCCGGCGTCCTCACCCGCATCGCCGCGCTGTTCTCGCGCCGCGGCTACAACATCGAGGCGCTCGCCGTCGGCGAGACCGAGCACCCCGAGATCTCGCGCATGACGATCCGCGTCGACGTCGACGTGCTCCCGCTCGAGCAGGTGACCAAGCAGCTCAACAAGCTCGTCGAGGTGCTCAAGGTCGTCGAGCTCCAGGCCGACCAGTCGGTCCAGCGGCACATCATCCTGGTCAAGGTCCGGGCCGACGCGGCCCACCGCGGCCAGGTGATGGAGGTCGTCGAGATGTTCCGCGCCAAGGTCGTCGACGTCGGGCCCGACACGATCGTCGTCGAGGCCACCGGCAACGTCCTCAAGCTCGAGGCGCTGCTGCGCACCCTGGAGCCCTTCGGCGTCAAGGAGCTGGTGCAGTCCGGCCTCGTCGCCATCGGTCGCGGCTCCCGCTCCATCACCGACCGCAGCAACCGCGGCTGACCGTCCATCGGTCGTATGCCGAGACGCCCGGTCTCGGCATACGGCCCATCCCCGTTAGATAGACGCACGACCACCCACGAAGGAGACCAGCCCATGGCTGCTGAGATGTTCTACGACGACGACGCCGACCTGTCCCTGATCCAGGGGCGCAAGGTCGCCGTCATCGGCTACGGCTCGCAGGGTCACGCCCACGCGCTCAACCTGCGCGACTCGGGCGTCGACGTGCGCGTCGGCCTGGCCGAGGGCTCCAAGAGCCGCGCCAAGGCCGAGGCCGAGGGCCTGCGCGTCCTCACCGTCGCCGAGGCCGTCAAGGAGGCCGACGTCGTCGTCATCCTCACGCCCGACCAGGTGCAGCGCACCGTCTACGCCGAGGAGATCCAGCCCAACCTCAACGAGGGCACGGCGCTGGTCTTCGGCCACGGCTTCAACATCCGCTTCGGCTACATCAAGCCCGAGGCTGGCTCTGACGTGCTCATGGTCGCCCCCAAGGGACCCGGCCACCTCGTGCGCCGTGAGTACACCGACGGCCGCGGCGTCCCCGTGATCGTCGCCGTCGAGCAGGACCCCTCCGGCCAGGCCTGGGAGCTCGCGAAGTCCTACGCCAAGGCGATCGGCGGTCTGCGGGCCGGCGGCATCAAGACGACCTTCACCGAGGAGACCGAGACCGACCTGTTCGGCGAGCAGGCCGTGCTCTGCGGCGGCGCCTCGCAGCTGGTCATGTACGGCTTCGAGACGCTCACCGAGGCGGGCTACCAGCCCGAGGTCGCGTACTTCGAGTGCCTGCACGAGCTCAAGCTCATCGTCGACCTGATGATCGAGGGCGGCATCGCCAAGCAGCGCTGGTCCATCTCGGACACGGCGGAGTTCGGCGACTACGTCTCGGGGCCGCGCGTCATCTCCCCGGAGGTCAAGGACAACATGAAGGCCGTCCTCGCGGACATCCAGGACGGCACCTTCGCCAAGCGCTTCATCGACGACCAGGACGCCGGTGCACCGGAGTTCAAGCGCCTGCGCGAGCAGGGCGCCCAGCACCCGATCGAGGCCACCGGGCGCAAGCTCCGCGGCCTGATGAGCTGGGTCAAGGACACCGACTCGGACTACGTCGAGGGCTCCGCCGCCCGCTGACCTACCTCAGGTAGTCACATCCGCCCGCGTTCGCACGGAAGTTGTCAACCTGTCT
>NZ_DLOE01000017.1:0-5741 GCF_002479615.1 Arsenicicoccus sp. UBA7492 | reverse complement strand
TGAGGATTTCTCACCAGGCTTGGCGTTCGACGGTGCGGCAGGGCTGTGACCTGCGGGGACGGCGTGTCGGATAGGCGCAGGCGGGGCCCGGTGACCAGGCTCGGTTTCACCTCTGTCCCCTCGCCCGAACCGAGCCCCGCGTGCTGTCCTATCGTGCCACCCTGCCCGTTCCCCTCGTCGTCGTGCGCCGCGTGTCGGCGTGGCTTCAGCATCACCGCACGGTCCACGACGCGCGCCCCTGGCAGCGGGCCGCGACGTGCTGGACGCAAGCCGTGTTGTTCCTGCGCTGGCTGATCGACGCCACCCCTGTTCACCGCCTCGCCGCCGACCACGGCCTGTCCCAAGCGACGGCGTACCGGTACCTGCACGAGGCCATCGACGTCATCGCCGACCGCGCCCCCACCTTGGAAGACGTCCTTGCCGACCAGCTCGACACCGCCGCGCCGTTCGTCTGCCTGGACGGCACCCTCATCCGCACCAACCGGTGCTCTGCCCGCTCGACCAGCGGGAACGGCGCTGTGAAGGGGTACGACATCTGGTACTCGGGCAAGCACCACGCGCACGGCGGGAACGTCCAGGTCCTCACCGACCACACCGGATTCCCGATCTGGACCAGCCCGGTCGAGCCAGGGTCCACCCACGACATCACCACTGCCCGCACCCACGCCTTCCCCCTGCTGTATCCCGCCGCCGCGAAAGGCCTGCCCACGCTGGCGGACAAGGGCTACCACGGCGCCGGCATCGGCATCCACACCCCCATCAAGGGCCACAACCTCGACCGCGGTAACCGCACCACCAACCGGTTGCAACGCGCGCTACGCGCGCCCGCCGAACGCGCCAACGCCATCCTGAAGAAGTACCGGGCCCTACGCCACATCACCCTCGACCCAGCCCGCATCGGCGCGATCGTCGCCGCCGCCCTCGTCATTGCCACCATGACTCGAGGCCGCTGGTGAGAAAACCTCACTACACCCATACAAGCCATAACACCGGCACAGGTGCCGGGAGGTGGTAAGTGCACCTGTGCCGGACCCGAGCCCCTGCCGCAGGGCTACCCCGAGCTGCTGGCCGCTACCGTGGCCAGCATCCGCGCCGTCCAGGTCACCACCGTGCGGCGGGTCAACCACGAGCTCGTCCTGCTCTACCTCTCCCTGGGCCGGCCAACGGCCCTCGGTGGAGTGATCCGAAGTGGTGACCGAAGGAGAGAACGTCATGACCACGACCGCAGTTCGGGTTGAGCACCCCTCGGCAGTGAAGGGACGCGCGCGGGCATACTGGCTTGCCGGGCATACGGCACGGCTTGGGCTGAAACTCGCTTGCCTGGCGGCTCTGGCGTGGGCGGCCTCGCGGCCCGCACTCACCGACCTCCCGGGTGCGTACGTTCTCCTCGCTCTGGGTGCGGTGCTCGCGGGCTGGTGGGCCGTCCAGCGGTTCCGTTGGCTCGCGTGGGCAGAGGTTCCCGGCGCTTGGCGCATCTACAAGTCGGCTGAGGAGGCCGCGGCTTCAGCCCCCGACTGGCGGGCCGACAGGTGGTTCTCCGTGCTGCACAGCGCGGTTACGGTCGCGGGAGGCCTCTATATTGCGCATCTCCCAGGTGACGCGCCCCGCGCCGTCGTGGGCTTGCTCGGTGGCGGGATGGCGGCTTTGTTCGGTGGCCGCCTGTGCAGCGATCTTGCGTCAGGCTCATTCCGGTTCGGCCGTGCAGCCATCATCGGCTGGCTCGTGGCAGCCGCCCCGGCCATCACCTGGGCAATCGCCGGAGATAGCGGATGGGCTCGGCAGGGAATGGTTATTGCGCTCCCGATGGTGCTCATCTGGGGTTTGCTTCGCTACGTCCGAATAGGCCGATAGCGCGAGTAGTGGCGCGGACCCGACCACGGCGACGTCCCCTCCATCGGGATCCTGCTCACCGGCACCCGCGACGACATCGTCGTCGAATGCGCTCTGGGCACCGTCACCGGCCCCATGTCCGCCGACACCTGCCAGGCTCTACCTGTCCCCCTCCGGGCTGCTCCCCAGCCCGGAGGCCATCACCACCGCCGTCAGCGCCGCCAGAGACCGTCACCCCGACACCAGTCCAGGTCCTGCCTGAACACACCACCGCACCCGTATGGTGCCGGCTACTGGCTAGTCCTTCCGGGCCACGTCCGGGCCAATCTCTGGTCGACCAGCGCCGGCATGAGCAGGATCTGCTCATGACCACCCCTGGTGAACGTGAGAAGAAGCTGTGCCAGTTGCTCGACGCGGCGGGCATGACCACGTCGGACCGGCCGGCACGTCCTCGGATGCAACATTTGGGAGACCTCGCCGAGGTGCTCGAGCGCACCTACCGGGACCTGGGTGGGAGGATGTCGGTGTCGCCGGAGCGGTGGGCGCCCGGTGGCTGGGACATGGCCCTGGATGGCGTCCTGGTCGAGCTGGACGAGGAGCAGCATTTCAACCGTTACCGCAAGCGCACGCTTGACGACGACTGGGCCGACGTCCTGCCCTGGGCCCGCTTCTACTCCGGCTACTGCGATGACTACGAGCACGCCTGCGACCAAGCCTCCAGCAGCCTCGGGGGCCGGTCGACGCAATCCTCGCGACTCATGTTTGGCCCAGCTGCCGTGCGCGGCCTCGACTCCTCTGAAGACCTGTCTCGCTGGAAGCAGCGAGCCTTCTACGACGCGATCCGCGACGCCTACGCCATGGCCACGAGGACCCCCTTGGCCCGGTTGTCCGTCCACGACGACATCGAGGGTCATTCCCTCAACCAGATCCTGCGAGACGAGGTCACCTGCTCCCACGCTGCTCTGCGCGCTCTCGTGCAGGAGCGAACCTACCGGCCCTGACCACGAGCCGGCCGACGCCCCCTGGTGCGGGGGAAGATGGGGCCTTCCCGCCGGTGACGTTGAGGTGGATGCCGCTCGGCATCCTCAGCGGGTCTTGGCCGCGAGCTGGCGAGCCTTGACCAGCCTGGCGGCGAGCTTCTGCTGTGTGGCCCCTGGGCCACGCCGCTCGGGCGGGCAGAATGCCTCCCACCGCTGCAGCACTCGGATCTCCGCGTCGTAGTCCTTGCGCCGGCGGAGCATGATCGCAGCCCGTTCGGTGTAGGCCGGCGCCGGCTCCCGCCCAGACCGCGCAGCCTCCTGCTCGGCGGCCTCGATCAGCACCTCGACGAGCTGCAGCGCCTCCTCCCCCCGGCCGGCCCGCTCGAGGGCCTGCACGACTTCGAGCCACTCGTGCAGCGCCTTGCCGGCCAGCTGGAGGCTGTCGATCTGGGCGGCGGTGCGCCCGGCGAGGGCGGTAGCAACCTGGGCGACGTCGACCTTCTCGAGCTCGCGCTCCAAATCCCCGTCGTGCTGGACCTTCCACAGCCGGCTACGCACACGCCCCCAGTAGCGCCCGGCCTCCGCGAAGGCGTCGACCTCGTCGACGTCGCGGCCCATCTGCCTGGCGAGCCTGGTGGCCTGCCACCAGGCGTCGGCATACGCGCTGGCCTGCTCCAGCGTGGCGTCCCCTCGAGCGGCCGCCACGGCCGTGAACTCGCTGGGCACGTCGGGCATCAGGCCACCGTGCAGCGGCGGTAGCCCCGCCTGGAGCCGGGCGTGCTCCAGGAAGCGTAAAGTCCGGTCTCGGACAGGTCCCCGGACCTGCTCGACCTCGTCGTGCGCCATCGGCCGGATCAGGGAGGCGAGCGTCATCCCCCGTGATGCTTCGCTTCGCTCGAGGCTGACCACGACCACCGGCGTGGGGCTGTCTATCCCGGGCGCGATCGCCCAGTCGCCGATCGAGGGTTCGTCATCGAACGGCCACTGGTAGGAGTAGGCCGCCCAAGGCCACGGGTCCGGGATCGGTCGCAGGTCGTCCAGGGGCCGGAACGCCACCGTCACCACGCGATCCCGGGCGCCACCGGAGTGACGGGAGGACACCGCCTCAGAACGACCAGACGGCCCCTGCCGTGGCACAGGCGTCGTGGTCCAGCCCATCAGGCGAGAGAAGATCCCCATGCCCCCAGCCTGGCAGACCACCTCGAGCGGGGCGGGCCGACGCACCCACCCCGCGGCTGGCTGTGGACGGCCACCGGCCCGTTCCCCGGGATACGAGCACGATGGAGGGCATGACCACCCCGCGGTGCCCTGGCTGCCAGCAGCCCAGCACCCCCTCCCGCCGTTACGGCACGGTGCTGTGTCACGACTGCCTGCGCGCTCATCACCATGATCTGCAACGCGCTCAGGCTCGCGACCTGGCCGCCGACCCTGCCGGCAGGGCCCGACGCATCCGCTCCCTGCTCGAGGAGGGCCTACCGGTCTCAGCCGCCGGCCGCGCCGTCGGGCTCAGCAGGTCCCGCACGGCCCAGATCCTGGCCCAGGACACCCCCTAGGCCCGTAGCCGTAGCCGACCTCGGCCTGCAACCCGCGCGGCCGTCCGCGATCGCGTCCCACCGCTCGTCGGAGATCGCCTCGAAGTCGAGGCCGTGGCGGCGGGTCTCCTCAGCGCGGATCCGCGCCACGGCAGCCAGGCTGCGCCATTCCCGCGGCTCAACCCCGCTAGGGAACGCGGTCGCGCGGCCACGTGAGGGCGACATCGCCCCGCGCCGCCGAGCCACGCCCGCGCGGGCGGCCGCCACCGCCCCCAGCACGTCCCACGGCACACCCCCAGCCGCCGGGTAGACCACCCCGTCGCCACGCACCTGCTGCTCGACCAGCTGCTCAAGCTGGTCCTCAAGGACGGCCAGCTCAGCATCAACACCGGCCCCCGGGACCCGCGCCCCGGCCTCCCACCGAGACACCGTGGCCTGCTTGACCCCCAACACGTCAGCGAGCGCGGCCTGACTGAGCCCAAGCGCGAGCCGCCGAGCCGCCACCTCCGGCCCCGAGATCAGCTCAGACATCATCACTGCTCCTAGTGGTCAGGGAGGGCCGTCGGCTGGACCGGCAGGAACCAGCCATGCCGTCCCACCGCGAGCTGTCCTTCCCGAACTCCCCGGCGGGGTGGAAGCACTGGCAGCGATGGCACCAGCGCCGGCCCGCGTTGACATTGTCCGCCCAGGCCAGCCTGTCATAGCCCGCTCGCGCGGCAGCCGCTCGCCGCCGGCTGTCCAACGACCCACTCACAGGACGACGCCCTTCTCGTGCAGGCCGCGAATCTCACCAGCCAGCGCCTCCTCGAGCGGGACGCGGTGCCCGACCGCGCCAGCCCCACCGGTCCATACGTTGTTGCGGCTCCAGTCGTCACCGTCCCTGCCGTTGTTGGTGACCGCCCAGATATGAGTGTCCGTGATCACGAACCAGCTCCCGGTGCCGTACAAGGTCGGCCCTCCACACAGCATCGGCTCGGCAAGCACGACGGGGACATCGACCCCCTCCAGCCCGATGCTGTGCTCGATCACGTGCCGATGGATCTGCTTGGCTCGGCGGCGGGCACCCACCCGGTCCAGAACGGCGGTGAGCTCGGCGGACTGCTCGGCCGTGGGGTCGGCCAGGACGTACGTGTACTCGGTACCCCACTCGTAGTCGTCGGTCATGACGCGCCGCAGCGTCACGGACACCAGCACACGCCATGTCGACGGCGAGCCCGACTGCTCCCCACGCCAAATCGGTGTTGATGAACTCCGTCGACCCGATCGCGCGCCGGACCATCTCCGTGCCATGAGAGTCGGCCACGAAGTGAGTCACCGACTCGTAGCCGGCCTCATCCGCATCCGTCCAGTCCCTGAACGTCGCCCGCACCAGACCCCTCTGGCTATGTCAACCCCACTT
>NZ_DLOE01000016.1:0-73997 GCF_002479615.1 Arsenicicoccus sp. UBA7492 | reverse complement strand
ACCACCCAACCTAAATGTGACCGCCTCAGGTAGGCACATCGGCCTGGGTTCGACGGTCCTGCCCCTCCCGGCTGATGGACCTACCCCCGGCAAAGGCATCGACCGGCCTCCGTTCCCCAGGCCGGTGTGACCAGGGCCGGTTGATCTGATCAGGCACCCTGCACCGGCCGCATGCCGAGAGGCCCGGCGTCATCCCCGATCGGGGCATGGCGCCGGGCCTCCCGCACGCCTGGACCCCGGCCTGGGGGCGTTCTTCCGGCATACGGACCGATCGGTGCCGGACCGAGGTCAGGGTGTACGGGCTCGGCGGAAGGTGATGAGTTGCGCGCAATTGAGTTGCACACAACCGACTGGCGTGGCAGGGTAGACGGCATGGAGTCAGACCTCGAGCTCGACCGGCAGCTGTGCTTCGCGCTCTACAGCGCGTCGCGCGTCGCGACCGGCGCCTACCGCGAGGGGCTCACACGTCTCGGCCTGACCTACACGCAGTACGTCACGCTGCTCGCGCTGTGGGAGGCCGACGGCCCCAGCGTCTCCGAGCTCGGCGAGCGGCTCCAGCTCGACAGCGGCACGCTGTCCCCGCTGCTGCGACGCCTGCAGGCCGCCGGGCACGTCGAGCGTCGGCGGGACCACCGCGACGAACGACGCGTCACCGTCCACCTCACCGACCAGGGCCGCGCGCTCGAGCCGGAGGCGGCGGGCCTGCGCCAGCAGCTCTACGACTCCATGCACCTGACCCCGCAGGAGTCAGAGACCCTGCGCACCCTCGCGCAGCGGTTCTGCCACCTGCCCACCCCGCACGACTCGAACGAAGGGCACACGTCATGAACGCGATCTACACCGCAGAGGCGCTCGCCACCGGCGCCGGCCGCAACGGCCACGTCCTCACCAAGGACGGCCGCGTCGACCTCGACCTCGCCGTCCCCACCGAGATGGGTGGCTCCGGCCAGGGCGCCAACCCCGAGCAGCTGTTCGCCGCCGGCTACGCGGCGTGCTTCCACTCCGCGCTGCAGATGGTCGCCCGCGAGGCCAAGGCCGACCTCGGCGAGTCCAGCGTCGGCGCCCGCGTCGGCATCGGCCCGCGTGACGGTGGCGGCTTCGGGCTGGAGGTGACCCTCGAGGTCGTCATACCGGCCCTGCCCCACGACCAGGCGCAGCAGCTCGCGGACCAGGCCCACCAGGTCTGCCCGTACTCCAACGCCACGCGCGGCAACATCGACGTCACCGTCACGGTGGTGGAGGACTGATGACGGCCCCGACCAGCACGCGCCAGATCGTCCTCGCGGCGCGGCCGCAGGGGTGGCCGACGCCCGACGACTTCCGCATCGAGACGATCGAGCTCCCCGAGCTCGCCGACGGCCAGGTCCTCGTGCGCAACACCGCGATGTCCGTCGACCCCTACATGCGCGGTCGCATGAACGACGTGAAGTCCTACGTGCCGCCGTTCCGGCTCGACGAGCCGCTCGACGGCGGCGCGGTCGGTGAGGTCGTCGCCTCCCGCAGCGAGTCCGTGCCCGTCGGGGCGCGCGTGCTGCACGGTCTGGGCTGGCGCGAGCACGCGATCCTGCCCGCCGATGGCGTGACGGTGATCGACACCGATCGGGTGTCCGAGACGGCATACCTCGGGGTCCTCGGCATGCCCGGGCTGACCGCGTATGCCGGACTGACCGCCGTCGCCGGGTTCCGCGAGGGCGACGCGGTGTTCGTGTCCGGCGCGGCCGGCGCCGTGGGCTCGCTCGTGGGCCAGATCGCCCGGCTGATGGGCGCGTCGCGGGTCATCGGGAGCGCCGGCTCGCCCGACAAGGTCCAGCGCCTGCGCGACCTCGGCTTCGACGCCGCGTTCGACTACCACGACGGGCCGGTCGCCGACCGGCTGCGCGAGGCGGCCCCGGACGGCATCGACGTCTACTTCGACAACGTCGGGGGCGAGCACCTCGAGGCCGCCATCGGACGCCTCAACCTGCACGGACGGGTCGCCATGTGCGGCGCCATCTCGCAGTACAACGCCACCGAGCCCACGCCCGCCCCGCGCAACCTCGCCCTCGCCATCGGCAAGCAGCTGACGCTGCGTGGGTTCATCGTCGGGTCCTACTCCCACCTGGCCGACGAGTTCCGAGGCCGTATGACGGACTGGATCGCGGCGGGCGACATCAGCGTCGACGAGACGCGGCGCGAGGGGCTGGACGCGGCGCCGCAGGCGTTCATCGACCTGATGCGTGGCGCCAACACCGGCAAGATGGTCGTCACCCTCTGACCTTCTGATCCCCAGGATCGTGAGTGTTTCGTCCAAGAATCTTGGACGAAACACTCACGATCTCGTGGGGCCGGGCCGGAAATCTCGTGGGGCCGGGCCGGGCCGGGCCGGGCCGGGGCGGGGCGGGGTGCGCAGGGGCGGCGGGGGCCGGGGTGGGCTGTTGGGCGACCACCGACGCGGCATACGGTCGAAGCATGACCGCCACCTGGAGCCAGCGCATGCGTCACGCCACCGACCTCGACTGGGCCGCCGCGACGGGCCACCGCTTCGTCGACGAGCTGCTCGCCGGGACCGTCGCCGACGACGTCCTGGCGCACTACCTGGTGCAGGACTACCAGTTCTGCGACGCGTTCACCGCCCTGCTCGGGCAGGCGTGCGCGTCTGCGCCGGGCCTCACCTCGCGGCTGCGGTTCGCGCGGCAGCTCGGCATGTTCGCCAGCGACGAGGACACCTACTTCATCGACTCCTTCGACGCCCTCGGCGTGCCCGAGGCCGAGCGGTTCGAGCCCACGCTGACCCAGGCCACGCTGGACTTCGACCGGGTGATGCGGGACGCCATCGAGTCCCGGTCCTACGCCCAGGTCCTCGCGGTCCTGCTGGTCGCGGAGAAGCTCTATCTCGACTGGGCCGAGCGCGCTGACCGCGACGGGATGGCCGCGACCCGTCCGGAGCACGTGGGCTGGGTCGACCTGCACCGCGGTCCGGACTTCCGCGCCTGGGTCGAGTGGATGCAGGCCGAGCTGGACGCCAACGAGCCCAGCGACCCACGCGACAAGGACGCAGCCGAGCGGGCGTTCACGCGGTCGGTGGCGTGCGAGCGGGCGTTCTTCGACGCGGCATACGGCCGCTGACCACCTGGCAAGGCTCCTCGGCCGGGCCGGCTCGGTCATGCTGGAGGCACAGCACACCCGCTCCCGGCCGTGGGCCGGCTCAGGAGGACCGATGCACACCGAGCAGCGAAGCACCACCGCCACCGTCGACCAGGTGTGGGCGGTGATCGCCGACGGGTGGACCTATTCGTGCTGGGTGGTCGGGGCGTCGCGGATGCGCGCGGTGTCGGCCGACTGGCCCGCGGCCGGCGCACGGCTGCACCACTCCGTGGGGTCCTGGCCCGCGCTGCTGAACGACGAGACCGAGGTCCGCGAGTGCGAGACCGGGCGGCGAATCGTGCTGAGCGCCAAGGCTCGCCCCGTCATGGGGGTGGCCACCGTCGAGATCAGGCTCGAGCCGCAGGACGGCGGCACGCTGATCAGCATGCGGGAGGACGCGTCGCGGGGCCCCGGTCGACTGGTCCCGCACGCCGTCCGCCAGGCGGGCGTCGCGCGCCGCAACCACGAGGCCCTGCTGCGTCTGGCCCTGCTGGCGGAGCGCCGCACCCAGCCCCGCAGCTGATGCACCTAGCGGGGGTAGGCCCATCAGCCTCCGGTGCGAAGCCCGGCGAGTGTGCCTACCTGAGGCGGTCACATCGGCCTGGGGTGCTAGGTCGGGCGGATGTGCCTACCTGAGGTGGGTCAGCGGATGGTGGGTGGGTCGGCGTAGAGGCGGTGCAGGGCGGCCAGCGACAGGCTGCGCACCGGGCGGCCCCACCAGCGGTTGTCCTGCAGGGCGGCCCGCGCGGCGAGGTAGCCGCAGCCTCCGTGCACACCCCCGCCGGGATGCGTGGCCGCACTGCCGAGGTAGAGGCCCTCGACGTGCGTGCGGGGCCCGCCGAGCCCGGTGACGGGACGCCAGATCGCCTGCTGGAACAGCTGCATCGTGCCGCCCCCCACCGCGCCGTCGCCCAGGTTGGCGTTGCTCGCGTGCAGGTCGTGGGGGCGCTGGTCCCACCGGTCGATGACGTGGTCGCGCCAGCCAGGGGCCAGGTCGTCGAACATCCCCTCCGACGCGTCCGTCAGCCGGTCCGCCGACGCGGCGTCGGTGATGCCCCGCGGCAGGTGGGTGTAGAGCCAGAGCGCCTCGGTGCCCTCGGGCGAGCGCGACGGGTCGACCGTCGTCATCTGCCCGACCAGGGCGAACGGGCGCTGCGGCACCCGTCCTGAGCCGAGGTCGGCGGTCCACCGGACCAGACCCTGCCGGTCCTGGCCGGCGTGCACCACCGCCGCGCCGTGCGCGCGCTCGGCGATCCAGGGCATCGGTGCCGACAGCCGGTAGTTGAGCTTGAGCGTCGGCAGGTCCCACTCGAAGCGGTCCAGGCGTGATCGGAGCCCCACGGGGACGGCGGCGCTCGGCAGGAGCCGGTCGTAGAGGTCGGGTGCGCTCGTGTCGGCGATGACCGCGCGTCGAGCCTGGATGCGCCGACCGTCGACCGTCTCGACGCCGTGCGCTCGCCCAGCGGCCACGGCGATCCGAGCCACGCGCTGACCGGTCTCGAGGCGCGCGCCGGCGGCACGGGCTCGCGAGGCGAGCGCGTCGGCCAGTCGCTGCGTGCCACCACGGGGCGACGGGAAGCCCACGTCCTGCGCGAGCATGGACATGATCCAGCCGAACAACCCGCTGCCGGGCGCCTCCGGGGGGATGTCTGCGTGCATCGCGTTGCCGCTCAGGATCTGCCCGGCGCGGGCGCCGCCGAAGAGCTCGGCGCCCATCCGGTCGACGGGCAGCAGCGCGAACCGCACGAAGTCCGGCACCTGGGTCGCTCCGATGCGCGCCAGCAGCGGCCCGACGGAGCGGCCCGGCGGCCAGCGGGTGAGGAGGCTCGCCAGCAGCGGCTCTCGTATGGCGTCCCACTGCCGCACCAGGCGCAGCCAGGTGTCTCCGTCGCCGGGATGGTCGGCGTCCAGCAGCGCGGCGGTCGCCTCGGCGTCGCCCTCCATGGTCGAGCCGACGCTGTCGTCGCTGGACGCCACGTGCACGACCGGGCGCTCGGCGTGCGACCACTGCAGACCGTGGGCCGTGAGGTCCAGCTCGCGCAGCACGGGCGAGGCCGCGCCGAGGGGGTGGCAGGCGCTGAACTCGTCGAGCACCCAGCCGTCGACGTCGCGGGACGACACGGCGCCACCGAGGGTGTCACGGGCCTCGAGCAGGAGCACGGCCCAGCCGGCGTCGGCGAGGGTGGCGGCGGCCACCAGCCCGTGGTGACCACCGCCGACGATCACCGCGTCGACGATCTCGACGGCCCGGGTGTGCCCTAACGGGGACGAAGCCGACTGCGACGCCCGGGCCCCCGGCCCGGGGTCGCGCTGCGGCGTGCGGGTGCTGGGCCTGGGTGCGTCGGTCGTGGCCATGCGTGACCCATGCCCCGCCCAGCCTCGATCGACACCTGATCCGACGCCCCAGGCCCGACACACGAGCCGACGCCCGACGCGAACCCTGGCACGACACCCGGCATGACGTTCGCGCTGGGTGATCTCCCGGGCCCCCGCGTCAGCTGCCCACGGCCCGCCCCCACTGGAGCGAGGCCTGGTCGGCGGCGCGGCGGCCGCGGTCCCAGCCCTCACGGTCGCGCCCGAAGGACATCGACACGTGACGCACCCGCGGGAACAGCTCCTCGACATACGACTCGACGGCCTCGGTGCGCTCCTGGAGGACCGGCACGAGCTCGCGACCTCCCACGGCCGACATCTCCTCGGCGGCCTGGGCGGTCTCGGCGGCGGTCACCTCGGCCAGGCGCTCGCCGATGCGCGCGCCGAAGGCTGCGAGGAAGGACTGGCGGAAGCTCCGCGTCCGGGACCCGCCGCGCCGGTCGAGCCGCTTGCCCTCGGCGTGCATGGCGCGGGTCGCCTGGACGAGGAGGGACGTGTAGAGGGTCTCGACGGCGTCCAGGTCGTGGGGGAAGCCCAGCAGCGTGACGTAGCCGTCCTCCTTGGCCCACACGCTGCGCGACCGGTTGGCGTCGGCGACCGCTCCGAGCAGCATGACCTTCTCCCGGACGTAGGGCGTCTCCATCCACAGCCGCCGCCCGTCCGGTCGCTCACCGCCACCGCCTGACGACGCGCTCGCGGCCAGCACCGCGTGGTCGATGCTGTGTCGCGCCATGAGGGCCTGGGCCCCAGCGGTGAAGGTCTCGGCCTCGGCCTCGTAGGGCGTGGACTCGGCCTTGGCCAGCAGCTGCCGCACCCGCGCCAGGATCTTGTCGTCCACGTCGATCGGCGTGGACGAGGCCTGCGTCGTCGCCTCGCCCGGCCTGGCGCCGAGCTGCTGCATGGCGGGGAGCGACCGGAGCACGTGCTCGAGCCGCAGCGCCACCTCGTAGGCGATCGCCTCGCTGCCCCACCGCCCGACCCGCGCCGTCACGCACGAGTCCGCCGCCGGCCACCAGACGGAGGCCTCGACGAGCTCGAGCTGGTCGTGCCAGCGCTGCTCGACCGTGGCCCGCGGGTAGGACGCCAGGTCCGCGGCCATCACGTCCCCCAGCAGCTCCACGACCCGCGTGACCGTCTCGGGCTCGGCCCGCACGTGCAGCGCGGACCGTCGGACCAGGTGGTGCAGGTCCATCGGCTGCCAGCCGCTGCGCCACCTCTCCTCGAGGACCCCGCGCAACCGCGTCGTGAGGGTCTGCTCCACCACGGCCCGGCCGCCGGTGGTGTGCGCGAGCGTGATCAGGTCGACCACCGCGTCGTCGAGGTCCCAGACGGACCCTGCGCTCAGCCCTCGCACCCCGGCCAGCGCCAGCTCGTCCGCCTGCCCGGACACCTCTCCCCGGTCGGACCGCTCCCGCGACCCCGACCTATCCGACCCCGTCGACCCTTTCGACCCCGTCGACCCAGCCGACCATGACTGTCTCTGCCTGCTCACCATGACACCTCTCAGAACACCTCAGGACCGTTCGCCGGTCCAGCTCGTCGCCCCCAGTCCTGACAGCACCTACTCAACCACGTGGGTCTGACAGACCCCTCTTCACCGCGCCCTGGGAATAATCTGACGTTATGGTTGATTGTTGCTGACGTTATCCACGTCTGCCCCACCCCCGCGCCGGAGAAGGTCCCCATGTCCTCGACAGCGAGCACCACGCCCACGAAGCGTCGCCGCCTCCCGTCCTTCAGCATCCAGATCCTGATCGCCCTCGTCCTGGGCCTCGCCCTCGGCTGGGTCGCCCTGACCATGGGCCCCACCGCGAACGGCGACGACAACTGGCTCACCGTCGTGCTCGACACGATCGGGTCGACCTTCGTCACCCTGCTCAAGGCCCTGGTGCCGCCGCTGATCCTCACGGCGATCATCGCCTCGATCGCCAACCTGCGCGGTGTCGCCAACGCCGCCCGCCTGGCCGGCAAGACCCTCCTGTGGTTCGGGATCACGGCTCTGGCCTCGGTGATCATCGGGATCGTCCTCGGCCTGGTGATCCAGCCCGGCCGCAACACGAGCGTGAGCGAGAGCGCCGCCAAGGCCCCCAGCACGCAGGGCGGATGGCTCGACTTCATCGACCAGCTCGTCCCCGGCAACTTCCTGGGCCTGTCGGTCAGCTCCCACCCCGTGACCGGCCCCGGCGGCGCGCTCGCCTCGGTCGACACCAGCGTCAGCTTCAAGGCGCTGCAGCTGGTCGTCATCGCCCTCGTCGTGGGCATCGCCGCGCTCAAGGTCGGCAAGGCCGCCGAGCCCTTCCTGGCCTTCAACGCCTCCGCGCTCGCCATCGTGCAGAAGGTCCTGTGGTGGGTCATCCTGCTGGCCCCGATCGGCACCGTCGGCCTCATCGGCCGCGCGATCGCGACCTACGGCTGGTCCTCGCTGACCCAGCTCGGCACCTTCGCGCTCGCGATCTACGCCGGGCTGCTGATCGTGCTGCTCGTGCTCTATCCCGCGCTGCTCCTGGCCCACGGCCTCTCCCCGCGCAGCTACTTCCGCGGCGCCTGGCCGGCCATCCAGCTCGCCTTCGTCTCCCGGTCGTCCCTCGGGACCCTGCCCGTCACCCAGCGCGTGACCGAGTCCCTGGGTGTGCCGCGCGAGTATGCCGCCTTCGCCTCACCTCTGGCGGCCACGACCAAGATGGACGGCTGCGCCGCGATCTACCCCGCGATCGCCGCGATCTTCGTGGCGCAGTTCTTCGGCGTCGACCTCGGCCCGCTGGACTACCTGCTCATCGTCGTGGTGTCGGTCATCGGCTCGGCCGCGACCGCCGGCCTGACCGGCGCGATCGTGATGCTGACCCTCACTCTGTCCACGCTGGGCCTGCCCCTCGCCGGCGTCGGGCTCCTGCTCGCGATCGACCCGATCCTCGACATGGGGCGCACGGCGGTCAACGTCGCGGGCCAGGTGCTCGTGCAGATCATCGTCGCGCGACGCGAGGGCATCCTCGACGAGGACGAGTTCGCCCGGGCCGAGCCCATCTCGATGGACTCGCGGCCCGCGCTGGCCCACGCCTGACGGCGCAGCCGGGCAACGGTCCGGCGGCTCATCAGCACTGACAGTCCGTATGGCGAGCGCCCACCCCATCCGGGGGCCGGGCGCTCGCGCGGGTCTTCGGTGGGATGGGGGGGTTCGCAGTGGCGGGCTGGTCTCGTGCTGCGGGGTGAGACGGGTGGGGGAGGGTGAGGCGGGTCCGCCGCACGGCGGACGAGGGCCGGCTGATGCCCTTACCCCCGGCGGGATCATCAGCCTGGGGGACGAAGCCCGGCTGATGCCCTTACCCCCGGCAGGGGAAGCCGGTGCGGGTGTCGACCACGTTGACCAGCGGCTCGCCGGTGACGTGCGCGGCGGCCTCGGGCTCATGCCGGGCGTCGAGATCGCGACGCCCGGCGGCCGCCCGGACACGGCGACCGCCGTGGCCGTCCAGCAGGCCGCGAGTCGTCACCGCCGGCTCACCCTCACGTGCATGCGGTCCGCTCGGTAACGTGGTCCGGGTCATGCCCGCGCTCGTCGTCTCCATGGAGGAGACCGATCTCGGGCTGGACAGGTTCCGGGCCGCCGTCGAGGAGGTCACCGGGGCCGCGGGCAGCGACCGCTGATCAGATCGACCACCGAGCACGACACCCTTCAGGAGGTCCCCGATGACCGTGCAGCTCGTCACCGCGTCCGACGCCGAGTCCCAGCGGGCGCAGGAGGTGGTCGCCGACGTCCCCACCGGCCTGTTCATCGACGGTGAGTGGGGCGACGCGGCGTCCGGCAAGACCCACGACGTCGTCAACCCCGCCAGCGAGCAGGTCATCGCGACCATCGCCGACGGGGGTCCCGAGGACGCCCGCCGCGCCATCGAGGCGGCCGCCGCGGCCCAGCGCGACTGGGGTCGCACCGCCCCGCGGGAGCGCAGCGAGATCCTGCGCCGCGCCTACGACCTCGTCATGGAGCGGCAGGACGACCTGGCGCTGGTCATGACCAGCGAGATGGGCAAGCCCGTCGCCGAGGCCAAGGGCGAGGTCGCCTACGCCGCGGAGTTCTTGCGGTGGTTCTCGGAGGAGGCGGTCCGCATCGGCGGAGACATGATGCTCTCCGGCGACGGCTTGACCCGGATCTTCGTGTCCCGCCAGCCGATCGGCCCGTGCGTGCTGGTCACGCCGTGGAACTTCCCGCTCGCCATGGCCACCCGCAAGATCGGCCCCGCCATCGCGGCCGGCTGCACGATGGTCTTCAAGCCCGCCCACCTGACGCCGTTGTCGAGCTTCGCCCTGGTCGACATCCTGGTCGAGGCGGGCCTGCCCGCCGGGGTCCTCAACGTCGTGTGCTCCTCCGACGCCGGCTCGGTCGTCGAGCCGTGGATGAGCAGCGGTCTGGCCCGCAAGGTCTCGTTCACCGGCTCGACCGCCGTCGGCGTGAAGCTCCTCGAGCAGGCGTCGCAGCACGTCATGCGCTCCTCGATGGAGCTCGGCGGCAACGCGCCGTTCATCGTGTGCGAGGACGCCGACCTCGACAAGGCCGTCGACGGCCTGATGATCGCCAAGATGCGCAACATGGGTGAGGCCTGCACGGCCGCCAACCGGATCTTCGTCCACCGCTCCGTGCACGACGCGCTCGCGGACAAGCTGGCCGAGCGCATGGGCGCCCTGTCGGTCGGCGACGGCCTGGCCGAGGGCGTGCAGGTGGGTCCGCTCATCGAGCCCAAGGCCCTCGACAAGGTGGTGGAGCTCGTGACCGACGCCGTGGACCGCGGCGCCGAGGTACGGTGCGGCGGCGACCGTCCCAAGGGTGCCGGCTACTTCTACCCGCCGACGGTCCTCACCGGCGTCGACCCCGGCTCGGCGCTCATGGAGCAGGAGATCTTCGGCCCCGTTGCCCCGCTCATCCCCTACGACACCGACGACGAGGTGATCGAGCTCGCCAACGCCACCCCGTGGGGGCTCATGGGCTACGTCTACACCGAGAGCCTAGAGCGGGCTTTCCGCCTCGGTGAGGCCATCGAGACCGGGATGGTCGGCCTCAACACCGGTCTCGTGTCCAACCCCGCCGCGCCCTTCGGCGGCGTCAAGGCGTCGGGGCTGGGGCGCGAGGGCGGCAAGCTCGGTATCGAGGAGTTCCTCGAGGTCAAGTACCTCGCCGCCCCCCGGACCTGACGAGGAGGGCGGGACGATGACCTTCACCCCCGAGGAGTCGACGGACGGCTCGCTGCGGTCCGAGCCCGTATGGCGCACCAGGGGCTGGCCGCACTCGTGGTCACCGACCCGCCAACCTGTTCTACCTGACCGGCTACAACGCGTGGTCCTTCTACACCCCGCAGCTGCTCACGTGCCCTCCGAGGGCGACACGGTGCTCTTCGCCCGGGCCATGGCCGCCCAGGGGGCGCACCGCACCTCGTGCCGCCCGGGCAGATCGTCGGCTACCCCGAGAAGCTCGTGCACCGGCCCGACAGCCACCCCTTCGCGTGGGTCGGGGCGCAGCTGCAGCGGCGGGGCATGATGGCGCCGTTCGCGCGCCGGTGCGTGGGCGTGGAGATGGACTCGCACTACTTCTCGCCCAAGGCGGGCAGCACCGGGGACGGCATCACCGTGGAGCTGCGGGTGACCATGGAGATGCCCGGCTTCGAGACCGAGCCCGACCACCCGGCTCCCATGGCCGATCTCGCAGCCAAGGGTCAGCCGCAGGGTGCGCCTACGGGGCGTTTTCTGACGCCAACTTGGGCGCGACTCATTTCCTCCGGCTAGCTAGCCCCCGGGTTCGCCCTGATCTGCCTACGACCCCCTCGTTCGGTGGCGAGGGTAGGTTGGGTCTGGAAAGTCACCACACAACGATTGGAGATCCACCATGAAGGCTGTGGTCTATCAGGGACCGCGCGATGTCGCAGTCACGGATGTCCCGGACGCGAAGATCGAGCGACCCACCGATGTCCTGGTCAGGGTAACGACGACGAACATCTGCGGCTCGGACCTCCACATGTACGAGGGGCGGACCTCCTTCGAGTAGGTCGGACGTTCGGTCACGAAAACATGGGAGAGGTGGTGGAGATCGGCAGTGGCGTGGAGAAGGTCAAGGTGGGCGACCGGGTCGTGCTGCCGTTCAACATCTCGTGCGGGTTCTGCAAGAACTGCGAGCGCGGCCTCACGAACTACTGCCTGACGACGCAACCTGACCCGTCGGCCGCCGGTGCGGCCTACGGCTTCGCCGAAATGGGCCCGTACGGCGGCGGGCAGGCAGAACTGCTCCGTGTGCCTTTCGGTGACCACAACGCGCTGCGCCTGGGTGAGGACGCGGAGGAGAAGGAGAACGACTACGTCATGCTCTCCGACATCTTCCCCACCGGCTACCACGCCACCGAGATGGCCGGCGTGATCCCGGGCGACAGCGTCGTGATCGCCGGGGCTGGCCCCGTGGGACTGATGGCCGCCCTGTCCGCGACGATCAAGGGCGCGGCAAAGGTGATGGTGGTCGATCGTCACCCCGACCGGCTCGCGCTGGCCGAGCAGATCGGCGCGATCGCCATCGACGACTCCAAGGTCGACCCCGTGCAGGCTGTGCTGGACGAGACCATGGGGCTCGGAGCCGACCGCGGCTGCGAGTGCGTCGGCTACCAGGCCCACGACCCTGAGGGCAACGAAGACCCGGCCGCCACCTTGAACATGCTCATCAACTCGGTCCGGTTCACCGGCGGGATCGGCACCGTCGGCGTGTTCGTCCCCCAGGACCCGGGGGCCAAGGGCGAATTGGCCAAGCAGGGCAAGGCAGCCATCGACTTCGGCACCCACTGGTTCAAGGGACAGACCATGGGCAACGGTCAGGCCCCCGTCAAGAGGTACAACCGCCGGCTGCGAGACCTCATCGCGGCCGGCAAGGCGAAGCCGTCCTGGATCGTCTCCCACGAGATCTCGCTGGACCAGGCTGCCGATGCCTATAGGAACTTCGACTCCAGGTCCAAGGGTTGGACCAAGGTCGTCATCAAGCCCGGCATGTCAGACGGAAAGAAGGCAAGCTGATATGGCAGCAGATCTTCAAGGCAAGAGGGTCGCGATCCTCGCCGCCGACGGAGTCGAACGCGTTGAGCTCGAGCAACCCCGCGAAGCGCTGAACCGCGCGGGCGCTCAGACCGAGGTCCTCTCGATCCACGACGGCGAGATCAAGGCCCGTAAGAACGACCTGGATGAAGCGGGCACGTTCACCGTCGACGGGTTGGTCGCCGACGCCTCGGTGGGCGACTACGACGCCCTGCTGCTTCCCGGCGGCACGGTGAACCCCGACCAGCTCCGGGTCGACGAGGACGCCGTTTCCTTCGTCCGCGACTTCGTCGAGAGCGGCAAGCCAGTGGCGGCGATCTGTCACGGGCCGTGGACGTTGATCGAGGCCGGCGTGGCCGCCGGTCGCACCCTGACGTCGTTCCCGAGCATTCGCACCGACCTGCGCAACGCCGGCGCCGACGTCGTCGACCAGGACGTGGTGGTCGACAAGAATCTCATCACCAGCCGCTCGCCGGAGGACCTGCCGGCGTTCTCCGAGGCGATAGTGTCCCAGCTCGCAGGCACCTCGACAAAGGAAGAGGAGAAGTCATGAGTGTGACCAAGGGATTGCTGGTCAGGTTTGACGCGTTGCCCGGGAAGGAGGACGACGTGAAGGATTTCCTTGACAGCGGCCGTGCGCTTGTTGATGACGAGCAGGCGACCACCGCGTGGTTCGCGATCCGCCTCGGGCCGACCTCGTTCGGGATCTTCGACGTGTTCCCCGATGACGCCGGACGTGACGCCCACCTGTCCGGCCCTGTTGCGGTAGCTCTCGGCGAGCAGACCGGCACGTTGTTCTCCGAACCGACGATCGAGAAGCTCGACGTACTGGGCTTCAAGCTCCCCGCCTGACACCACAGACCGGGAGTACTGGCCCAGAGAGGAGGGGTCGCTGCGCGCGGTGACTTCGGGCTTGCACAGCCCGCTGACGTCGTGGCAGCGGCCCCTTCTCTTGCGGCCTATCGCTCATCACCAACAGATCGAGGAACCGCGATGACCGGAACTGACGACGGCGTTGCCACGACGCGTTCACCCGAGGTAGCAGTGATCGGGGGCGGGATCGTCGGTCTGTCGACGGCGTACGCGCTGCGGGAGCAGGGCGTGCCGGTGCGCTTGTACGAGGCTGGTCTGCCCGGGACGGGTCAGTCCGCAGGCGAGTCGCGGATCTTCCGGCATGCCCACGACGACCCGCGACTCGTCGCTTTCGCGCGCGAAAGCCGCGGCGTATGGGATGAGTGGGCCGAACACTTCGACGTCGAGCTGGTCTCATCAGACGGTGTCCTGGCGATCGGAGACAGCGCCCTGGCGCGGCTGCGGGTGCTCGATCAGGTTGGCGGCGTGAAGGCGCACGAGATCGACGCGGCCGAGGTCGCCCAGCGAATGCCGCTGCTCGCTGGGTACTCGGGGCCAGCGGTGCTCGACGAGTCGGGCGGCGCGATCCGCACCCGCGCCGCGATCACGGCACTCACGGGTGCCCTCGCAGATGCGGTCACCACCGGGGAGGTCATCTCCATCGATCCCCGCGCCGACGGGACGGTCGAGGTGCGCAGCGTCACCGACCGGGCTGTCTACTCCAAGGTGGTCGTGTGCGCCGGCCGCGAAACCGCCCGGCTGGCACGCAGCGTCGGCCTGTCGCTGCCGGTTCGCCTTGCCGCACACGTCCGGCTGACCTTCGACGTGAAAGCCGCCGCCCCGGCACGAGTCGCGTGCCTGCAGGACAGCAGCGGCGTCTTCGGCGAAGTCGGCGTCTACGCGACGCCGCTACCGGGCAACAGCAGTTACTCCGTCGGACTCAGCGAGACCGTCGGCGTCCGCGACGACGGAACTTTCATCGACCCTGCGGCCATTCGATCGCTGGACGAACGCGCACGCGAATACGCGACACGGGCGCTGCCCGGTCTCCACCCAGAGCCGCGCGACTTCCTTCACTGCTGGGTGACCGACCTCCCGTGGAGTGAGGACGGCGTGGCCGTATGGGAGGCAGGCTCTGTCTCTTTTGTGGCCGGTCACAACTTGTTCAAGCAGGCACCTGCGCTGGGTCGCGCTCTTGCCCGGGCTGCGACCGGCGGCGGTCTCCCCGCCGAGCTCACGCCCGAAGCGCGCCTCGGCGAGGCCCAGGGCTAGCCCAGGGTCGGTTCGCCAGGCTGATGATCCCGCCGGGGGTAGGGGCATCGACCGTGGTTAGTTCGCCAGGCTGATGATCCCGCCGGGGGTAGGGGCATCGACCGGGGTTAGTTCGCCAGGCTGATGATCCCGCCCCCGGTAGGTACGTCTGGTCATCCGGCCCTCGCGGCCCGGACGCTTCGTCAGAGATAGGGCCTGGGCCGATGGCCGGCCAGCCCCGCCGCCCGCCCGGCGACACCGCACAGCGACACCGCGACCCCGGCGAGCCGCTCGGGGTCGCGGTGGTGCACGGCGCCGGCCACGTTGACGAAGGGCCACACGAGCGAGCGACCCAGCGTCGCCAACGTGTGGCCGTAGCCGAAGAACTCGACCTCGGTGTCGGCGTTGGCGGCGTTCTCCTCGAACGCGCGCAGCAGCGCACCCCGGTTGCTCAACCGGTGCGGGGGGAGCGGCTCGTTCACGACGGCGGCGGGCGACCACGCGAACCGTGCTCCGAGCGACCGGGCCCGCAGGAAGAACGCGAAGTCCTCCCCGCCGGACAGCCCACGGTGCGGGGCGAACCACGGTCGCGGCATCCGATCGACGAGCCGGCGAGAGAGCAGGAGGTTCTGCCCACCGTCGAGGGAGGAGACCAGGCCCTCGCGGCGCAGGACCGAGCTGGCCAGCAGGTAGGACCGCACGAGCGTCGGGTAGGACTTGTTGATGCCCATGTCGACGGGCCCGCTCGCGCAGTCGGCGTCGTAGCGTCGCGCGCAGTCCACCAGGGCCATGAGGGCGCCGGGCTCGGGGAGGCCGTCATCGTCATACATCACGAGGTACACCCAATCCGGGTCGACCTCGTAGGCGGTCGTGACGAGGGCGTTGCGCGCCTGCGAGATGCCTCGCTCACGGACGGGACGCACCGTGATCGGGACCGTCGTGCCGCGCCCGACCTCCTCGGCCACTCGCTCCACGGCCGGGTCGCAGTCGTTGTCCGCGACCACCACCGAGACCGGATGGCCCTCGGCCTGCTTCGTCACCTCGAGCAGCAGCCCCCGGAGCAGCTCAGGGCGTCGGTACGTCGGAATGCCCACCACGATCGGCACAGGACACCACCCCCTGGTTCAAGCCTACGACCGGGGGTGATGGCCGTGGTGCAATTGTCCTGGAATCCCCAGGGCGGCCTCCCACGGACGGGCCAGCCAGTAGCGCTCCAGCTCGGGCAGCCCCTCTGGCTCGTCGAGTCCGTGCGGGCCGAAGCGCAGCGGCTCCACCTGCGTCGCGTAGCGACCGATCCGGCGCGCCTTGACGACGCGGTCGACCGGCACGGCATACGCCTCGACGTGGAACCCGTGCCGCTCGACCAGGCCGTCTATCTCGTCCTGCCCCGGCCGCGCCGAGCCGTAGGGCACGTCCTCGTAGTAGCCGAACCTGATTAGGCGGCCGCTCAGGCGGCCGGTCAGGTGGTCGGTGAGCGTGTCCCGCACCCAGCGGTGGTCGGGGTTGACGCCGGCGCCGACGGGCGCGGCGTGCTCCCCGGTGGCCGGTGGCATCGCCTCGGCCTCCCCCCGGGACAGGGCCTCGCGCACCAGCCGTATGCCGCTGCGCCCAGCCCGCAGCCCGAGCCGCGCCAGGCGGCGGGCCGCCCGCACGCCCAACGGTCGGCGGGGCAGCGGCGGGTCGGGCAGCACCCCGGTGGCGGTCGGCAGGAGCACCAGGCCGCCCTCGTGCTCGCGCAGCCAGGCATCGACCCAGGCGGTGAGGGTGGCGGCGTCCTCGGGGGTCCGGCCCGCGGTGAGGTACTGCTGGTCGAGCAGGCCGAGGTGGTGCCGACGGTGCGGCGTCCCGGCGAGCGCGGCGTCGTCCTCGGCGAGCCGGACCTCCATGGCCTCGTCCGAGTCTTGGAAACCGGACAGTGTGTCCCACTCGGTGACCATGGGCTGGGCGGGGCGGGCCGTGCAGACGGTCAGGACGTCGAGCGGGGCCTCGCGGCCGATGAGCGTCTCGCAGGACAGGACGGCGTCGTCCAGGTGCGGAGACACCACGAGGACGGCGCCGTTGAGGGGCGTGGGGATCGGCATACGGGCTCCTCCATCTGCGGGTGGGTCGACGGCTCAGTCCCGGGCGTCGCAGAGGGCCCAGGAGGCGGCCGCCGAGGCCGCCGTCACGACACCGACGGCAGGCCAGGCGCCGATGCTCTTGGCCAGCCGGTGCGACCCCACGAACCCGCCGAGGTAGGTCACGGCCAGCACGGAGGTCGTCCCCGGGTCGGTCCGCGCGAGCCAGGTGCGCCCCGCGAGGAGGCCGCAGGCGCCGAGCAGCACGCCGCCGAGCGGGCGGATGCCGGTCTCGCGGGCGAGCGCGAAGCCGCCGGCCAGGCCGAGGACGGTGAGCGGTGCGGTGGAGACGTCGGAGGCAGGCTTGAGATCCATGCCCCCACCGTATGCCGCGCGCCCCGGCCGCAGCGGGTGACCCCCGACGCGGTGGGGTATGCCCAGGCGCATGAGCGACAACGACCAGAACCCGCACGTGACGGACCAGACCACGCAGCCCGACCAGGGGCCCTTCCACGACGTCGACCCGACCGGCGCGGGCCAGAGCGCGGCCGAGCGCCCGGCCTACCCGGACGCGGACCAGGACACGGGTGTGGACGACCAGGGTGGCTACGAGGGGGGCGAGCCGGCCGGCCAGCAGCCCACCGAGCAGGTGCCCGAGCCCACCTCGGGCGACCCCGAGACCCCCGGCGAGTCCGACGAGGAGGGCAACGCCGAGGGCCTTACCCAGGGGATCAACGCCGGCTGACCTCGCGATCGGGCTCGAGGGCCGAGGCGACGCGCGGTTCGACGCGCTCCGTCGGGCCCCTGTGACGCCCGGTCACGCCCTCCTCCGGGTGGGTGGACCGGCGTCCGCGATCTCATCCTTCTGGGGGAGGCGCGGGTCGGGACGTTCCAGGGAGGGTGGAGGCACACCGACCACCCAAGGAGACGTCATGAGCAGCAGCACCGCTCGCCGGACGTTCATGGCCGGCACCGTCCTCACCTTGATCGCGTCGACCGGGGCCGCAGCGGGTCCTGCAGGCGTCCGTCGACCAGCTCGACCGCGCCGGCGCCGTGGGGGTCCCGTCCTCCCTCCCACCGCACACCATTGGTCACCGATGGCGTCTGGGGACCCGTTTGGATCGTTCACAAACGTCAGTGGTGACAAATGGCGCGAGGGAGTGCGCGTCGACACAAAGTGTCAACTCGGCGACTCAGTGTGAATGCGCAACGACAGGTGGTGACGGTGCGCGGCGGCTCAGGCGGGCCCGGCGTTGGTAGACGTCAGCGTCAGGAGCAGGCGCACCGACTCCTGCAGGTGCTCGGCCGCCCCGCGGTGATCGCCCAGCTCGCCCAGCGCGGTGCCGAGGTGATGGTGGGCGTCGGCCAGGTCGGAGGCGGCGAGCAGGTGCCCGTCCTCGAGCACCCGCTCCATGTGGGCACGCCCCTGCGCCCAGTCGCCGGTGGCGCAGGCGTACTTGCCCTGCACCAGGTCCAGCTCGACCTGGTCGCTGCGGGCCGAGCTGAGCGAGAAGGCCGTCGCCGCCTTGGCGAGCAGCCCCGGCACGGCGTCGAGGTCGACGTCCGCCTTGAGCCGGAAGTCCGCGGCGGCGCGGTGTACCCGACCCCACCGGCGCAGGTGGCCGTCCGGGTCGATGGCCGCGATGGCCTGGTCGTAGTAGCTGAGCCCCGCCTCGGGGTCTCCGGTCGAGAGCGCGAGGTTGGCCAGGGCCCAGTAGGCGTTGCCGGCCTCGAGCCGGTTGGGGGCATCCTGGGCGCCGCGGGCGAGGTCCGGCGCCCAGCTGATCGCGTCGCTGTAGCGGTGCTGCTGCCCGAGGGCGGACACGAGCGCGGTGAGGGCGGCGACGCCGGTCGAGCGCCAGGTGGGGGTGGTGCGGAAGGCCATGACGGCGGCCCGGGCCTCGGTGACGGACCCCTCCAGGTCGCCGGTGACGCGCAGGGCGACCGACAGGACCGTGCGCACCCGACCCTGCAGGATCGTGGACTGCTGCGTGAACCAGTGGTCGACGAGGGCGCGGGCCTGCTCGACGACCTGGTCGGCGAAGTCATTCTCGATGCGCAGCGTGAGGTCCATCAGCGCGGCGGTCCACCAGAGGTCCAGGCGGTCGGCCTCGAGGGCGAAGTCGCGCAGGTCGGACGCAGCCTTGATGGCACCCTCGAAGGTGTGCGTCGTGAGGACGCTGAGCGCCTCGGTCTGCAGCACCGCGGCGCGGGCGTCGCCGCGCTTGCCGGAGGCGAGCGCCCAGGCCCGGACGTGCTCGACCGACAGGCCGAGCCTGCCGGCGACGTGCTCGACGATCTCGCGGCTCGGCGCGCGGTGCCCTGACTCCACGAGGGAGATGTAGCTGCGGGAGAACTCCGGCTCCCCCAGCTCTGACTGGGACAGGCCGGCCGCGACCCTCGCCGCGCGCAGCGCTACTCCGAAACCGTTCTCGTCGCTCATGACCTATTCCCAACTGTTGACAACGCGAGTAACGTACCGCTTGCCGCATCCCCCCGCCAGTAGGAGATTCCCATCATGATCGCCAAGGCCACTCGCGCCATCGCCGTTCTCACCCTCGCAGCCTTCGCTCTGGTCCCCACCGTCGGTGGCAGCTGGCCCACGAGCCAGGACCCCACGGTGGGCGGCAGCTGGCCCACCAGCCAGGACCCCACCGTCGGTGGCAGCTGGCCGACCGTGCTCGACGCTAGCTGATCTCCCTGGCAGGGCCGCTTTCCTGGCTCGGACGCGCCCGACCGGGCGACCAAGGCCCCCGCTCGACTCCTCGGAGTCCGGCGGGGGCCTTCGTCGTGCGGAGGGAGCGGGGCCGTATGCCGTGCCGCCGGTCGCCGACTCGGGATCAGGCGGGCACGGTCGCGTGCAGGGGCAGCTCGAAGTGGACCGTCTCGAAACGATCGTCCCCCTCGTCGCCGCGGGCGTCATAGGTCTCGACCAGGCCTGCACCGCGCCAGAACTCGAGCGCGCCAGGGATCTTGGCGTTGGTGTGGAGGTAGATGACGCGATACCCGCCCTCGGCGCGGACGAACGCGATGGTGGCGTCGACGAGGCGGCGGCCGAGGCCCTTGCGGCGCAGGCGGGGGTCGGTGACCAGGCGCACCAGCTGCACCACGTTCGCCCGGTCGGCGTAGTGATCGGCGAGCCAGGCGGGGTGCGGCGGGCTGGCGGAGCCGCCGATCCCCGCGGCACAGGTGCCGACCACGGTGCCCTCGTCGACGGCGACGACCATCGCCTGCCGGGGGTTGTCGACATACACCTCGGTCAGGTGGTCGAGGTCCCAGTGCCACTGGGGCTGGAAGCCGTAGCCCTGGTCGTCGTGGACGCTGGTCAGGATGAGCTCGCGCGCGCCGGCCAGGTCCTGCGGCGTCGTCGCGCGGTGGATGTCGATAGCCATGGCCACACGATAATGCAACCCAGCAGCAATAGAGGGGAGTTGGCAGCTGACGGTCGGCGGGGGTGGGGTCAGACGCCGAGGCGGGCGCGCAGCCGACGCACGTCGTGCACCGCGTGACCGTGCCCGTCGTTGTTGAAGTAGCCGAGCACGCGGTGCCCCGCGCCCTGCCACTCGCGGATGCGATCGGCCCACCAGTCGAGGTCGGCGTCGCCGTAGCTGCCGGCATACAGATGGTCGTGGCTGGGGCCGTGCCACCGCACGTAGACCAGCGGCGACGTCGCCCGCAGGACGCACGGCAGGTGCGCCCCGGACATGACGACGTAGGCGGCACCGTGCCGCTCGAGCAGCGCGAACACCTCCTCGCGGTGCCAGGACTCGTGCCGCAGCTCCACGGCGACCTCGATCCAGGGCGGCAGGGCGTCGAGCGCGTAGGCCAGGCGCGCGTCGTCGCGCTCCATCGTGGGCGGCAGCTGCAGCAGGAGCTGTCCCCGGCGTCCCCGCAGCTCGTGCAGGCCGCGGGCGATCACCTCGGACCACCGCTCGGGGGCGTAGAGGCGCTTGGCGTGGGTCAGGCCGCGCGGCGCCTTGACCGTCATGACGAAGCCCTCGGGCAACCGCCGCCGCCAGCTCGCGAAGCTCGCGTCCCGGGGCCAGCGGTAGTGGCTCGCGTTGAGCTCCACGGTCGCGAGCTCCGCGACGTAGCAGGCGAGCCGGTCCCCGGGACGCATGCCGGGCGGGTAGAGGACGCCGTCCCAGTGGGCATAGCACCAGCCCGAGGTCCCGAGGAGGACGCTCACCCGTCGAGCTCGGCCAGCGCCCGTGGGATCTCGGCAAGCAGCTCGCGGGCGAGGAAGCCGCGCCGTCCGTGCACCGCGACCAGGCGCTCGCCCGCGCGGCCGTGCACATAGGCGCCCCACACCCCGGCCTGGGCGGGCTCCGCGCCACGCCCGAGCAGCCCGACCAGCATGCCGGCCTTGACGTCGCCGGAGCCGCTGACGGCCATGCCCTCACCCCCGGTCTGGACGGCCCACAGGTCCGCGGTCGCCCTGGTGCCGGGGGTCGTGACGTATGTCGTGGACGCGCCCGACACCACGACGGCTCCGGCACGGCGCGCGAGCCGCAGCGAGGCGCCGATCGGGTCCTGCGAGACGGCGTCGTCGTCCTCGCCGAGCGTGTGCGCCAGCTCGCTCGTGTTGGGGGACAGGATGACTCGACCGTCGAGGTGCTGCACGCCGTCCTGGTGCTCGGTGAGATAGGCCATCCCCAGCGCGTCGATCACGACGGGCACGTCGAGGCGCGGGACGACCTGCTCGAGGAGCGCCACCGACGCCTCGGGGGACATGACCCCGGGGCCCAGCAGCACCGCGGCGCACCCCTGCGCGAGGTCCACGATCTCGTCGGCGGCCTCGGGCGCGAGGTTGCCCTCGTCGTCGGCGGGCAGCCCGGCGACATACGCCTCGGGGATGGCCATCGCCATCGGCACCGCCAGCGGCTCGACCGTGGCGATCTGCAGCTTGCCGGCGCCGGCGCGCAGTGCCGCCTCCGCGGCGAGGACGACCCCGCCGGGCATGCGGACGTTGCCGCCCACGACGAGGACGCGGCCGTTGCTCTCCTTGTCGCCGCCGTGGCCGGGCAGCTCCCAGCCGCGCAGCAGTCCGGACGAGACGACCTCGGGCTGCCGGCTCACCGGTCCGCGTCCTTGGCGACCGGCTCCTCACGCGTGGTCTGCGTGCCGGCGTCCTCGAGCGCGGCGGTCTCGGCATAGGTGTCGAGCGCGAGCGAGCCGTCCTCGGCCCGGTCGTAGGACGTCATGGAGCAGTTGGGCAGCGGCGTCTCGTTGTCGATCGTGATGATGCCCTCCTCGTCGAGGCCCTCCAGGACGAGGCGGAAGCTCATGATCACGGCCTGGTGGCTGAAGATCCAGACGTGCTCGTCGGCGTACTCCTGGCGGATGTCGGCGAGGACGCTGCGGACGCGCAGGGCCACGTCGCACCAGGACTCGCCGCCCGGGGGCCGGTAGTAGAACTTGCCGACCTTGGTGCGGCGCTCGGCCTCCTCGGGGTACTCCGCCCGGATGCCGTCGCCGGTGAGCCCGTCGAAGATCCCCAGGTCACGCTCGCGCAGCCGCTCGTCGAGGACCAGCGAGTGGTCCAGCCCCGCCTCCCGCAGGGCCGTCTCGGCCGTACCCCGCGCCCGCGCGTACGGCGAGGACAGGATCACCTCGGGGCGGTGGGCCTCGGGCAACCGCGCCAGGTGGGCCCCGAGGGCGGTGGCCTGCTCGGTGCCCAGGTCCGACAGCGGGGTGTCGGCGTCGCGGTAGTCGAGCGCCAGCCTGCCGTGACCGGCCTTGCGGGCCTCGGCGTCCGCCACGTTGCCGAGGCTCTGGCCGTGGCGGACGAGCACGAGCCGTCGGGGTGCGGTCCGCCGTCCGGCGGCGATGGAGTCGGTCTGCTCGGGCACGATTGCCTCCTGCGGGTTGGTCCGGCGCTCCTCTCCGGCTACCCCGTATGCCGCACCGCCAGACCCGAACCCCGCACAGGCCGGTCACTTTTCGACGACGTTCCCCCGTCCTGGCGTGACCGTTCGGCAGACGGGAGGGTGGGATGGGGGAGCATCCGGCATACGGCCGCTCTCCCCACCACGAAGGACACCACCGTGAGCACACCCGCCACCACCGCCCATGCACGGCCCGCCCCGAGCCGGAGCAAGACGCTGCTCGGGACCGGCGTCGGCAATGCGCTCGAGTGGTACGACTGGAACGTCTACGCCACCTTCGCGACCTACATCGCGGCGCAGCTGTTCTCCAAGGCGGACCCCGCCTCCGCGTTCCTGTCCACCCTCGCGATCTTCGCGGTCGGGTTCGTGGCCCGGCCCTTCGGCGGCTACGTCTTCGGCTGGCTCGCCGACCGCATCGGGCGCAAGCACTCCCTGATGGTCGCCGTCATGCTCGCCTCGGGCGGCTCGCTGCTCATCGCCGTCGCGCCGACGTATGACGCCGTCGGGGTGTGGGCCTCGGTGATCCTGCTCGTGGCGAGGTTGCTGCAGGGCCTGGCGCACGGCGGCGAGCTGCCCTCGGCACAGACCTACCTCGCGGAGGAGGCACCCCGCGAGCGGCGCGGGTTCTGGGCGTCCTCGATCTACGTCTCCGGCACCGTCGGCCTGCTGATCGGCATGTTCCTCGGCCTGATCCTCGAGACGACGCTCAGCGACGCGCAGATGGACGCGTGGGGCTGGCGCGTGCCGTTCGCGCTCGGGGCCGTGCTCGGGCTGTTCGCGCTGTGGATGCGCACCCGGCTCGAGGAGTCCGCGATCTTCGAGGAGGAGGTGGGCGGCGAGGGTGCCCCCCGCGAGAACGTGCTCGCCGGCGTGTGGCGCCACAAGCGCCAGGCGCTGCAGGTCATCGGCATGACCATGGGCCTGACTATCACCTACTACGTGTGGTCCGTCAGCACCCCGGCCTACGCCATCAAGGTGCTGAAGTTCGACAAGACCGACGCCTTCTGGGCCTCGATCATCGGCAACACCGTCTTTATCCTCGCGCTGCCCGTGTGGGGTCTCGTGTCCGACCGCATCGGCCGCAAGATCCCCATCCTGATAGCGCTGCTCGGGTCGGCGGTCCTCTACATCCCCATGACCGCGCTCATCGGCCACACCATGTGGCAGCTCGCGCTGGCGATCTCGGTGATGCTGATCCTGCTCGCCGGCTATCTCGCCATCGCGCCGGCGGTGTATGCCGAGATGTTCCCCACCGACGTGCGGGCCACCGGCGTGGGTGTGCCGTACGCCATCTGCATCGCGCTGTTCGGCGGCACCGCCCCCTACGTGCAGAACTGGCTCGCGGCGGCGGTCGAGTGGCGCTGGGCGTTCGCGACGTACGCGATCGTGGCGCTGCTGATCTCGGCCGCGACCGTGCTCACGCTGCCGGAGACGCGCGCCAAGGACCTCAGCCACTGACGCCGGTCCTGGCCGTATGCCGCACCCGACGCCTGGTGCGCGCCAACGGGTGGAGTTGGCCACCGTCATGGGTGGCGTTCTCCACCCGTTGGTGGTGGCGGTGAGCCGTGAGCGCCCCATTGGTCGACGGGGTTGACCCGACGGGGCACTTTGAGCTGGCTAACGGCCGGTTTGGCGGCGCGACGCGTCCCGTCGGGTCACTTCGTGTCGCCGTCGGCGGCCGCGGGGTGGTGCTGGGGCGGGCCGAGGGCGCGGAGGCGTGAACGGGTGGGTTTAGCCACCGTCATGGGTGGTGTTCTCCACCCGTTGGTGGTGGCGATGACCCGCGAGCGCCCCATTGGGTGCTGGGGGTGACCCGACGGGGCACTTTGAGCTGGCTAACGGCCGGTTTGGCGGTGCGACGCGTCCCGCCGGGTCACTTGCTGTCGTCAGCGGCGGCCGAACAGCTTCTTGAGGAAGCCCTTCTCGGGCACCGGCTCCGGAGCGGGGATGGGCTCGGGCTGGGCGATGGGCTCCGCCCGCGGCAGGGGCTGCGGCTCGGGCTCGGGCTCCGGTGAAGGGGTCGGCTCGGGCGTGGGCGCAGGCTCCGGAGACGGTGCAGGCTCGCGCATCGGCTCGGGCTCGGGCGTGGGTGCAGGCTCCTCGTCCGGGAGGGGCTGCGGGGTAGGGGCCGGCTCCGGGGTCGTGGGGAGCTGCCCAGGGATGCGCTCCGGCTGGACCGGAGGCTCCGGGGCGAGCTCGGGCTCCGGCAGCACGGGCTCGGGGGCGACCGGCTCGGGGGCGACCGGCTCGGGGGCGACCTGGGGCTCCGGCGCTATGGGCTCGACGGGCGTGGGCGCGGGCTGCGGCTCCGGCGACGGGGCGGGGGCGGACGCGGCGGCAGGCTCCGGGGCCGCCGGGTGAGTGTCCACGAGGTCCTCGGAGGGCTCGTCCACGCGGATGCCCGGCTCGCCGAAGTCACCCGGCTGGTGCTCAGGCGCAGCGGCGGGCTCGGGTGTGGTCGGCTGGGCGACCACCTCGTCCTCGGAGGGCTCGTCCACGCGGATGCCGGGCTCTCCGAAGTCGCCCGTCGTCGGCTCGGCCACCTCGACGACCGGCTCGGGCTGGACCGGCTCGGGCGTGACGGAGGCGGGCTCTGTCGCAGCCGTCGCCGTGGGGGTGGGCTCGGGTGCGGGCTCGTCGCCATACGACATCCCGACGAAGCGCTTGGTGGCCTCGGCGAACACGTGGACCCCGTCCTGCGCGGCGAGGTGCTCGACGATCCCGCGGGCCTCGCCGGCGTGCTCGCCGCTCGCGTCCGCAGCGCCCGACATGTCGATGACGGTGGTCGCGTTGATCACGGGCCGGCGGCGGGCGCCCTCGGGGAGGTAGTCGGCGTACATCTCGCCGACGCGGTCCGCGTCCTCGAACCAGTAGGTGTAGGCGTAGCCGTCACGCGTCCACGTCAGCTTGAGGGCGGTCTGCTCGGTGGACCCGCCGGGGACGGCCTCGTCGAGCAGGGCCACGAGGCGGTCCTTGTCGAGACCTGCGGCTTCGGTGGCAAAGATCATGTGCGGGTATGCGCTGGCCATGGGTCCAGTCTCCCCGATCGCGCTCGGGAGCGTGACACGGGTGGTGCCAGAGACCTGAGGCGGCCCCACGTGAGGGGATCCGTTCACGTCGTGCGCCACCGTCGTTCATCCGCCATTCGGGTGAGCGACGTCCGACCTGCCTACCGTCCAGGCAGCGCCCCCGCGCCGGTCGACCCCCACGCACCCGAGGAGCCGCGGTGCTCGCTTCACCCCTCAATGGGATCCCCGTCCTGCGGACCGACGACGCCCGTCGTCGCCGCCTCGTCGTGCCGATCCTGGTGGCCCTGGTCGTCGGCGCCCTCGTCGTGGCCCTCACGGCCGCCGGGCGTCAGGACCGGCTCGCCGGGAGCGGGTCGACGCTGGGGCAGCCGCTCATCGACCGATCGATCGAGGCCTATCGCTCGGCCGCGTCGGCCGACAACCCCGACCGCCCCGGAGCGACCGGCAACGACTGGGTGCTGGACGGCTCGGGGCTGGAGTACGAACCGGTCGGGTCGATGGGCGGGATCATGCGCCTCGCCGAGGACGACGTCGCCTTCGCCGTCTCGGACTACCCGCTGAGCAAGGCCGCCCTCGACGAGCGTCAGGTCGTCCAGTTCCCGCTCGCGGTGGGGGCGCTCGCGGTGGCGCACAACCTCGACCTGCCCCCGGGCGCGACGCTGCGGCTCGACCAGGCAACGCTCGCCGGGATCTACACGGGGGCGATCACCCGGTGGGACGACCCGGCGATCACGGCGCTCAACCCCGGCACGCGACTGCCGTCCACCACGATCACCGCGGTGCACCGCAGCGACGGGTCCGGGTCGACGGCCGCCCTGACGCGCTACCTGTCCGGTGCACCCGGCTGGACCGCGGGGCAGGGCGCGCTCGTCAGCTGGAAGGGCGGGGTGGCCGCCGAGCGGTCGAGCGGTCTCGTGCAGGCCGTGCGGCAGCGTCCGGGATCGATCGGGTATGTCGAACGCACGCAGGCCCAGCAGTCGGGGCTGTGACTCGCGCAGCTCGAGAATGCCGCGGGCGCCTTCGTGGGCCCGACGGACGCCGCGATGCGGGTCTCGGTGGCGGGCCTCGACTACGCGGGGCGTGACGACTACGTCGGGCTCGCGCCGACCTCCGCCGAGCGCGCGGCCTATCCGCTGACCGTCCCGATCTATGCCCTCGTCGAGCGCCGACCGGTCCGAGAGACGGAGGCGCGCCAGGCCCTGGACTTCCTCCGCTTCGTGCTGGAGGACAGCGCCGACCTGCACGAGCGTGCGGGCTACCTGCCCCTGCCCGGCGCAGCCGTGGGGCAGGTCGAGACCTACTGGCGCGGCCACCTGCCGTACGCCCCTCGCTGACATCGGCCCTCGCACCTCCGCCTCACGTCCGGCTCGCCCGAGCTCGCCCCACCTCCGAGCCCGCCCGTCACAGCCCACCCGTCACAGTCAGGACAGCACGCATGGACGTCGACATCTTCAAGGACATCCTG
The DNA here is from genome assembly GCF_002479615.1 of Arsenicicoccus sp. UBA7492. Classification (NCBI taxonomy): domain Bacteria; kingdom Bacillati; phylum Actinomycetota; class Actinomycetes; order Micrococcales; family Intrasporangiaceae; genus Arsenicicoccus; species Arsenicicoccus sp. UBA7492. The sequence continues at coordinate 46,909 of NZ_DLOE01000016.1, read as the reverse complement.
GTCCCCGTCATCGGCGGCCTCCGGATCTTCCTGCTCGGCCTGGAGTTCATGGACAACGGCATACAGGCGCTGTCCGTCAACAAGATGCGCACGTGGCTCGCCACGATGGCCGGCACCCCCGCCAAGGGCGTCGTCGCCGGCACGATCATCACGGGCATCATCCAGTCGTCGACCGCGATGACGGTGATGACGGTCGGTCTGGTCAATGCCGGTGTGCTGTCGTTGCGCTCGGCAATCGGCGTGATCATGGGCGCCAACATCGGCACCACGCTCGGCAACGGCCTCATCGCCCTGCCGCTGGGACCGATCGGGCTGCTGAGTGCCGGGATCTTCGCGTGCGTCTACTGCTTCTCCAAGGTCGACAAGGTGCGCAACATCGCGCTCGCGGCCATGGGATTCTCGTTGATCTTCTACGGCCTCAACCTCATGACCGGGGGCCTCAAGCCGCTGCGCAAGATGCCCGCCGTGATGGACGTGCTGTCGTCCCTGGACTCGACCACGTTCATCGGCGTCGTGTCGTGCGCCCTGATCGCCGCCCTCATCACGGCGATGATCCACTGGTCCTCCGCGACCATCGGCATCGTCATGGGTCTCGGCGCCTCGGGGGTCCTGGAGTGGCAGACCGCCATCGCGTTCGCGATCGGCGCCGACCTCGGCACCACCATCACGTCCTGGATCGCCTCGCTCAACCTGTCCAAGAACGCCAAGCGAACGGCCTACGCCCACATCGCCTTCAACTTCATCGGGGTGTGCGTCGTGCTGGCCCTCTTCTTCCCTGCCATCCAGGTGCTGAAGTGGGCGATGGGCTTCTTCGGCGGCGACCCGGGGGGCGGCGGTGGTCGTGGACGGGCAGGAGACCTATCCGCTCGTCCCGGTGGCCGTGGGGATGTTCTCGATCTTCTTCAACATCTTCAACGTGCTCATCCTCTTCCCCTTCGTCAGCACCTTCGAGCGGGTCCTGTCGCGGATCGGGCACACCGACGCGGAGGACGCCGAGGACTACGCGGAGCCGAAGTACCTCGACCGCTCGCTGCTGGGTGACTTCCCGCGCGCGGTGGGGGCGGTGCGCGCCGAGTCCGGTCGGGTGCTCGAGGCAGGCGCGCTGTTCATCGCCATGGCCCGCGGCGAGAAGCAGGCGCCCAAGGACACCGCCGAGCACTGGGAGGCGACCGACTCCCTGTCCCGCGAGATCCGGGCCTACTCGGCCGAGCTGTTCACGGACGACCTGGACCGGACCCAGATGGACCTGGTGGGCAGCCTGATCGAGGAGGCCGACTTCACGACCTCGCTCGCGGACAGCCTGCACCAGATCGCGCGCCGGGTGGAGCGGGACGACTTCAGCCCAGCGGGCAAGGCCTACATCGCCGAGGGTCTCGAGCGCGTCGACGTCGCGCTGGACCACGTGATCGACCGGCCGGAGACGGTCGCCCGCGAGACCGCCCCGTCGTCCTTCGAGGACCTGCGGTGGCGGGTCATCGACACCGCCAGCCTCCCCGCCGGCGAGAAGGGCGCCCTGCTGGCCCTCCTCGGCTCGATCGAGCGCGCCGAGGCCCTCGTCGCCCGCATCGCTGCGGAGCGCGCGTCGGTGGACCGGGGCGTCGCCGGCGGCGCGGTGGCCGAGCAGCCGTCAGGGTCCTCACCGTCGGCGTAGCCGGCGCTGCTCTGATCCGGCGCCGCTCTGAGCGGGCGCGGTCAGAGCGGGCTGGCGACGCGGGCGAGGCGCTGGAGGCCCTCGGCATACCGGCGCTCGACCAGCGTCAGCAGCTCGGGGTGGGTGCCGAGGGGGCGGGTCGTGAGGTCGGCGCCGGCGCGGGCGATCACGTCGGCGAAGTGGCCGGGGCCGATCAGGTATGACGCCGCGATGACCCTGCGGGGGCTGCCGTCACGGGCCGCGGCCACGGCGTCAGCGATGGTGGGGGATGCCGCCGAGCCGTATCCCACGGTCACGGGTCCGGCCCACCGGCAGCGCACGGCGTCGAGCAGGGCGTCGACGTCGGCCTGGGCGCGCTCGCGGCTGGACCCGGCGGCGGCGACGACGAGGGCGTCGCCGGGCCCGCCGCCGGCGCCCTCGGCACGGCGCACGAGGATGTCGGCGAGGATCGGGTCGGGGCCGAGCGCCCCCGTCGCGCAAGCGCTCTCGCGACCGGCGACGGCCCGGGCGATGTCGACCTCGACGTGATAGCCGAGCGACAGCAGGATCGGCACGACGACGACCCGCAGGCCCGCCCCGGTGAGGGCGGCGACGCTGTCGGCGACGTGAGGCTCCTGCACGTCGACGTAGGCCAGCTCGACCCGCAGGTCAGGCCGACGCCGCCTCAGCCGCTCGGCGATGCCGGTGACGGTGCGCTGACCCTCGGGGCTGCGGGTGCCGTGCGCGGTCAGCAGCAGCACCGGCTCCGGCTCGGCGAGGGTCGTGCGGGGCGCGACGAGACTCATGCCGACAGTCTCCCCGCTGGGGCCCCGGCCGCGGCGGATGCGCCCGCGCCCTGGTCCGGCGCGCCGGTGACCTGCACGCCGGAGACCTGGGCGCCGGAGACCTGCACGCCCGAGACCTGGGCGGGGAGCCCGGCGACGGCGCCGACCACGATGACGGCCGGGTTGGTCAGCCCCTCCCGGGCGACGGCGCCGGCCAGCTCGGACAGCGGGGCCCGCACCTCGCGCTGCCAGGGCGTCCACGCCTGCTGTATGACGGCCGCGGGGGTCTGCGGATCACGGCCGTGCCGGACGAGCCCCGCCGTGATCTCGTGCAGCCGCCCCATCCCCATCAGCACGACGACGGTGTGCGGGGTCGTGGCCAGCGCGGGCAGGTCGAGCTCGTCGTGCCCGGAGACGGTCACCACCCCGGTCGACAGGCCGCGGTGCGTGACCGGTATGCCGGCCGCCGCCGGGGCAGCCACCGCGCTGCTGATGCCGGGGACGACGTGGCAGGCGACGCCCGCCTCGTGGCAGGCCGCCAGCTCCTCGCCGCCGCGACCGAGGACGAAGGGGTCACCGCCCTTGAGCCGCACGACCTTTCGTCCCCGCTTGGCGTGGTCGACCAGGAGCTGGTTGATCTCCTCCTGCGGCACCGGGTGGTGGTGCGGACGCTTGCCGACGTCGACCAGCTGGACGGATTCGGGGAGCTCGGTGAGCACGGAGACCGGTCCGAGCCGGTCGTGGACGACGACGTCGGCCTCGTCGAGCAGCCGTCGGGCGCGCACCGTCAGCAGGTCCGGGTCGCCGGGTCCGCCACCGACGAGCCACACCTCGCCCACGGACGGGGCGCCCCCGGGCGAGCTGTCAGAGGCGGCCGAACCGCTCGGCCCGGAAACGTTGCCGGAAACGTTGCCGGAGCCGGAGCCGGACGTGCCGGTGGACCCGGAGCCGGAGGGGCGGTGCGGGAGCACCAGGGTGCCGAAGGGCGTCGACAGGGGAACGGGCGGGCGCGTCATACGGCCCATCCCTCCACGGTCTGGCGGGCCCGCTCGGAGGAGGCCGCCGCCACCTCGGCCTGCTCCGCCGGCGCCACGCCCGCAGGCTCGGTCACGCACGGCCCGACCTGCACCCGTCCCGCAATGACCTGCACGGCCCACGAGCCCAGGCCCACGCTCGGCTCCGCGACGGCGCGACCGCTGCGGACGTCGAAGGCCTGCTTGTACATCGGGGAGAAGATCACGGGGACCTCCCGCCCCTCGACCGTCACCGAGCCGACGAGGCCACGCGACATGACGTTGGCGTCGCAGTAGGGGTCGCGCTGCCCCACGGCGTGCACGGTGTCGTCGTGCAGCCGCACGATCGCCACCTGCCAGCCCTGCACCAGCGCCGGGACCGCCCGCTCGGGCTGCAGGTCACCGAGGGCGCACACGTCGGTCCAGGTCACGCTCATCGCCGCACCTCCAGGGTGGTCCCACCGATCAGCACGGGGGCTCCCGGCTGGTTGCTGCCCGGCTCGACGGGGTGGCCCTGCGAGGTGACGACCTCGATGTCGCCGTCGCCGCGACGGGCGGCCTCGCGCTCCTCACGGGTCGCCGGACGACGCTGGCCGCGCTCGACGACATACACGAGGTCGCCGTCGGCCTGGTCGGGGGCGTTGACGAAGGAGGTGAACCGGGCCAGCTTGACCGGGTCCTCGAGCACGTCGCGCCACTCGTCGGAGTAGGACTCGACGTGGCGCTCCATCGCCCGGTCCAGGTCCGCGCCGATGCCGAGGCTGTCCTCGAGGATCACCTCGCGCACGTGGTCCAGGCCGCCCTCGATCTCCTCGAGCCAGGGCGCGGTGCGCTGCAGGCGGTCGGCGGTGCGGATGTAGTACATGAAGAACCGGTCCACGGTGCGGACGAGCGTCTCGGTGTCGAGGTCCTCGGCGAGCAGCACGGCGTGGCGCGGGGTGAAGCCGCCGTTGCCGCCGACGTAGACGTTCCAGCCGTTCTCGGTCGCGATGATCCCGACGTCCTTGCTGCGCGCCTCGGCGCACTCCCGGGCGCACCCGGAGACGCCGAGCTTGATCTTGTGCGGCGCCCGGAGGCCGCGATAGCGCAGCTCCAGGTCGATCGCCAGCTTGACCGAGTCCTGCACGCCGAAGCGGCACCACGTGGAGCCGACGCAGGACTTCACGGTGCGCAGCGACTTGCCGTAGGCGTGCCCCGACTCGAAGCCCGCGTCGATCAGCCGCCGCCAGATCGCCGGCAGCTGGTCCATGCGCGCCCCGAACAGGTCGATCCGCTGGCCGCCCGTGATCTTGGTGTAGAGCCCGAAGTCGCGGGCGATCTCGCCGATGACGATGAGCCCCTCGGGGGTGACCTCGCCGCCCGCGATGCGGGGGACGACCGAGTAGGTGCCGTCCTTCTGCATGTTGGCGAGCACGTGGTCGTTGGTGTCCTGCAGGGCCGCCTGCTCGCCCTCGAGGATGTGCCCGGTCTCCAGGCTGGCCAGGATCGAGCCGACGACCGGCTTGCAGATCTCGCAGCCGCGGCCCTTGCCGTGCCGGGCGATGATCTCGCTGAAGCTCCGCTCCCCGGTGACGCGCACGGCGTTGAACAGGTCGGCGCGGGACAGCTCGACGTGCTCGCACAGCGACCGGTTGACCTCGAGGCCGGCCTTCTCCTGCTCGGAGGTGACGATCTTCTTGACCAGCGGGAGGCAGGAGCCGCAGCTGGTGCCGGCCTTGGTGCACGCCTTGACCTCGGCGAGGTCGGTGCAGCCGTGCTCGGTGATGGCCGAGCGGATCGTGCCCGCCGTGACGTTGTTGCAGGAGCAGACGCCCACGTCGTCCGGCAGCTCGGCCGTGGCGTGCGGGTCGGCCTGCAGGCCCTCCGGGACGAGGTATGACGAGGGGTCGGCCCCGAGCCGGCGCCCCACCATCGGCCGGAGCGAGGCGTAGGCACTGGCATCGCCCACCAGCATCCCGCCGAGCAGGGTGCGGGCGTCGTCGCTCATCACGAGCTTCTTGTAGACGCCGGCCACCGGGTCGGCATAGGTCACCTCGAGGGCGCCGTCCGCGGTGGCGAAGGCGTCGCCGAAGCTCGCGACGTCGACGCCGAGCAGCTTGAGCTTGGTGGACGTGTCGGCGCCCGGGAAGGTCGCGGTGCCGCCCAGCAGCCGGTCGGCGACGATCTCGGCCATGGTGTTGCCGGGCGCGACCAGGCCCCAGACGCGACCGTCGATGCACGCGACCTCCCCGATCGCGTAGACGGCGGGGTCGCTGGTGACGCAGGCCTCGTCGACGACGACGCCGCCGCGCTCGCCGATCTCCAGACCGCAGGCGCGGCCCAGCTCGTCACGGGGACGCACACCCGTCGCGAACACCACGACGTCCGTGTCGATCCCACCGCCGTCCGCGAAGTCCATGCGGGCGACGACGCCGCGGCGGGCCTTGATCCGCTGCGTCGCCGTGCCGGTGCGCACCTCCACGCCGAGCGCCTCGATGAGCCGCCGCAGCGACTCGCCGCCACCCGCGTCGACCTGCAGCGGCATGAGCCGCGGCGCGAACTCCACGACGGTGGTGTCCACGTCGAGGGCGGTCAGCGCGCCCGCCGCCTCCAGGCCGAGCAGGCCACCGCCGATCACCGCACCGCGCAGGCGGCGGCGGTGCTGGGGGCGGGCGTCCTCGACGTACTGCCGCAGGGCCGCCACGTCGTCGATGGTGCGGTAGACGAAGGTGCCGGTCACGTCCTTGCCCTCGACGGGCGGCACGGTCGCGAACGACCCGGTGGCGAGGACCAGCGCGTCGTAGGCGAGGGTCCGGCCGTCGCTGCAGGCCACGCGCCGCGCCTCACGGTCGATCTCCGTGACCGCGACGCCGCGCCGCAGCGTGACCTGCTCGTCACGCCACAGGGACTGGTCGCCGAGCGCGAGGTCGTCCGCGTCGCGGCCGCTGAAGTAGCTGGTCAGTGCCACCCGGTCGTAGGGGGCGCGGGGCTCCTCCGCGAGCAGGGTGACGCGCCAGGACGCGTCGGTGTCGCGGGCGCGCAGGGCCTCGACGAGTCGTTGGGCGACCATGCCGCCGCCCACGACGACGAGGTGGCGCTGGGTGCTGCCGGTCATCGGTCCTCCTGTGCTGGTGCGTTCCTCGACGCTAGGAAGGGGTTGTTACGCCGAGGCGGGCACGATGTTTCGGGCGTGCTACGCGCGGTAACAACCCAGCGTCATCGGTGTCGGACGCGGTGCTCGCGGGGTCGCCGTCGACCTCGGCCAGCCACTCCAGCAGCCCCTGCACGGTGGCGGTGCACGTGCCGCAGCCCGTCGTGGCGCGCGTGCGGCAGGCGACGTCGTCGACCGTGCGGTCTCCCGCGGCGTGGGCCGCGACGATGTGGGACTTGGCGACGCCGTTGCAGCGGCACACGGTCGCCCGCCCCGGGATCAGGGCCGGGGACTGGGCGGTCGGCAGCCCACCACCGCCCTCGCTCGCCCGCAGCAGCAGCTGGGCGGGGTCGGCCGGCACGGGCAGCCCGCGCTCGTAGGTCGCCGTCAGGTCCGCCGCCAGCTGCGCGTCGCCGACCACGCTCGCCCCCACGAGCACGCCGTCGCGCACGCCCACCCGGACCCGGCGCCGGGAGCGCAGGTCGGTAACGGTCACGACGTGCACGTCGGTGTCGGCCAGGTCGTCGTCGGGCAGGGTGCCCAGCGCGACGACCGTGAGGTCCTTGGCCTTGAGTCGTATGACGTCTCCGCCCGCCGCCTCGGGGGCGGAGCCCGTCGGCGCAGCGGCCCCGTCGGTCGGACCCGTCGAGCGCGAGTCGCCCTGTCGCGCCAGGCGTCTCGCGACGGCCGCCGCCTGGTCCCAGCCGGGCGCGAGCAGCCCGCTGCACCCTCCGGGGGGTTCGGCGCAGTCACCGATCGCCGAGACCCGTGGGTCTGCCAGGGATCTCAGGTCGGGGTCGACGAGGACGCCCGCGGCGCAGGGCAGCCCGGCGTCGGCCGCCAGGTCGGAGCGTGGCCGCACGCCGGTCGCGACGACGAGCAGACCGCCCTCGACGACGGAGCCGTCGGCGAGCCGCAGCCCCGCCACCGCACCGTCGTGGACGACCACCGCGGCCGCCCGGCCGCCCGTGACGACGTCGATCCCGTTGTCGCGCAACGCGTGCCGCAGCACGGTCGCCGAGGCCGCGTCCAGCTGGCGGTCCAGCGGTCCGGCGCCGGAGTGCACCACGGTGACCGGCACGGCGTGGGCGCGCAGCCCCACTGCCGCCTCGACGCCGAGCAGGCCGCCGCCGAGGACGATCGCCCGCCCCACGGATCCCACGCGTGCGAGAATCGCCCGGCAGTCCGCGAGCGTCCGCAGGGCGTGGACGCCCGAGGGCCACCGCGACGCGTCCTCCAGGCCGGCGAGCGGCGGCACGCGCGGGTCGGCACCGGTCGCGAGCACGACCTGGTCGTAGGGGTGCTCGTCGCCGTGCTCGTCCACGACCAGCTGGCGCTCGCGGTCCAGGCGCACGGCTGCGACGCCGTCCAGCACCCGCACCCAGGTGGCGCGGTGCGGCATCGCGAGCCCGTCGACGGCCGCGCGTCCGCCGATGACCTCGGACAGCATGAGCCGGTTGTAGGCCCCCTCGGGCTCCGCGCCGATGACGGTGACGTCGAGGGCGGCGGGGTCGGCATACCGGTCCAGGTCGTCGATCAGTCGCGCCGCCACCATGCCGTGGCCGACGACGACGATGCGGGTGCGGTCAGGCACGGGGATCTCCTTGGGCGGGGCGGATGCTCACGGCCGTGACCTTGAACTCCGGCATGCCGCTGACGGGGTCGGTGGCGGGGTTGGTGAGGGCGTTGGCGCGCTCGGCCCCGGGGAAGTGGAACGGAACGAACACCGTCTCGGGCCGGATCTCGCGCGACAGCCGGGCCGGCGCCGTGCACGACCCGCGCGCGGAGGTGAGGGTCACGTCCTGACCCTCCTCGATCCCGAGGGTGGCGGCCGTCCGCGGGTGCAGCTGCACGAACGCCCGCGGCTCGCCGGCCACCAGCTCGCGAACCCGCCGGGTCTGCGCCCCCGACTGGTAGTGCTGCAGCACGCGACCGGTGATGGCGTAGTACGGCGCGCCGGAACGCAGCTCGTCGTCCACGCCGCGAGGCTCGACGGGCAGCATGCGGGCCCGGCCGTCCGGCGTGGCGAAGCGGTCGAGCAGGGCGCGCGGGGTCCCCGGGTGCGCGGGATCCGGGCAGGGCCAGTGGATCTCGTCGCCGCGGTCGAGGCGCTCGTGGCTGACGCCGCCGTAGTCCGCGATCCCGCCCGCGCTGGCCCGCGCGAGCTCGTCCATCACGAGCGCGGGATCGGTCTCGAACCGCGCTGGTGCGCCGAGGCGTCCGGCCAGGGCGGCCCACACATCGAGCTCGCTGCGCACCCCGGGTGGCGGGTCGATCACCTTGCGGCGCCGGATGACTCGACCCTCCAGGCTGGTCATCGTGCCCTCCTCCTCGGCCCACTGCGTCACGGGGAGCACGACGTCGGCGAGCAGCGCGGTCTCGGACGGCACGAAGTCGCAGACGACGAGCAGGTCCAGGGCGCGCAGGCGCTCGGTGACCTGCACCGCGCCGGGGGCGCTGACGACGAGGTTGGAGCCGTGGACCAGCAGGGCCCGTATGCCGCCCGGCTCGCCCAACCGCCCGAGGAGCTGCATCGCGGGGACACCGGGCCCCGGGAGGGTGTCCGGGTCGACGCTCCACACCGCGGCGACGTGCGCCCGCGCGGCGGGGTCGCTGATGGAGCGGTAGCCGGGCAGCTGGTCGGCCTTCTGGCCGTGCTCGCGCCCGCCCTGCCCGTTGCCCTGACCGGTCAGGCAGCCGTAGCCCGAGCCGACGCGTCCCGGCAGGCCCAACGCCAGAGCGAGGTTGATCGCCGCGGTGACGGTGTCGGTGCCGTGCGCGTGCTGCTCCACGCCGCGGCCGGTGAGCACGTAGGCGCCGGAGCCGCACGCGAGCGGTGCTGCGGCCGCGAGGATCTCGGCGGCGCCGCGCAGGTCGTCGGCGGGGACGCCCGTGACGCGCTCGACCCGCTCGGGCCACCACTCGGAGACGGAGGCCCGCACGTCCTCGGCCCCGGTGACCCGCTCGGCCAGATAGGGGGTGTCGGCGCGACCCGTCGCCCAGACGAGGTGCAGCAGGCCGAGGAGCACGACGATGTCGGTGCCGGGGAGTGGCTGCAGGTGCAGGCCGCCCCCGTCATCGGTGAGCGCCGCCGTCGGCGAGTGGCGGGGGTCCACGACGACGAGGCCGCCGCGCGAGCGCGCGCCCGCGAGGTGCTGCACGAAGGGCGGCATCGTCTCGGAGGGGTTGGAGCCCAGCAGCAGGATCGCCTGCGCCCCACCGAGGTCGGCGAGGGGAAAGGGCAGGCCGCGGTCCAGGCCGAAGGCGCGGTTGGCGCCGGCCGCCGCCGAGGACATGCAGAACCGGCCGTTGTAGTCGACGAACGGCGTGCCGAGGGCGACGCGGGCGAACTTGCCTAGGATGTAAGCCTTCTCGTTGGTGAGGCCGCCGCCGCCGAACACCCCGACGCAGTCCCGGCCGTGCTCGTCCTGCAGGGCCAGGAGCCGGGTGGCGATCAGGTCGAGCGCCTCGTCCCAGGTCGCCGGCTCGAGCTCGCCTGCGGCAGAGCGGATCAGCGGGGTCGTGAGGCGGTCGGTGGCACCGAGGACGGAGGCGCTGGTCCACCCCTTCTGGCAGAGGCCACCCCGGTTGGTGGGGAAGTCCCGCGGCCCCACCGTGGGCAGCGCGGCCTCGTCGGGGGTCAGGTCGGGAGTCAGGGCGGGCGTCAGCGTCATCGCGCACTGCAGCGCGCAGTAGGGGCAGTGCGTGTCGGCGGCGGCCCCCGCGAGAGGGGTGGCGGTCGAGGCGGCGGGGGTCGCCATACCGGCAATCTCCTCTCGTGGCAGGGACGCTCTCGTCAGATGCGGTGCGCGGCGACGCTGGACCCGCGACGGAGGTAGACCGCCCAGGTGAGGCCGAGCAGCAGCAGGTAGGCGCAGACGAAGGCCCACAGCGCGGCCTGCAGCGAGCCGGTCAACGACGTGGACAGGGCGAAGCCGCGCGGGATCAGGAAGCCGCCGAAGGCACCCACCGCGCCGGCGATGCCGATGCAGCCGGCGGCGGCCTTCTTGGCGCGGAGCAGGGCGTCGGCGCCGCCCTCGGAGGTGGCGGTGAAGACCGCGGGGATCATCCGGTAGACGGAGCCGTTGCCCAGCCCCGAGACCACGAAGAGCAGCAGGAACGCGCCGAAGAACAGCGCGAAGCTGTGCGCCCGCAGGCCCATCACGGCGCCGACGGCGCCGATTGCCATGACCACGAACGAGATGCAGGTGATCGTGGCCCCGCCGAAGCGGTCGGCCAGGCGGCCGCCGAGCGGTCGGGACAGCGACCCGACCAGCGCGCCGAGGAAGGCGAGGTTGAGGCTCATCTCGGGGAACTGCGCCTTGAGCAGCGTGGGGAAGGCGCCGGAGTAGCCGATGAACGACCCGAAGGTGCCGATGTAGATGACCGACAGCAGCCAGGTGTGCGGGTGCCGCGCGGCGCGGGCGTAGGACCGTCGGTCGGACCGGGTGCCGGCGATGTTGTCCATGCAGCGCCACGCGAGCACGGCGGCGAGCAGCACGAGCGGGATGAACATCAGGCCGGCCCGGTCCAGCGCGACGCCGGACGCCGTGACGATCACGAGGGGGACGGCGAGCTGCACGGCGGCCGTGCCGAGGTTGCCGCCGGCGGCGTTGAGGCCGAGGGCGGCGCCCTTCTCGCGCTCGGGGTAGAAGAACGAGATGTTGGCCATCGAGGAGCTGAAGTTGCCGCCACCCACGCCGGCCAGCGCCGCGATCAGCAGCAGCACGCCGAACGGCGTCTCCGGGTGCTGCACGGCCCACGCGAGGCCGAGGGTCGGCAGGAGGAGCAGCAGCGCCGAGATCGTCGTCCACGTGCGCCCGCCGAACGCCGGCACGGCGAAGGTGTAGGGCACGCGCAGCGTCGCCCCGACCAGGGACGGCACGGACACGAGCCAGAACATCTGGTCCACGGTGAGCGTGAACCCGGCCCGCGGCAGCTGCGGCACGACGATCGACCAGACCGCCCACACCGCGAAGCCCAGGAACTCCGCGAAGACGGACAGGACCAGGTTGCGGCGGGCGATGGTGCGCCCGCCGTGGTCCCACTGACCAGCGGACTCGGGGTCCCAGCCCACGAGGGTGCGGCCGGAGGCTCGGGTGAGTCCGGGGGCCAGCTCGCCGGGGGACGGCGTGTATGTCGTGGACGTTCCCGCGGCGCTGGCGGGGGCGCCCGCGGCGCTGGTGGAGGTGCTGCTCGTCGTGCTGCTCATCGGGGCTCCCGGTCGTGTGAGGGCTGCTCACGATCGACGCTAGGGAGCCCGTCGGCTCAGGCTGTTGCCCCTGTGTTGCGATGACGTCAACGGATCACCCGATCCGCGAGGCGTCGTTAACCTGCCGGACCCACGACCGTCCGGACGTGCTCCGGGGGCGCTCCGGTCAGTGCCAGGCGCCCCGCCAGTAGGCCGGCGGGTAGGGCGCGTCGTGCTGGTCGACGCCCAGCTCGTGGGCGGCGCGCAGCGGCCAGGACGGGTCGCGCAGCGCGGCCCGGGCCAGGAGCACGGCGTCGGCGAGGCCCGCGTCGAGGATCTCCTGGGCCTGACGCGGCTCCGTGACCAGTCCCACTGCGGCCGTGGGGATCTCGGCTCCCTCGCGCACCTCGGCGGCCAGCGGCACCTGGTAGCCCGGCCCCACGGGGATGGCCGCCTGGGTCACGCCGCCGCTGGACACGTCGATCAGGTCGGCGCCGTGCTCGCGCAGCGTGCGCGACAGCGCGGTCGTCTGCTCGATGTCCCAGGCGCCCTCGATCCAGTCGGTGCCAGACAGGCGCACGAGCACCGGCTTGTCCTGCGGCCAGACGGCGCGGATGGCGTCGAGCACCTCGACCACGATGCGCGAACGTCCCTGCAGGTCACCGCCATAGGCGTCGGTGCGCTGGTTGGACAGCGGCGAGAGGAACTGGTGCAGGAGGTAGCCGTGGGCCGCGTGGATCTCGACCGTGTCGAAGCCCGCCTCGTCGGCGCGGCGTGCGGCGTCCGCGAAGTCCCGCACCACCTGGGCGATCTCGTCGGTCGTCAGCTCGTGCGGCACGACCAGACCGTCTCCGGGCTCGGAGGAGGGGCCGACCGGCTCCCAGCCGCCCTCGTCGGCGGGGACGGTGCCCTCGGGCGCGCCCTCCCACCCGCGGTAGGTCGACGCCTTGCGTCCCGCGTGCGCCAGCTGCACGCCGATCGCCGCGCCCTGCCCGTGCACGAACTCCGTGATGCGCGACCAGGCGTCGCGCTGCTCGTCGTTCCACAGGCCCGTGTCCTCGGGGCTGATGCGCCCCTCCGGGGACACCGCCGTCGCCTCGGTCAGGATCAGCCCGAAGCCGCCCTGCGCCCGCGCCCCCAGGTGCACCAGGTGCCAGTCGGTGGGGACACCGTCCCGCTTCTCCACGGAGTACTGGCACATCGGCGCCAGCCAGACGCGGTTGCGGATCGTGAGGCTGCGCAGGGTGATCGGCGCGAACAAAGATGTCATGGGGGCGGCAACCCCGCGACGCCCGCTCCTGTTCCCCTGCATCCTCCCGGCCTGCACCCGGCCGGCAACCGGCGTCGTCCTCAGGGGATGGGCGCGTGCCCGTCGGCTGCCTAGGCTGGGCCCATGAATCCCTTCCTCACCGAGGCCTTCGCCGAGTCCCTGCTCGACCAGTCGCTCACCGGGGTGACCGAGCGGGGCGGGTGGCTCGGGTCGTTCGTGGCCAAGCGGCTGGTCACGGTGACCGCGAGCTCGCTGATCGAGATGCCCGGGCCGTATGCCGACGCCCTGTCCCGCCTCAAGGCGGTGCGCGGCGAGGGCCCCGACCCTCGGGACACCGACGAGGGGCGCGCGTGGGGATACTCCTGGGTCGAGCGCGGCGGGGTCATGCCCGTCGTGCTCGTGGCGTGGCTGATCGAGGGGCAGTCACCCGTCCACGTGGAGGCGTTCACCAAGGCCCGGGCGGGCGACACGAGCTCCGCCGAGCGGGCCATCGCCGATCTCGCGAGCCGCCTGCGCGTGGAGGGCTGACCCCGACCGCGCCGACCGCTTGCGGCCCGGAGGGGCGGGGCGGGCAGGGGGCGGCAGAATGGCGGCGTTCGCGATGTGGGCGGGCCTTCCCGGCATACGGGACCGTCCCTAGGCTCGAGGCCCTTGCGCCGAGACCACGGCGACCCACCTCGGAGGTCGCGATGACCACCCAGCCCGTCCCTGCGCGGCGCGGCCTCCACCCCGCGTGGATCGTGGCCGTCGTCACGCTGGGCGCGCTCGTCGCGGGCGCGGCCTTCCGCTCCTCGACCGGGGTGCTGCTCGAGCCGATCGAGCGCGAGTTCGGCTGGAGCCGGGCGACCACGTCTGGTGCGGTGAGCCTCAACCTCGTCCTCTACGGCGTGGTCGCGCCGTTCGCCGCCGCGCTGATGGAGAGCTGGGGCGTCCGCAAGGTCGTCACCGTCGCCCTCGCCGTCGTCGGGATCGCGAGCGGCATGACCATCGTCATGACCCAGCCGTGGCAGCTGTGGCTGCTGTGGGGCCTGCTCATCGGGACCGGCACGGGCGCGATGGCGCTGGTGCTCGGCGCGATCGTCGCCAACCGGTGGTTCGACAAACGCCGGGGCCTGGTCACCGGGCTCTTCTCCGCCGCCAACGCCACGGGTCAGCTGATCTTCCTGCCGCTCATCGCGGCCGCCGCGGAGGGACCGGGCTGGCGCTACGCCGCCGGGGTGACGGCCGTGCTCGCCCTGCTCATGGCCGCGCTCGTCGCGGTCTTCCTGCGCGACCGGCCCGCCGACATCGGGGCCCTGCCGTACGGCGCGACCGAGCCGCCGCCCCCCGAGGTCCGCCGCTACGCCAACCCCGCGTCGCAGGCCCTCGCCGTGCTGCGCCGCGCGAGCCGGACGTGGCCGTTCTGGGCGCTGGTGCTGACCTTCTTCGTGTGCGGGTGGTCGACCAACGGCCTCGTGCAGACCCACTTCGTGTCGGCGGCGCACGACCACGGGATGCCCGCGACGACGGCGGCTGGGCTGCTCGCGGTGGTCGGGATCTTCGACCTGGTGGGGACGGTCGCGTCCGGGTGGCTGACCGACCGGATGGACTCGCGCTACCTGCTCGCCGCCGTGTTCTACGGCCTCGACTGGGTGGCGACCGTGCCGCCGACCGTGGCGCTGTGCCGCCAGTTCTACGGCATCGAGGACTCCGGCGTGGTGTTCGGCTGGACCTATGCCTCGCACATGATCGGCGCCGGCGTCGGGGCCAGCGTCGCCGGAGGCATCCGTGAGGCGACGGGCAGCTATCACGGCGCCTGGATCGTGGCCGCGGGGCTGTGCGTCGTGGCGTGCGTGTGCGCGCTGACCATCCCGAGACGAGGCGCGCCGGTGCGCTTCGAGATGGCGATGGAGCCGTCCGACCCCTAGAGCTCGCGCACCCAGCGGTCACCGTCTGGCGCAAAACCCATGGCCTGCAGGTATCTGCGGTGGACGTCGGTCTCGGCCGTGGCGACCACGCGGCGGATCCCCTTGCCCCGCAAGGTGCCGGCGCGGTCGGCATACAGCCATCGCCCGATGCGCGAGTCTCGATAGGCGTGCATGACGTAGTCGAGGTCGACGTGCAGGTCGCGACCGTCCTTGCGCCCCAGCAGCGCCCCCGCGGGCAGGCCCTCGCGCGTCAGGACGAAGGCCACGTCGTCGAGGTGCGCGCTCGTGAATCCTGGCTGGCTGCGGTGGATGTCGTCGAGGTGGGTGCGCAGGAAGTCCGTGAGGTAGGGGTCCTCGTGGTGCACCTCCACCATCCCGAGGTCCTGGCGCGGGCCGAGCTCGCGGCGCAGGTGCCAGACGTTGATCAGCGCGATGATCGCGTTGGACACGATGACCGGCCACGCCCCGATCAAGGCGCCATAGACCACGAAGGTCACCGACCCCACGAACGAGATCACCCGCAGCCGCACGACCGAGGTCATCGCCAGCGACGTGACGATGAGGGCGGACGCGAGATAGCCGACGAGCTCGGTGGTCATGCCCCACCTCATCACGGCCGGGCCGTCGAGTCCCGCAGATCAGCCCGTATGCCGACCCGCCCGCCGCACGACGGGCCCGGGCATCAGGCGGTGGCCGCCGCCACGGGCAACCCCGCCTCGAGCCACGCCCCGAAGCCACCGGTGACCGCGGCGACGGGGGCCCGCACGGCCGCGCGCAGCTGCTCCGCGAGCGTTGCGGCCTCGTCGTCGGTGTCCGCGAGGACAAAGACCCGCTGCGGCGCCGGCGCGACGGCGAGGTCTGCGGCCAGGCGCGGCGCGAGGTCGGGGTGGATCGCGCCGGTGCTGCGGTCGCGGCGCGCGTCCACCAGGGCGGCCCGGGCATAGAGCGCGAACTGGTAGGCGGCCCGGGCGGACACGTGCCCGACGACCGAGGCGGTAGTGGCGGGTGAGGCGAACAGCTGGGTCTGGGCGGTGGTGTCGTTCATCGCGGGTCTCTCTCGGGGCGGGGCGGACGGTCGTCGTCGGCCAAGGTCGGGCGGGGGCTGGGGCTCAGCGCATGCCGCGACGACACCGGTCGGCCGCGGCGAGGCGGCACATTCGGTGGCTGCGAGAGGTCATGACATCTAGGAGACCACGGGCAACCCATCATCGGAAGTAACTCGACCGATAATCCCGCGTTATGAGACATGTGTCGTGGGAGCGCGAGGGCCAGAATGGTCGCAGATGCGACATCTGGGGTGCCCTGACGTCGGATCTGCGACCACTCTGTCCGCAGCCGCCGGCGCTGAGGGGGTTGTGCCTGGCTGGGGGTGTGGTGGGATGACCGTCATGGCCGACACCCCGCCCAGCAGCACCCCCGAGACCCGCACGAGCGGCCGCAGCGCCATCCTCGGTGCGATGTTCCTGATGGCCACGAGCGCCATCGGGCCGGGCTTCATCACCCAGACCACGACCTTCACGGTCACCCTCGGCGCCGCGTTCGCCTTCGCGATCGTCATCTCGATCCTGGTCGACATCGCCGTGCAGATGAACGTCTGGCGCGCCGTCGGCGTCAGCGGCCTGCGCGCCCAGGAGCTCGCCAACCGGGTCGTCCCCGGGCTCGGCTGGGTGCTGGCGGCGCTCGTGCTGCTCGGCGGCCTGGTATTCAACATCGGCAACATCGCCGGCACCGGGCTCGGCCTGGACGCGATGATGGGCGTCGACCCGATCATCGGGGCGGTCGTGTCGGCGGTCATCGCCATCGCGATCTTCCTGGTCAAGCGGGCGGGGATGCTGCTCGACCGGATGGTCGTCTTCCTCGGCCTGCTGATGATCGGCCTGACGACCTGGATAGCCATCACGTCCAAGCCGCCGGTCGGCACGGCCCTGCGCAACGCCGTGCTGCCCGACACCCTCGACGTCGTCGCCATCACGACCCTGATCGGCGGCACCGTCGGCGGCTACATCACGTATGCCGGCGCCCACCGCCTCCTCGACTCCGGCCTCACGGGGCCCGAGCACGCCCGCGAGATCGGGCGGTCGTCGGTGCAGGGCATCATCGTCACCGCGATCATGCGGGTCGTCCTGTTCCTCGCGATCCTGGGGGTCGTCGCGGGTGGCGCCACGCTCGCCAAGGCCAACCCCGCGGCCAGCGCCTTCGAGCAGGCGGCCGGGTCGTTCGGCCTGCACGCGTTCGGGGTGATCCTGTGGGCCGCGGCGATCACCAGCGTCGTCGGCGCGTCATACACGTCCGTCTCGTTCCTGACGAGCTCGCGCACCAGCGACCGCACCCGCAACCTGATGACGGTCGCGTTCATCGTGGTCTGCACGGTGCTGTTCCTGCTGCTCAAGAAGGCCCCGGTCACCCTCCTCGTCTTCGCCGGCGCCTTCAACGGGCTGATCCTGCCGCTGGGCTTCACGATCATCCTGATCGTCGCGATCTGGCGGCGGGACCTGCTGCACGGCTACGTCTACCCGCGGTGGCTGATCGTCGTCGGGGTGCTGGCGTGGCTGCTGACCCTCTACCTCGGCTACCAGTCCCTCGGCGGTCTCGCCAAGCTCTGGGGATAGGAGAATCCCGTGCGCATCGACCTCAACTCCGACCTCGGTGAGTCCTTCGGCTCGTGGTCCATGGGTGACGACGAGGCCATGCTCGACGTCGTGACCAGCGCCAACGTCGCCTGCGGCTTCCACGCCGGCGACCCGCTCGTCATGCAGCGCACGGTGGCGGCGGCCGGCGAGCGCGGTGTCGTCGTGGGCGCGCACGTGGCCTACCGCGACCTGGCCGGCTTCGGGCGTCGCTTCCTGAACGTGGCGCCGCACGAGCTCGTCGCGGACGTCGTCTACCAGCTCGCCGCGCTCGACGGGATGTGCCGGCTCGCTGGCACGCGCGTCGCCTACGTCAAGCCGCACGGCGCGCTCTACAACACGATCGTCCACCACGAGGCGCAGGCCCGGGCCGTGGTCACGGCCGTCAAGTCGTATGACGACGCCCTCCCGATCATGGGGCTGCCCGGCAGCGCGGTGCAGCGGCTGGCCGACGAGGCCGGGCTGCCGTTCGTGGTCGAGGCGTTCGCGGACCGTGGCTACCAGCCCGACGGCACGCTGACGCCGCGCTCCCAGCCCGGCGCCGTCCTGCACGACGCGGACGCCGTGGCCGCCCGCATGGTGCGGCTCGTGACCGAGGGCGTCGTCGAGGCCGTGGACGGGTCCGACGTCCGGCTCTCGGCGGACTCGGTGTGCACGCACGGGGACTCGCCCGGCGCGGTGCAGATGGCCCGCGCCACGCGGACCGCCCTGGAGGCGGCCGGCGTCGAGATCCGGCCCTTCCTGCGATGAGGGCGTGACGCGGTGACGGCGTGGCGGCGTCTCGGCGACACCGGCGTGCTCGTCGAGCTGGCAGGCCTGGACGAGGTGCTCGCGCTCGACGCCGCCGTGCGCGCGGAGATGTCGCGCGGGTCAACGGGGCTCGCGGTAGTGATGGACGTGCTGCCCGCGGCGCGCACCCTCGCCGTGACGGTCCCGGCGGGCACGGACCTCGGGCGCGTGGCCGACGAGATCCTCGCCCTGGCAGGCGATCCGGGTGCGGACGCGGCCACCGGCGAGGTCGACGAGGTCGAGATCGCGGTGCACTACGACGGCCCTGACCTCGACGAGATCGCCTCTCTGACAGGCCTGTCCATCACCGAGGTCGTCGAGGCTCACACCGGCACGCCGTGGCGGGTGGCCTTCGGCGGCTTCGCGCCCGGCTTCTTCTATCTCGTCGACGGGGACCCGCGCCTGACCGTCCCGCGACGCAGCGAGCCCCGCACCGCCGTGCCGCCCGGATCCGTCGGGCTGGCAGGGGAGTTCAGCGGCATCTATCCGCGCGCCTCGCCCGGCGGGTGGCAGCTGCTCGGTCACGTGGACGAGGCGCTGTGGGACGTCGAGCGCGACCCGCCGGCGCTGCTGCGGCCCGGGCAGCACGTCCGCTTCGCCGCGGCACCGGCCGCCCCAGCCGAGTCCGCGACCCCAGCCGAGTCCACGACCCCAGCTGAGTCTGCGGCCCCAGCCGGACCTAGCTATGCCCCAGGGGAATCCGCCGCCCCCGGCGCATCCCCCGACGCCGCCGCCGAAGGTCGTCCAGTCACGCCATCGCGCTCGGCCACGAGATCCGCTGCAGACCAGGGCCTCTCGCACGATCGCGGCTCGCTGACCGTCCTGGCGACCGGCCCGCGCGCCCTCCTGCAGGACCAGGGCCGACCCGGGCTCGCGCACCTCGGCGTCGGTCGCTCGGGCGCCGCGGACCGGGCCGCCCACGCCCTCGGCCAGCGCCTGCTCGGCAACGAGCTCGACTGCGCCGCCGTGGAGGTCACGCTCGGCGGCCTGGCGGTGCGTGCCGAGGCCGACTGCCTGGTGACCGTGACCGGAGCACCCGCACCTGCCCACATCGACGATCGCCCGGTCGGCCATGCGGCGGTGCTGCGCCTCGTGATCGGTCAGGTGCTGCGGCTGGGCGCGCCGGCATACGGCCTGCGCAGCTATCTGTCGGTGCGTGGAGGGATCGACGTGCCGCCGGTGCTCGGCTCGCGATCGACCGACACGCTCGCCGGGCTCGGTCCGGACCCGCTCGAGGACGGAGACGTGCTGCCCATCGGTGACGCCGCCCGCGCCCTCCCGACGACGGAGCAGGCGCCCCTGCCCGGCGGCCCTCCCGCCCGGATCGTGCTGCGCGTCGTCCCGGGGCCGCGCGTGGACTGGCTCGCCGACCGCGAGGTCCTCGTCGCGACGCCGTGGGAGGTGTCGGCCCGCAGCGACCGGATCGGCGCCCGTCTCGTCGGCGAGACCCTGGTGCGGCACCCCGGCCACGAGGGGGAAGAGCTGCTGAGCGAGGGCGTCGTCCGCGGTTCGATCCAGGTGCCGCCGGGGGGCGAGCCCGTGCTCTTCCTCGCCGACCACCCCGTGACCGGCGGCTATCCCGTCGCCGCGGTCGTCGTCGACGAGGACGTCGACCTGGCCGCCCAGCTGCGCCCCGGCGACCGGCTGCGCCTCGCCTGGCACCCCACCTCTCGTCCTGCCACCTCTCCTCCCGCTCCAGGATCGGAGACGACATGACCCGGGCCACCGATCCCGCGTCCCTGACTCCAGGCGAGGCTCGCGCCCTCTTCCGCAGCGGCCTGGTCACGCCGACGGCCGGCTGGTGCCGCGGCCACGCCCAGGCCAACCTCGTGTGCGTGCCGCGCGAGCTCGCCTTCGACATGCTGCTGTTCGCGCAACGCAACCCCAAGCCGTGTCCCGTCCTGGACGTGCTCGAGCCCGGCGCGACCTCCGGCCCGATCCTCGACGGCGACGTCCGCACCGACCTGCCGCTCTATCGGGTGTGGCGGGACGGCGAGCTCGAGGCCGAGGTGCCCGACGTGCGCGAGCACTGGCGGGACGACCTCGTGAGCTTCCTGGTGGGGTGCAGCTTCACCTTCGAGCACCCGCTGATCGCGGCCGGGATCGAGGTCCGCCACATCGTCGACGGCAGCAACGTCCCGATGTACCTCACCGATCGCCCCTGCCGCCCCGCCGGCGACCTCACCGGGCCGATGGTCGTGTCGATGCGGCCGATCCCCGCCGACCGCGTCGCCGACGCCGTCCGGATCAGCGGCCGCTACCCGGGCGTGCACGGTGCGCCGGTGCACGTCGGTGACCCGGCGGCGCTGGGGATCGGTGACCTCGACCGGCCCGACTTCGGTGACCCGGTGCGCATCGAGCCCGGCGAGATCCCGGTCTTCTGGGCGTGCGGGGTGACGCCGCAGGCGATGGTCATGGCCTCGCGTCCGTCGTTGGCGATCACGCACGCGCCGGGCCACATGCTGATCACGGACGCGCGCGACAGCGACTACCTCGCCCTCTGACCCCTCGCGCCCGCCCCTCGCTCGACACCTACCTCAAGCCCACCAGGCTCGTGCGCGGCGACATGACCTGCGGCTACGCCTGCTCGGACCACGCATCGTGGACGAGCGCGGGCTACCCGTCGATGATGGCGGCCGAGCCCGAGATCTTCCCGCAGCTGCACACGAGCGGCGACACCCTCACCAACCTGGGCGGCGCCGCCGAGCCGTCCGCCAGGTTCGCCAAGCTCGGGCTCGCCTTCGTCGGGGAGGTCGCCGAGACGGCGGGCTCCACCACCCCCACCCCCACCCCGACGCCCACGCCGAGCCCCCACCCCGACCGGATCGGTCCTGGTCAACGGGGTGCCCCGCACCGGGCTGTATGGCGCCGCCGGCGTCATGACGGGATACAGCATCGCCGTGCCCGCCGGCGCCACCAACCTCGTGGTCAGCACGTCGGACGGCACGGGCGACGTCGACCTCTACCTCAAGGCGGGCAGCGCGCCGACCACCTCGAGCTACGACTGCTGCCCCTACCGGTCGGGCCACACCGAGACCTGCACGGTCCCGGCGCCGGTCGCCGGCACGCACTACGTCGGGCTGCGCGGCTGCTCGGCCTACTCCGGGGTGACGCTCACGGCGTCCTACACGGCGCCCTGACCCGCCCCGCCCCACCACGATCGTGAGCGTCTCGTCCAAGAAGGCTGGACGAGACCCTCACGATCCTGGGAGGGGGATGCGGGCGCGGTGCTCGTGCACCACCAGCAGGCCGACCACGGCCCACGCGACGGCCACCAGCGCGGAGGCCACCGGGTCGCTCGGCCGGTGCCACCCCGCCAGGACCACGCCGAGCCCCGTGAGCGCGGTGGCGAGGGTGGCCAGCGTGGCCCACACCGCGCGCAGGCCGCCGCCCAGCGCCACGACCGCCGCCACCGCGAGCGCCGCCACGGCCCCCGTGTGGCCGCTCGGGAACGAGTTGCCGTAGTGCGAGATCCCGAGGTCCGGCCGCTCCAAGGTGTACTTGAGCACCTCGGCCGACACGAACGTCCCCGCCGCGCACACCATCCCTACGACCGCCGGCACCACGCGCCGCTGCGCCACCGCCAGCAGCACGATCGCGCCCAGCGCCGCGGCGCAGGACAGCGGGGTGATCACCCCGAGCGCTTCGGCGACGCGTCGGGCGCCGACGGGGGACAGCTCGTGCAGGTGCCACCAGATGCGGTGGTCCCAGGCCTGGCCGCGCACGGTGCACACGGCCACGGCATACAGGCTCGTCAGGGCAGCGCACGCCGCAGCCAGGCCGGTCATGCCGGCGAGGCGGGCGCGCACGAGGGCGGTGGAGCTCAGGGCGCGGGGGGAAGGGCTGGTCATGCGGGTCCTCTCGACCGGATCACGCTAGGGCAGCGGACTGTGGACGGGCTGTGGCGCAGCACCGGACCGGGTGTAGGACGAGTGCGCGCCCCGGGGAAAGGAACCCGGGGCGCGCGCGTCCGCCAGTCAGCCGACCGGGACGAGCCTCGCGAGGTCGTTGCGGGTGCGGCTGGTGGTCTCGCACGTGACGAGACCGAGCTGGCGGGGTCCGGCACGGTCCACGATCCATGCCGGAAGGCTGTGCTTGTCGACACCCGGCACGACCTCGACGACCCGCCAGGCCTGCCCGGCGACGGTGAGGGTGTCACCGGTCTTGAGCTCGCGGACGTACTCCAGCGCGCCGACCGTGGCGTCGCTGCGCGTGGAGTGGCCGACGACGATCGTCGTGCCCCGCGTCGCCCCGAAGTCCGGGCTGCCGGTCCACCGGCACACGGCGCCGATGTCGCTGGGCGGGGTGACGGTGTTGTCCTCGGTGGCGCACCCGGTGACCGGGGCGTCGACCCCGAGGACGGGGATGCGCAGGGTGCGGGAGCCGTCGTCGACGGTCCGCGCGCCGGGCTGTCCCGAGGCGGACGTCCCGCGGCCCGTGGAGGTCCCGGCCGGCGCGGCCGACCTGGCCGCTGACGACGAGCCGGCCGAGGGAGTGCTGGTCGCGGCGCCGGCGCTCGTGGTGACCGCGGCTCCACCGGTCGTGGCCGCCGTCCCCGTCGCCGACGCGGTGGAGGACGAGCTCGCGGCGGTCGGGCTGCTCGCCGCCACCTCGGTGCGGTGGTGGGTGGCCGCGGGGCCTCCCTCGCCGCCGCACCCCGTCAGCAGCAGGCCGAGCGCGACGGCGGCCGTCGCGGCCAGCCGCGGTCGTCGGGCCGTCATGCCGTCCTCCTGGTCCGTGGTCGATGGGTGTCGTGCACCCTTGCGAGAGTGGGTGGTTCGAGTGGTGGCGCGGTGGCCTGCACGGAGCGAGGCCCCCCGCTCCCAGGGGAGCCGGGGGCCTCGCCACCCGGCTGGGACGCGACGTCGCCTCCCAGCGTGCTGTGCCGTATGCCGTGTCTCAGGCGCTCTGGCGGCGACGGATGGCGGGCACCATCATCAGGCCCGCCGCGACGGCCAGACCGGCGCCGAGCGCACCGGCACCGAGACCGGACTCGTCACCCTCGACGCCGGAGTTGAAGACCGGCGCGCCGTTGGCCGTGGCCTTGGCGGGGGTCTCGGTCACGACGACACCGGACGGGGTGACGGGCGTGACGGCGACCGGCGTGTGGCCGACCGGCTTCACCTTCACCGGGGTCGGGGTCACGGGGGTGGGCTTGACCGGGGCAGGCGTCTGGGTGACGGGCTTCTCCGGGGCCGGCGTGGTCGGCGTGGTCGGGGTCGGGCAGGTGTTGTCGCAGTCCTCGACCGGAGGCGTCGTCGGCGTGGTGCCGCACGGCACGTTGGCGTCCTTGATGGTGTGCACGATCAGGTCGCCGGTCGGGAAGGTGTACCAGTCCGCCGAGACCGCCTTGACCACGAGGGTGCCGTTGCTCCACTCGCCCCGATCCCAGATGACGCCCTTGGCGTCGGGGAGGGTGACCTGGTCGTTGTCGGCGCCGCAGACCGGGACGACGACCGGGGCCGGCGGGGTGACGGTCTTGCAGATGTTGCACTCGTGGCCGGGCGTGGGCTCCTCGGACGGCGTGGGCTGAGGCGTGGTGTCCTCGGTCGTGGGGGTCTCCGGCTTGGTGTCACCGGGCTTGGTGTCGCCGGGCTTGGTGTCGCCGGGCTTGGGGGTGGCGGGGCCGTCCGGGCGGTCCGCCGGGCCGCAGTGGTCCTCGTTGACGCCACCGTGGTTGCCGTGCTGGACACAGTCCTTGCCCTTGCCGGGGTTGGGGTCGTCCTTGGCCGGCTTGCCGGTGGCGCCGTGGTCGCTGCCGTCGGCCTCCTCGGCGTGCGGGGTGGTCTGCTTCGCCTGGTCCTGCTTCTTCGCCGGGTCCTGCTTGGCGGAGCTCTGCTTGGTGGGCTGGGTCGCCCCGTCGTGACCGGTGGCCATGGCCGTGCCGGCGCTGCCGAGAGCGACGCTCAGGGCGAAGGCGCCGGAGATGACGATGCGGCCGGTGGTGAGCGTGCGGTTCATGGTGCGGTTCCTTTCGTACGGAGCATCAGTGCTCCTGGATGTCTGATGTGCTGTGCCGCCGGGCCGAGCGTGGTCTCGGATGGTGTTCTGTGCGGCGCCCCCCGTTGACAGCAATTCAACGAGGGAATTCACGAGGCACCCCAGAAATCAATGGGAAATGATCCGAAGCAGGGAACAATCGATGCTCTTGGTCAGGTTCAATGCACGCTGAGTGATGTCCTGTTCATGGCGGCAATGACTCAGCGAAGCGCCCTGACCTGCAGAAATGCATCGGGAGGAGGAGTTTGCGCGACATACGTCGCTATGAGTAGCGGCATGGTCACGGTGCGTTCAACGGCAAATCTCGCCGCCCACCCTGAGTGCAAAGAATGCGCTTCCGCGCAGCTGGACAATGGGGACACATAGCCATGAATTCACGGCAATAAATGACGCAAAGAATGCATGCGAACACGGTGCGTAGTATTCGCGCCGCGAATGTCCTCAAATGCACCGTCCCGGGCGATTCGTTCTCTGACGCTGACGCCGCCGGCTCGGGGGCGGGGCACGGGGAGGTGTCGTCGGCTGCCGTCCGACGCGTCCTCGGGCCTCCCGCCATTGGCCACCCCTGGTGTTGTGGATCGTTCAAAAGGGGAGTTGAGGCGTCACTGGTGACCAATGGCCGGGCGGCGAGGCGTGACTGGTGACCAATGGCCGGGCGGCGAGGCGTCACTGGTGACCAATGGCCGGGCGGCGAGGCGTCACTGGTGACCAACGGCCGGGTGACAGCTCCGGATGGGCGCGGCGACCCGGCGATAGGTCACGGAGAGTGATACTTTAGTTACGACGTCAGTCGCATCCGTGCAGGTCAAAGATGCGGGCTGTGACTGCTGAGAGTAATCACGGGAACGATGGGGGACATGGTGAGCGGGAGCCGAACGCGCGTGGAGGCGCTGCCCAACATCGGTCCCAAGCTGGCCGCGGCACTGCGGGCCGTGGGGGTCGCCGACGCCGAGACCCTGCGGGAGCGGGGGTCGGAGGCCGTGTGGCGTGACATGCGCGAGCAGGGCCTGTTCGACGACGCCACGTCCCTGCAGGCTCTCGAGGGTGCGGTGCGCGGGATGCGCTGGCACGACCTCGACCGAGGCCTGCGCGCCCGGCTGGTCGAGATCGCGGCCGACCCGGAGCACGAGAACGGCTTCGAGGCCGACGCGAGCTGAGCTCCCGCACCGGCGCCGGTCGGTGAGAAACTGTGGGCATGACCACACCTCACGCTGTCGCCGCGGCCGAGGCCGCTCCCATCGCGCTGACCATCGCCGGGTCCGAGGCGACCGGCGGCGCTGGAGCCCAGGCCGACCTCAAGACCTTCCAGGCGCTCGGCACCTTCGGCATCGCTGCCCTCACGTGCATCGTGTCCTTCGACCCCAAGGCCGACTGGGGGCACCGGTTCGTGCCGGTGGACCCGGGCGTGATCGCCGACCAGCTGGAGGCCGAGCTGGCGGCATACGACATCGACACGATCAAGGTGGGCATGCTGGGCACGCCGGCCACGATCGAGACCGTCGCCGGCGTCCTGCGCGAGGCGCGGCCCCGCAACCTGGTCCTCGACCCGGTGCTCATCTGCAAGGGGCAGGAGCCCGGCGCGGCGCTCGACACCGACACCGCGCTCAAGGAGCAGGTGCTGCCGCTCGCGACCTTCGTGACGCCCAACCACTTCGAGTCGATGGCCCTGTCCGGGATGGACTCCATCGAGAGCGAGGACGACCTCGTCGCCGCCGCCCGCGCCATCCACGAGCGCTCCGGCGCCGTCGTCCTCGCCAAGGGGGGCGTCCGGCTCACGGGGCCCGACGCCATCGACGTGTTCTACGACGGCACCACCCTCGAGGTGCTGAGGGCGCCCAAGATCGGCGACCTGGCCGTCAGCGGCGCCGGCTGCACCCTCGCCGCCGCCGTCACCGCCGAGCTGGCCAAGGGCGCGTCGCCGCTCGACGCCGCCCGCACCGCCAAGGATTTCGTCCGTCAGGCGATCCTGCACCGGATGCCGTCGCGCGCGCCGTTCGAGGCCGTCCGCCAGGTCTGACCCCCGTCCCCGTCCCCGACCCACGCCATGGAGGGACCAGATGACCAGGCCCGGCCGCCGACGTCGATGGGGCCTGCGGGTCCTCACGGTCCTCGCAGGCTTAGGCCTGGCGTCGGCGACGGCATACGGCCTGGTCAGCGGGGGGATCACCAGCTCGCCGGACGGTGAGCGGTTGCGGGTGGTGGGCGCCCAGAGCGGGGACGTCCTCGACGTGACGACGATGCGCAACCGGCGGTTGGTGCGCCTCGCCGGGGTCGAGGCACCCCGCCGGACGTCCGACGGCGGGGTCCAGTGCCTGGCGGACGAGGCCCACGAGGCGCTCGAGCGGCTGGCGCCCACGGGGTCACCGGTCACGCTGCGGCACGCGCCGGGCACCCGTGGGTGGGTCCTCGACGGACGTGGCGCCCCCCGCCAGGGCGAGGACGGGGCGGAGGTCAGCAGCGTCTACGACCACCAGGACCGGCTGATCGCGGTCGAGCTCGCCCGCCGCGGGCTGGTCGTGCCGGACGCCGACGACCAGCGCGACGCCGAGGCGCTCGCCCAGGGGTTCGACCACGCGCGGTCGGAGGGTGCGGGCTTCTACGACGAGGACCTCGCGTGCACGGTGCCCGGCCAGGTCCGCGCCCGGAGCACGGGTCTGCAGCAGGCGCTCGGCCCGCGCCAGCGGTGGGCGGACGAGGGGCCGGCACCCGCTCCTGCCCGGGTCGACGCCGCGCTCGCGTCCGCGACCGAGCTGTGGCGGCACCTCAGCGCCGTGGGTCCGCACCGGGACGCGCCGGAGTGGCGGGCGCTGTCGTCCAACGACACGGCTCTGCTGCGGATGCGCCTCGAGGCGGCCATCGTGGGGGCTCAGGCCGTGCGGTTCAACGCGTCGACGCTGGCCGAGGAGGGCTAGCGGCCGTCGGCGAGGGCGAGGGGCGAGCGGCTAGCGGGTCATGAGGCGCTCTACGTACTTGGCGATCACGTCCACCTCGAGGTTGACCGGGTCCCCGACCTGCTTGCGGCCCAGCGTGGTCAGCTCGAGCGTCGTCGGGATCAGCGACACCGCGAAGGTCGCGTCGTCCACCGCGCTCACCGTGAGGGAGATGCCGTCGACCGTGATCGACCCCTTCTCGACGACATAGCGCGACAGCTCCGGCGGCAGCGAGAAGGTCACGACCTCCCAGCGGTCCCCGGGCTCGCGGCGCACGATCGTGGCGGTCCCGTCCACGTGCCCCTGCACCACATGCCCCCCGAACCTGCCCCCGGCGGGCATCGCGCGCTCGAGGTTGACGGGCGAGCCCGCCTGCAGCGCACCGAGGCTCGAGCGGTCGAGGGTCTCGCGCATCACGTCCACGCTGAAGGTCGCCTCGTCGTGCGCCACCACCGTCAGGCACACCCCGTTGACGGCGATCGAGGCGCCGTGCGTCGCGTCGCTCACGACCAGGGGGCCGCGCACCGTCAGGACGGCGCTGTCCGCGCCGAGCTCGACGGCCTCCACGGAGCCGAGCTCCTCCACGATGCCGGTGAACATGGCTGCTCCTTCGTTGGTCGGGACGTCCTCCCCAACCTACCGGCGGCGGTCACATCGACCGGCCGTCGTTCCCCAGGCTGATGATCCCGCCGCCGGCAGGTCCGCTCAGGGGCGTGGTCCCAGCGCTGTCGGGATGTCGGCGAGCCAGCCACGGGACGACGCGTGCGACACCCGGACCGCGGCCACCCGGCAGGCCAGCCCGACCGCGCCGGGCAGCGCCTGCCCCTGCGCCAGCGCCGCCACCAGCGCCCCGTGGAACGCGTCCCCCGCCCCGAGGGAGTCGACGGCCGTGACCGCGGGCGGCGTCACCGCGCCCTCGCTCCCTCCTCGCGCGGACCGCCAGCGCACCGCTCGTGGCCCGTCGGTGACCAGCGCGGTGCCGCAGCCCGACTCGAGCAGGTGGTCCAGGGTGCCGGACGGGTCCAGTCCCAGCTGACGGCCGTATGCCGAGGAGGCCGCCGCCACGTCCACCAGCCGCAGCCAGCCCTCGACGTGGGCCTTGACGCTGCCCGCGTCCAGCACCGTCGTCACGCGTCCGGCCCGGGCCAGGTGCAACGCGGCCTCGCCGGCCACCGGGTGGTGCCCGTCGACGAGCACGGCTGCGGCGCGGGCGATCTCGTCGCGCGCCTCGTCGGAGAGGTTCCACGTGGAACTCTGCGCGCCCGGCGAGACGACCGTCCGCTCCCCGTCGGCGTGGACGACGCAGGTGGCCACC
The DNA here is from genome assembly GCF_002479615.1 of Arsenicicoccus sp. UBA7492. Lineage (NCBI taxonomy): Bacteria > Bacillati > Actinomycetota > Actinomycetes > Micrococcales > Intrasporangiaceae > Arsenicicoccus > Arsenicicoccus sp. UBA7492. The sequence goes on along the minus strand of NZ_DLOE01000016.1, from coordinate 18,322 downwards.
GGAAGCGCCCAGGCGCCACCGTCCCCACCGGCGACCCCGCCACGTGCCGGACTACGTGCCGGACCACGCGCCGCACCGCCCGCCCCACCGTGATCCGGCGCCACCAGGTCGACGAGGCGCACCCCGCACGCCGCGAGGTCCGCCCGCACCACGTCGGCCGCCACGCCAGACCCGACGGCGCTGATCAGGGTCACGGATCCGGCGGGCAGCAGTGCTGCCGCCGTCACCGCGGCGTTGGCCGCCGGACCTCCAGCCACGAGCTCGACCGCGTCCGAGCGGGACTTGCCGCCCAGGACGACCGGCTCGCTGACGCGTTGCACGACGTCGAGCGTCGTCAGCCCCACGCAGATGACGCGTGGACCCGCCCCATCACTCACTCGAGCACCACGACCACGTCCGCGCGCCCGCGCGTCGCCGCGACCAGCCGCGCGTTGGCGGCGTCCACGCCCTCCGTCCCGCGGGTCAGCGCCGCGTCGCGGGTCCGACCGAACTGCACGTGCCGGTCGACGAGCCGCTCGACGCGCAGCCGCTCCGGCACGTCGACGAACCACACCTCGTCGCAGAGCACGTGCACGGCGGTCCACGGATCCTCTTGCAGCAGCAGGTAGTTGCCCTCCGTCACGACCAACGGGCAGTCGGGCGGGACCAGCACGGCGCCCGCGACGGCGTCCTCCACCGAGCGGCGGAACTCCGGCGCCCACACCGCGACCGGGGGCTCCGCGACCAGGCGACGCAGCAGTGCGACATACCCCTCGGCGTCGAAGGTCCACGGTGCGCCCTTGTCGGCGACGTCGCCGCGGGCCTCGAGCACGCTGTGCGCGAGGTGGAACCCGTCTATCCCCACCACCACGGCGCCCGGCACGGCCTGCGCCACCAGCTCCGCGAGCGTCGACTTGCCGGCGGCCGGGGCCCCGGTGATGCCGAGGACCCGGCGCCCGGGCCGCGCCGCGAGCTCCCGCGCCCGCTCGACGGCGGCCTCCGCAGCCAGCTCGTGCCCCTCGCCAGCCGTGCTGTCAGCGATCTGGTCAACCATCTCGCCAGCGTAGGACCCGCAGCCCGCACGCGCTCGCCTAGGGTGAGGCCCATGCGCGCCGACCCCGTGACCGATCCCATCTGCTACCACGCCGAGGGGCCGGTCTGGTGGCCCTCGTGGGGGCTGCGGTGGGTGGACATGCTCGCCGGCGACGTCATGACCCTGCGGCCCGACGGTGAGCCCACCCGCACCCACGTCGGCACCGTCGTCGCCTGCCTGCGCCCACGCGAGGGCGGTGGCGCGGTCCTGGCGCTCGAGCGGGCCGTCGCCAGCACCCGGCGCGACGACCTGACCGAGCTCACGGTCGGCCCGACCTTCGTGCCCGACGGCATCCGGCTCAACGAGGGCGGCTGCGACCCGGACGGCCGGTTCTGGGTCGGGTCGATGGCCTACGACCAGCAGCCCGACGCCGCCACCCTCTACGTCATGGACGAGGACCTGTCCGCGCACGTGGCCCTCGACCCCGTCACCGTCTCCAACGGCATCGTCTGGAGCCCCGATGGCGCGACCGGCTACTACGCCGACACCGCCACCCACCGGGTCATCTCCTTCCCGTATGACGGGACCGCCGCCATCGAGGCCCCCCGCACGCTCGTGGACCTCGGTCCGGACGGCAGCCCCGACGGGCTCACCGTCGATGCCGAGGGTGGGGTCTGGATGGCGATGAACGGCGACGGCGAGGTGCGCCGCTACACCCCGCAGGGACGGCTCGACGAGGTCGTGCAGGTCCCCGCCCGGCAGGTCACCGCCTGCACCTTCGGCGGCGACGACCTCGGCACCCTCTACATCACCACCTCCAGAGAGGGCCTCGACGATGGCGACGACCCCCTGGCCGGCGGGGTGTGCGCCATACGGCCTGGTGTGTCCGGCCTGCCCGCGCTGACCTGGCGCGGCTGAGGTGGTCACCGGGGTCGTCTATCTCGTCGCGGGGATCGGCCTGCTGCTCGGTGCCTTCCTGCCGAGGCTCCTGCGCGAGCGCGCCATCTCCGCCCCGATGGTGGTGCTGTTCGTCGGCATCGCCGTCGGCTGGTTCCTGCCCGGCGACGAGCCGATCGCGCCCGTCTTCCAGCAGACCATCACCCAGCACGTCGCCGAGGTCTGCGTCCTCGTCTCCCTCATGGGCGTCGGCCTGGCCATCGACCGGCCGTTCGCCTGGAGGGCCTGGCGACCGACCTGGCGTTTGCTCGGGATAGCGATGCCGTTGTGCATCGCTGCCGTGGCACTGCTCGGCTGGTGGGCGCTGGCGCTGTCACCGGCCGCCGCCATCCTGCTCGGCGCCGTGCTCGCTCCCACCGACCCGGTGCTCGCGTCGGACGTGCAGGTCGCCGGGCCGAGCGTCAGCGGCGAGGAGGAGAGCCCCGAGGAGGAGGACGACGAGGTGCGCTTCGCCCTCACGTCCGAGGCCGGGCTCAACGACGCCCTGGCCTTCCCGTTCGTGTGGTTCGCGTTGTTCCTCGCCACCAAGGGGCCAGTCGCGGAGTGGGGCTGGCACTGGATCGGGATGGAGCTGGTCGGCAAGATCGCCATCGGCGCGCTCGTCGGGCTGGCGGGCGGCTGGGTCTTCGGCAAGGTGGCGTTCCGCGCGCAGTGGGACAACCTGCGCCTCGCGGACGTCGGTGAGCCGATGCTCGGGCTGGCGCTGGTCGCCACCGTCTACGGACTGGCCGAGGTCCTGCACGGCTACGGCTTCCTCGCCGTGTTCGTCTGCGCGGTGACGCTGCGCGCTGCCGAGCGCGGCCACGAGTACCACGGCCGGCTCCACGACGCCATCGAGCACGTCGAGTCCGTGCTGACGCTGCTGATCCTCCTGCTGCTCGGCGCCTCCCTGTCGTCGGGGCAGCTGTCGGCGCTGAGCTGGCAGGGCATGCTCGTCGCCGTCGCCCTCGTGCTCGTCATCCGCCCCCTGTGCGGCTGGGTCTCGCTGATCGGCACCAAGCAGCTGGGCTCGCGCGAGAAGGTCGTGACCGCGATGTTCGGCGTCCGCGGCATCGGCTCCGTGTTCTACATGGCCTTCGCGACGGCTCAGCACGAGTGGCCGGAGCAGAAGGCGCTGTGGGCGACGGTGACCTTTGCGATCGTGGTGAGCGTGATGGTGCACGGCGTGCTGGCGACGCCCGCCATGAAGCACCTCGAGGAGCGCCGCGGCGCCGAGCGCCCCGTCTGACCACGGTCCACCGTCCGCGACCCCGCACAGGAACGGGTGGGTTCGACCACCGATGACGGTGGCGGAGTCCACCCGTTGCGCCCGGCGGGGCCCGGCGGAGCCGCCGCAGACAGATCGACCGGCCTCCGTCACACCCGCCTGGGGGACGTAGGCCGGTCGATGCCTCGGCCGGGGGCGGGTCAGCGGGTGCGGCGGTCGGCGGCCTCGGGGTCGTAGGGCTGCTCGAGGGGCAGGCGCACGCCGCCGATCGTCGGCTGGAACTGGCTGCCGAGCTGGCTCACCGCGAGGCGTCCGACGAGCTGCTGGCGCGTGGTCGTGCGCTCGGCCCGACCCGTGGACAGGAACGCGATGGCCCAGTGCATCAGCGTCGTCACCCGGTGCTTGAAGCCCACGATGTTGATGAGGTGCACGAACAGCCAGGCCAGCCACGCCGGGAAGCCCGTCAGCTTGATCTTGCCGATGCTCGCGATGGCGCCGAACTTGCTGATCACGGCCATCGACCCGCGGTCCTTGTACTGGAACGGCGAGGTGTCGCGGGCGCCGGCCAGGTCGGAGGCGACCGCGCGGGCGGCGTGCTGGCCACCCTGGATCGCGACCTGCGCGACGCCGGGCAGCTTGTCGAGGCTCATCATGTCGCCGACGACGAAGATCTCGGGGTGCCCCGGCAGCGTCAGGTCGGGGTTGACCGAGATGCGGCCGGCCCGGTCCACCTCGGCGCCCGTCTGCCTGCCGAGGGTGGCTCCGAGGGGGCTGGCCTGGACGCCGGCCGCCCACACCTTGCAGACGGCGCCGATGCGCTCGGTCGAGCCGTCCTTGCGCTTGTAGGTCACGGACTCCGAGTTCACGTCGGTGACCAGGGCGTCGAGGATGACCTCCACGCCGATGCGCTCGAGCTCGGCCTTGGCGCGGCTGGACAGCTTGTCGCCGAACGCCCCGAGGACGGCAGGGGCCCCGTCGATGAGGATCACGCGGGCCTGCGTGGAGTCGATGGAGCGGAAGTTGCCCTTGAGGGTGTTGGTCGCAAGGTCCTTGATCTGTCCGGCCATCTCGACGCCGGTCGGTCCGGCCCCGACGACCACGAAGGTCATCAGCCGCTCGCGCTCGGCCGGGTCCTCGGACAGCTCGGCGACCTCGAAGGCGCCGAAGATGCGGGCGCGCAGCTCGAGGGCGTCGTCGATGGTCTTCATCCCGGGGGCGTAGACCGCGAAGTGGTCGTTGCCGAAGTAGGACTGGCCGGCGCCGGCGGCCACGATCAGGTAGTCGTAGTGCAGGGTCGTCTCGTGCTGCAGCGCCTCGGCCGTCACCGTGCGGGCGTCGACGTCGATGCTGGTGACCTCGCTCATGATGACCTTGGCGTTGCGCTGGCCCTTGAGCACCTCGCGCGTGCTGGGAGCGATCTCGCCGGGGCTGAGGATGCCGGTGGCGACCTGGTACAGCAGGGGCTGGAACAGGTGGTAGACGGTCTTGCCGACGATCGTCACGTCGACGTCGGCGTCCTTGAGCTCCTGGGCGGCGAAGAGCCCGCCGAATCCGGATCCGATGATCACCACGTGGGGGCGCTTCTGAGCCATGGCACACAGGCTAACCTCACCCTGCCCCCTGCGGGGGACTGGGCCGTATGCCGAGAGCCCGCCCCACGTGGGGTCGGTCACATGCGCTCGGGAGCCTCCACGCCGAGCAGGTCCAGGCCCTGCACGAGGGTGCGGAGCGTGAGGGCGCACAGCGTCAGGCGCGACGCCCGGGTCTGCTCGTCGTCCGCCTTGAGCACCGGGCACGCCTCGTAGAACGACGAGAAGGTCTGGGCCAGCTCGAAGAGGTAGGTGCACAGGCGGTGCGGCTCGTAGATCGCGCCGACCTGCGCCAGGACGCCGTCGAGGTCGAGGAGCTTGAGGGCCAGCTCGCGCTCGGCGGGCTCGGTGACGAGCACGGGGGCGTCCTGCGCCTCGGGGTCCACGCCGGCGCTGCGCAGGATGGACCGCAGCCGGGCCGTGGCGTACTGCAGGTAGGGGCCGGTGTTGCCGGTGAGCGCGAGCATCCGGTCGAGGTCGAAGACGTAGTCCGAGTCGTGGGCGACCGACAGGTCGGCATACTTCACGCCGCCGATGCCGACCATCCGCGCGATGCCGGCCCGCTCCTGCTCGGGGAGCTCGGGGCGCGCCTCGTCGATGTAGGCGCGGGCGTGCTGCACGGCCTCGTCGAGGAGGTACATGAGGCGCAGGGGGGCGCCGGACCGGGTCTTGAGGATCTTGCGGTCCTCGCCGAGGACCGACCCGATCTTGACGTGCTCGACCTGCACCTCGGCGGGGTCCTTCGGCAGGTAGCCCGCCTGCCGCGCGGTCTCGTAGACCATCTGCAGGTGCAGGCTCTGGGTCACGCCCACGACATACAGGATCCGGTCGGCGTGCAGGTCCTCGACGCGGTGCTTGACCGTCGCCAGGTCGGTGGTGCCGTAGCCGTAGCCGCCGTCGGACTTGCGGATGAACAGCGGGACGGGCTTGTCCTCGCGGCCGGTGAAGCCGGGGAGGAAGACGACGAGCGCGCCGTCGTCCATGGTCGCGATGCCCTTGGCCTCGAGGTCGGCGCAGATACCGGGGAGGTCCTCGTTGTACGACGACTCACCGGCCAGGTCGTCGTCGGTGAGGGTCACGCCGAGGGTGGAGTAGACCTTGTTGAAGTAGACCTTGGACAGGTCGTAGAGCTTGCCCCAGAGCCGCAGCGTCTCGGGGTCGCCGGCCTGCAGCCGGACGACCCGGGCACGGGCGCGCGTCGCGAAGTCCTCGGACCCGTCGAACTTCGCGCGGGCTGCCTGGTAGAACGCGTTGGGGTCGGTCTCGACGACGTGCGCCTCCGGGGAGTCCTCGCCGACCTCGAGTAGGTGCTCGACCAGCATCCCGAAGGGGGTGCCCCAGTCGCCGACGTGGTTCTGCCGGATGACTGTGTGGCCGAGGTGCTCGAGGGTGCGGGCGAGCGAGTCGCCGATGATCGTCGTGCGCAGGTGGCCGACGTGCATCTCCTTGGCGACGTTGGGCGCGGAGTAGTCGATCGGGATGACCTCGGCCGGCTGGGTGGCCACGCCGAGCCGCGGGTCCGCCTGGGCGGCCTGCACCTGCTGGGCGATCCACGCGTCGCTGAAGGTCACGTTGATGAAGCCCGGGCCGCTGACCTCGGCGGACGCGATGAGGTCGCCCGTCTCGAGGTGCTCGACGATCGCGTCGGCGACGTCGCGCGGCTTGCGGCCGAGCCGCTTGGCCAGGGCCATGGCGGCGTTCACCTGCACGTCGGCGAACTGGCTGGGTCGCACCACCGGGTCCGCCCCTCGCACGTCCTCGCCGAACGCGGCGACGAGGGCGGACTGCACGGCCGGGGCGAGGGCGTCGATCGGGGCAACCATGGGTCCCAGGTTAGTGGGCCTCACCAGCCCGGACGAACGCGTATCACCCCCCTCGGGGCGCGGCGCCCGGGCGGGCACGGTTGGATGGAGGCGAGGACCGTCCGCCCCGTCGTGGACGTGGACCGTCAGCCCAGTCGCGCACGCAGCCGGAGGTAGCCCCGTGGAGACCGTCCCCCGCATCGCCGTCCTGACGAGCGGCGGTGACGCGCAGGGCATGAACGCCGCGGTGCGCGGCGCCGTCCGCACCGCCCTTCACCTCGGGGCCGAGGTCTTCGCGATCTTCGAGGGCTACCAGGGCATGGTCGACGGCGGCGACGGCATCCGCCAGGTCGGCTGGGACGACGTCGGCAACGTCCTGCACCGCGGCGGCACCATGATCGGGACCTACCGCAGCAAAGACTTCCGCGAGCGCGCGGGCCGGCTGCGCGCCGCCGCCAACCTCGTGGAGCGCGGCATCGACCGGCTGATCGTCATCGGTGGGGACGGGTCGCTGAGCGGCCTGGACCTGTTCCGCCAGGAGTGGCCCGGGCTGCTCGCCGAGCTCGTCGAGACGGGGCGGGTCGAGCAGGCGCTCGCCGACGCCCACCCGGCCCTGATGACCGCGGGCCTCGTCGGGTCCATCGACAACGACCTCGTCGGCACCGACATGACCATCGGCGCCGACAGCGCCCTGCACCGGATCGTGGACGCGATCGACGCCATCGCCAGCACGGCGGCCAGCCACCAGCGCAGCTTCGTGGTCGAGGTGATGGGCCGGCACTGCGGCTACCTCACGCTGATGAGCGCCATCGCGGGCGGCTGCGACTACGCCCTCATCCCCGAGAACCCGCCCGCCGACGGCTGGGAGGACCGCATGTGCGCCGAGCTGCGGCGCGGGCGCGCGGCCGGTCGCCGGGACTCGATCGTCGTGGTGGCCGAGGGCGCCCAGGACCGCGAGGGCAACCCCATCACGGCGGCGTACGTGCGCGACACGATCGAGCAACGCCTCGACGAGGACACCCGCGTGACGATCCTCGGGCACGTGCAGCGGGGTGGCCGGCCCAGCGCCTTCGACCGGTGGGCGTCGACCTGGCTGGGCTACGCCGCGGCCGAGGAGGTCCTGGCGGCGACCCCGGGGTCGGTGGCCCACGTGGTCGGCATACGGGGCAACCGCATCGCCAAGGTCCCCCTCATGGAGGCCGTCGAGCGCACCCGGGAGGTCCCGGCGGCCATCGCCGGTGGCGACTACGCGGAGGCGATGCGGCTGCGGGGAGGGTCGTTCACCGAGATGACCCAGGTCTTCACCGAGATGTCGGAACCGCCGGTCCCCGCCCTGGCTGAGGGCGAGTCGCCCCGACGCGTCGCGATCCTGCACGCCGGCGGGCTCGCCCCCGGCATGAACACCGCCGCCCGCGCCGCCGTGCGCCTCGGGATCGACCGCGGGCACACGATGCTCGGCGTGCGCGGCGGCTTCCCCGGCCTGCGCGACGGCCAGGTGCAGGAGCTGACCTGGGGCGACGTCGAGGGATGGACCTCCATCGGGGGTGCCGAGCTGGGGATCCGCCGCACGGTCCCCGAGATCGAGGACCTCTATGCCATCGGTCGCAGCCTGGAAGCCGCCCGCGTCGACGCGCTGCTGGTCGTCGGCGGCTGGAACGGCTACCAGGGGGCGCACCGCCTGTGGGAGGAGCGGGACCGGTACCCGGCCTTCCGCATCCCGGTGGTGTGCGTCCCCGCCTCGATCGACAACAACCTGCCGGGGTCCGAGCTGGCCATCGGCACCGACACCGCGCTCAACGCGATCGTCGAGGCCGTCGACCGGATCAAGCAGTCCGCCTCCGCGCGACGGCGCTGCTTCGTGGTCGAGACGATGGGGCGCTACTGCGGCTACCTCGCGCTGATGAGCGGGCTGGCGAGCGGCGCCGAGCGCGTCTACCTCCACGAGGAGGGCATCACCCTCGACGACCTGCAGGACGACGTGCGTCGGCTCCGGTCCTCCTTCGATGCCGGGCGACGCCTCTACCTCGCCATCCGCAACGAGCGCGCGAGCGAGCAGTACACGACGGACTTCCTCGCCCGTCTCCTCGACCAGGAGGGGCAGGAGAGGTATGACGTGCGCCAGGCGGTCCTCGGTCACCTCCAGCAGGGCGGCGACCCCTCGCCCTTCGACCGGGTGCTGGCGACGCGGCTCGTGGCGCACGCGGTGGACCTGCTGACCGAGCAGCTCGCCGCAGGGGGCCGCGAGGCGCAGCTGGTCGGCCTCGTCGCGGGCCGGGTGCAGGCCACGCCCATGGCGCGGATGCTCGAGCTCATGGACATGGCGCACCGTCGTCCCAAGGACCAGTGGTGGCTGGACCTGAGGCCCGTCGTCCGCGCCGTCTCGGAGCCGCCGCCGCCCGTGCTCGCGGCGCATCGGGCGCCGTCCGCAGGCCAGTGACCTGCGCAGACGTGGCCACGTGACCGTATCGAGATTTTTTGGACTCGGGGGTTTGCCGCCTGACGGGCCTGGGCAAGTTACGAGCAGCGGGGCACCGTCGTCCACGGCGACGGCGTCATCCGGCACTTGGTAACCAACGAAAGGCGGAACCCCACCATGTTCTCCAACGAGCACATCGAGCAGGTCCTCAACGGCACCGTCGTCGACAACAACGGCGACAAGATCGGCAAGGTCGGCGACGTCTACAACGACGACCGCACCGGCAACCCGTCCTGGGTGACCGTCAACACCGGCCTGTTCGGCACGTCCAACACCTTCATCCCGCTCGACGACGCGCAGGTCGATGGCGACACCATCCGCGTCCCGTTCTCCAAGGACAAGGTCAAGGACGCCCCCCGCGTGGACGCCGACCGTCACCTGGACGCCGACGAGGAGCGCGAGCTCTACCGCTACTACGGCCACGACTACGACGAGGGCTACGCCGCTGCCGGCACCCGTGGCGGCGACCACGGCGCTGACGGCGACGCGGACGCCACTGCCGGCCGCAACGACCACGGCGCTGACGGCGACGCGGACGCCACTGCCGGCCGCAACGACCACGGCGCTGACGGCGACGCCGACGCGACCGCTGGTCGTCCCCTGGCCGACCGCGACCGCACCCAGGGCGACAACACGATGACCCGCTCCGAGGAGGAGCTGCGGGTCGGGACCCGCGAGCGCGAGGCCGGCCGTGTGCGCCTGCGCAAGCACGTCCGCACCGAGCGCGAGTCGGTCACGGTCCCGGTGACCCACGAGGAGGTCCGCGTCGAGCGCACCCCCATCCGTGACGGTGAGGGCGGCCGCATCGGTGGCGACGAGACCGCCGAGGTCCGCCTCAAGGCCGACGAGGTCGTCGTCGACAAGGACGTCGTGGCCAAGGAGCAGGTCTCCCTGGGCAAGGAGACGGTGACCGAGCAGCAGCGCGTCACCGAGGACGTCCGCAAGGAGGAGATCGAGGTCGAGCGCGAGGGCGGCGTCCGCGAGGGTGGCCTGCGTGACGGGGTCGGCAACGACAACGACGGCAAGGTCGGCCTCGGCGACAAGATCAAGGACAAGCTGGACCGCGACAACGACGGCAAGGTCGGTCGCTGATCAGCCTGATCTGACCCGTCGAGCCCTGCTCGACGACAGGTAGCCACGACGAAGGCCCGGCTCCCCACGCGGGGGCCGGGCCTCCGTCATGCCCGACGCCGGGCCCCGCATCTGTGAGCTGGGGGCCAGGTTGTGCCGTCACCGTGACGGGTGCGGAGGCGCGCGGCGGGGGTCAGAGCGAGAAGAGCGCCAGGTTGACGGCCGCCTTCATCTCGGACGGGCTGTTGACCTGGGCCGCACGGCCACCGGTGGCGCTGGCGATGGCCTGCAACGCCCCCATGTCTGCCTCGGCGCCGTAGCCCAGGCAGATGATCCTGACGGGTCGCTGGGGGTCCTTGGCCTCGTTGAGGTAGGTGAGGAGCTGGCCGAGCGTGTCCGGGCTGGTGGTGTCGCGGTTTGCGCCGTCGGACAGGATCACGAGCTGGTTGACGTAGCCGGGGTCGTACTCGTCGAGGGTGTAGGCGTAGGCCTCGCGGACGGCCTGGTAGAGGGGCGTCCCACCCTTGATGGTGACGTTGCTCATGGCCTGCACCACGACGTCGATGTGCTGGCGGCCGGCGTCGGCGCTCTCGTTGACGGCGAGGTCGGTGGGGCGCTCGATCAGGGGTGTCCCGAGTTCGTTGGAGGTGTGAAAGAAGCACACGCCGGAGCGGGCCCGGGGCGACGCGGTCTGGTAGACGTTGCCGACGAGGCCGCGGACCAGGTCGATGCGGCTCGTCGCCCCGCCGGCGAGGTGCTGGTTCATCGACCCCGAGGCGTCCACGAGCACCATCGAGGAGATGCGGGAGTGCATGCCCCGCCAGGCCTGCACGGTCTGCTGCAGCACGGGCAGCGGCACGGCGGCGGGACGCAGCGGCGCGGCATAGGCGACGCCGGCGGGGTGATCGGTGGGCGCGGCGCCGTCGGGCGCCCTCAGGCTGGCCGCGCGCAGGGCGGCCAGGCCGGACGCCGAGGTGAGGTAGGCCCGGAACCCCCGCGCCGAGGCAGCGCCCGGAGCGTCGTCGGCGGTCGCTCCCACCCCCAGCACCGACAGCGGCACGGAGGCGGCGCCGCCGGCGAGGGGGACGGCGGCCAGCGGCACCGTCGGGTCCACGGCGTTGTCCGCGGCGACGGCCCTCTCGGTGGTGACATAGGCCGAGGCGCGGGAGGTCACCTCGGAGAGGGTGTCGTCCTGGTCAGGGAGCACGTCCCCGTCGTTGCCGGCGAGCGAGGTGATGCGGTGCTCGACCTTGATGACGGCGAGGTCCTTGTCGCTCGGCTCCGCGTAGTCCGGCGCCTTGGCGAGCGGCCCGCCGTTGGCGAGGGTGATCATGGCTCCGAACCCGATGGCAGCGGTGGGGCTGGTCGCCGGGTCCGCCATACGGATCGAGAAGGACGCCCACTCGGGGTGCCCGGTCTGGGCCCAGGTCGACCGCCCCAGCATCCACGAACGCCAGGCGTCGGGGGTGAGCGGCCGGGTGGCCAGCCCCAGGTGCCCGTGTCGGCCATGGCCGAGGGCATCGCGAGGACGACGGGGGTGCTGGCGACCAGCTGCGGGGCGGTGCGCCTCACGGAGCTGGGGAGGGCGGCGACGTCCCCCTCGGACCGGGCGAGCCACAGCGCGGCCCGGTCCGAGGAGAGCAGCCCGGGGAGTGCGGCGGGCCCCGCGGCCTGCTGCACCGCCACCCGGGCGCAGGCCGATCGCTGCGCGACGCGATAGTCGTCGGCGACCTGGGCGAGGGCGTCGGTCAGGGCGGGGGAGGCATAGATCGTGGTGGCGTCGTCGCACGTGCGGACCTCGGCCTGCCGCGAACCCGTCGGCCCCTGCACCCCCGGCCGTGGCTCCCCGACCGTCCCCGGTCCCCGAGCCGGCGCGCCCCTGCACGGCCACGACCCCCCACCCCGCCGAGGGCGGCGAGGGCGATGATGGCGGCGGCGACGTTGCCCACCCGGTCGCTGGAGCTGCCGCGGTGACGGCCGTAGGTCTGCGACACGGGACACCTCCCAGGACTGCGGGCGTCGGGCGTGCGACGGGTTCTGCACCCGACGCCGTCCGTGACGCACAGGTCGCAGTGCGCCGGAAGCGTAACTATTGGAGGGCATTCGGGTGATGTGACGTTAGTCCTGCATCGATTACCGGCGTACGACGAGCCAGGAGCGTGCCGAGAGGGTCAGAGCCAGCCGAGACGGCCCTTGGCGAGCGTGTAGCCGACGAAGGCGACCACGTCGAGCAGCGTGTGCGCGACGACGAGCGGCATGACCCGGCCGCGCCGCTGGTAGTAGGCGCCCAGCACCAGGCCCATCACGGCGTTGCCGAGGAACGCCCCGAAGCCCTGGTAAAGGTGGTAGCTCCCGCGCAGGAGGGCGGACAGCACGAGCGCCAGGCGGTCCGGCATACCGGCCTGGCGCAGTCGCGCGAGGAGGTAGGCGACGACGACGACCTCCTCGAGCACGGAGTTCTGCACCGCCGCCAGCACGAGCACCGGGATCGTCCACCAGGTCGAGGTGAGGTCGGCCGCGACCACCTCGGTGGTGATCCCGAGGTGGCGGCCGAGGAGATACAGACCCAGGCCCGGTATGCCGATCCCCGCCGCCAGGAGGGCGCCGTGCGCGGCGTCGCGGCCCGGCTCACGCCGGTCCCACCCGATGCGCGGGTCGGCGGGTGGGCGGCGGTGCCGCAGCAGGAAGATCGCCATCGCGGGGGCGACCACGCCGAGGGCGATCCCGGTCAGCTGGTAGGCGAGGTCGAGCCAGGGGCGGTCGGGGGTGACCGACTGGTTGAGGGTGGAGGTCTGCTGGTTGAGGGCGACCTCGCGGGTGGTCCGCTCGATGATCCGCAGGATCGAGTAGATCGCGGAGGAGCCCAGGGACAGACCGAGCAGCAGGAGCACCTCGACCAGGTGCTCCTGCCGCTCGGTCAGTCTGCGCATGGGCGGCACTCTAGCGAGCGCCGCTGCGGGTGGGGCGCCGTCAGTGCGCCCGGGCTGCGCGCGCCGCGTCGGAGGCCTCGCGCCGCATGTCCTCGACGTCCTTCATCTTGCGCTGCGTCCACGGCACGAGCGCGAACAGGATGACCGCGCAGGCCAGCGTCATGCCGCCGAGGGTGTAGTAGAAGGCCGCGTCGGACAGGCCGGCCATCCCCTTGATGAGCAGCGCGGCGATGCCCTGGCCGACGGCCGAGGTCAGCAGCCAGAGCGCCATGGCCTGGCTGGCGAAGGCCTTGGGGGCCAGCATCGTCGTGGCGGACAGCCCGACCGGGGACAGGAACAGCTCGGCGACCGTCTGCATGACGAAGACGAGACCGAGGAAGTAGAACGGCGCGAGCGCGGAGCCGCCGGTCCAGGTGCCGAAGGCCCAGCCCATCACCATGGCGGACAGGCCGATGAGGGTGACCGACAGCGCGAACTTGGCCGGCGTCTGCGGGAAGCGGCCGGCGCGACGGGTGAAGAACCAGCCCACGATCGGGGCGAGGATGACGATCGCGAAGGGGTTGATCGACTGGTACCACGCCGGGTTGACGGTGAAGCCGCCGCCGACCTCGAGCTGGGTGTTGTTCTTGGCGAAGCTCGCCATCTTGACGGCGGCCTGCTCGAAGATCATGAAGAACAGCGCCCCGCCGACCCACAGCGGGATGTAGGCGGCGAGGTGGCTGCGCTCGGTCGCGTCGACCTTGGGGCTGCGGAACATCATGACGAAGTAGCCGACGGCCGCGATGATCGACAGCGCCGCGACGGTGTCGACGATGGCCGCGGTGGTCGCGCCGCCCTCGAGGGCGTTGAACAGGAGGTACAGCACCGCGGTGCCCACCACCACGCCGACCGCGACGCCGGCGACGCGGGCGCCGTCCTTGCCGGTCAGGGGGTTGGGGACGGTGGAGCCGATGCCGTGCAGGGCCTTCTTGCCGGCGACGAAGGACAGGATCGCGAAGCCCATGCCGACGGCCGCGGCGGAGAAGCCGACGTGGTAGCCCCAGCGGCCCTGCAGGAAGCCGACGATCAGGGGGGACAGGAAGGCGCCGATGTTGATCGACATGTAGAAGATCTGGAAGCCACCGTCGCGGCGGGGGTCGTCGCGGTCGTAGAGCTCACCGACCATCGTCGACAGGTTGGGCTTGATGAACCCGGTGCCGATGGCGACCAGGCAGATGCCGAGCCACGCGGTCGCGACGGTCGGCAGGGCCAGGCAGATGTGGCCGGCCATGATGATGATGCCGCCGTAGAGCGTGGACCTCCAGGCGCCCAGCAGCCGGTCCGCGGCGAGCCCGCCGGGGATGGCCAGCAGGTAGACGGCGGCGCCGTAGGTCGCGACGATCGCCTCGCCGGTCGACTTCTCCATCCCCAGGCCGCCCTCGCCGACCGTGGCGATGATGAAGTACAGGAGGATGGCCTTCATCCCGTAGTACGAGAACCGCTCCCAGAACTCGACCTGGAACAACCAGGCCAGGCCCTTCGGGTGCCCGACGAATCCTCGGTCGTCCCTGGACGAGGGTCTGGTCGGTGCTGGGGTGGTCTCGTCGATCGTGGCCATGAGTGGTGGCCTTCCTCTCTGATGGGTCGTGCGGTGGCCCACGCCGTCGGGGGCCAGCGTGCCGATGGGTGAGGCACGGCATACACCGTATGCCTCCCCGCACGTCGATCGACGACCGGGTGCGCCTCACCTGACGAGATGCGCTGCCGCGCATACCTATCTGCGGCATACCGTGTGCCGCTCGACCCGGTGCAGCATGAACACTCACCACCCGCTCTGACCAGCGAGATCGGCACCCTCCCCGGTGTAGGCGCAGGGCCCGCTCTGCGCTTTGATAGGGGCGGACCACGGCGGGGAAGCCTTCGAGCGAGGGGCGATCCACCCAGAACCAGCGAGCGAGGGAACCCAGATGACGAGCGAGCGCAGAGCCTACGTCGGCTCCGAGGTCGGCCAGCTCCGCCGGGTGCTGCTGCACCGCCCCGACCGTGAGCTGGCGCGCCTCACGCCGAGCAACAAGGAGGCCCTGCTCTTCGACGACCTGCCGTGGTTCGAGGAGGCGCAGAAGGAGCACGACGAGTTCGCCCAGGCGCTGCGCGACCTCGACGTGGAGGTCCTCTACCTGCAGGACATCCTGACCGAGACGCTCGAGCACCCGGCCGCCCGCCAGTTCCTGTTCGACCACCTCCTCGACGACGAGGTCTTCGGCCCGCAGGCCATCGACCCGATGCTCGAGGTCCTGTCGGGCATGGGCTCCGGGGAGCTCGCCTCGGTCCTCATCGGCGGGATCACCAAGCAGGAGATGCTCGGCCGTATGCCGCACGAGCCCGCCTCGCTGGTCCTGCACTCGATGGGGCGCGACCAGTTCGTGCTGGCGCCGCTGCCCAACCACCTGTTCACGCGGGACACGACCTGCTGGGTCTACGGCGGGGTGTCGATCAACTCGATGCGCATGACGGCGCGCGTGCGCGAGTCCCTGCACTACGAGGCGATCTACCACTGGCACCCGGAGCTGTCCGGCGGCGACCACTCCCTCACCCGCTGGTCGGACGGCCTCGGCACCGGGCTGGCCTCGATGGAGGGCGGCGACGTGCACGTGCTGGGGCGAGGCGGGGTCCTCGTCGGTATGTCGGAGCGCACGACCCCCCAGGCGGTGGAGCGGCTGGCGCAGCAGCTGTTCAAAGCGCAAGCCGCCACCAGCGTCGTCGCGATCGCCATGCCGCAGGGACGCGCGATGATGCATCTCGACACCGTCATGTCGATGGTCGACGAGCACACCTTCACGAAGTACGCCGGGCTGGGGATGCTCCCGGCATACACCCTGACCCCGGGGGACGAACCCGGCCGGCTGCGGGTCCGGTCCCACGCACCCGAGGACATGCACAGGGCGATCGCAAGAGCGATCGGCCTCGACGACATCCGCACCCTGACCGCCGACCAGGACCTGGCGGCGGCGGAGCGGGAGCAGTGGGACGACGGCTGCAACGTGCTCACCGTCCGGCCCGGCGTGGTGATCGCCTACGAGCGAAACACCACGAGCAACGACCACCTGCGCGACAACGGTGTCGAGGTGGTCACCATCAAGGGGAGCGAGCTGGGCCGGGGCCGTGGCGGCCCGCGCTGCATGAGCTGCCCCATCGAGCGAGAGGACATCTGATGTCGTTCACCCTGCGCCACCGCAACTTCCTCAAGGAGGTGGACTTCACCCCCGCGGAGTGGAAGCACCTGCTGAAGCTGTCCGCGGACCTCAAGGCCGCGAAGTACGCCGGCACCGAGCAGCCGCGGCTGCGGGGCAAGAACATCGCGCTGATCTTCGAGAAGACCTCGACCCGGACGCGCTGCGCCTTCGAGGTCGCGGCGTACGACCAGGGCGCGGGGGTGACCTACCTCGAGCCCACGGGCTCGCAGATCGGGCACAAGGAGTCGATGAAGGACACCGCGCGGGTGCTGGGGCGCATGTATGACGGCATCGAGTACCGCGGCTTCGCGCAGTCGCTCGTCGAGACGCTCGGGGAGTTCGCGGGCGTCCCGGTGTGGAACGGCCTGACCGACGAGTGGCACCCCACCCAGATGCTCGCCGACCAGCTCACGATGACCGAGCACTCGGACAAGCCGCTGTCGCAGATCGCCTTCGCCTATCTCGGTGACGCGCGCAACAACGTCGGCAACTCGCTGCTGGTGTCCGGCGCCATGGCCGGGATGGACGTGCGCATGGTCGCGCCGACGTCGCTGCAGAACACCGAGGAGGTCGTCGCCTTGGCGCGCGGGATCGCGGAGCAGACCGGTGCCCGCATCACGATCACCGACGACGTCGAGGCGGGGGTGCGCGGCGCGGACTTCCTCTACACCGACGTGTGGGTGTCGATGGGTGAGCCCAAGGAGGTCTGGGACGAGCGGATCGCGCTGCTCAAGGACTACCAGGTCAACAAGGCCACGATGGAGGCGACAGGCAACCCGCAGGTCAAGTTCATGCACTGCCTGCCGGCCTTCCACGACCGGGCCACCAAGGTGGGGGAGGACATCTTCCAGGCCACCGGCATGGAGGCCCTCGAGGTCACCGACGAGGTCTTCGAGTCCGAGGCGTCGATCGTCTTCGACCAGGCGGAGAACCGCATGCACACGATCAAGGCGGTCATGGTCGCCACCCTGGGGGACTGACTCGTGCGCATCGTCGTCGCCCTCGGCGGCAACGCCCTGCTCGAGCGGGGCGAGAAGCCCGACGCGTCCACGCAGCTCGAGCGCGCCAAGGCCGCGGCCCGGGCCCTCGCGCCGCTCGCGGAGGAGCACGAGCTGGTGATCACCCACGGCAACGGCCCGCAGGTCGGGGTGCTGGCGCTGGAGTCCGCCAACGACCCCAACCTGTCCGAGCCCTTCCCCTTCGACGCCCTGGGGGCGCAGACGCAGGGGATGATCGGCTACTGGCTGCTGCAGTCCCTGCAGAACGCCCTGCCCGGCCGCCAGGTCGCCGCGATGGTCAACCAGACCCTGGTCATGGCGCACGACCCGGCGTTCAAGGACCCCACCAAGTTCGTCGGCGAGACCTACACCGAGGCCGAGGCGCGCTCCAAGGCCGAGGAGCGCGGCTGGGAGGTCAAGCAGGACACCAAGGGCTGGCGCCGCGTGGTCGCCTCGCCGACGCCGCAGCGCATCGTCGAGACCCGCATCATCCGGCTGCTGCTGTCGTCGGGTGCGGTGGTGGTCTGTGCGGGCGGTGGCGGCATACCCGTCATCCGTGACGACAAGGGCAAGCTCAAGGGCGTCGAGGCGGTCGTCGACAAGGACCTCACCGCCGGGCGGCTCGCCGAGGCGCTCGAGGCGGACGCGCTGTTCATCCTCACCGACGTGGCGCACGTGGTCGAGGGCTTCGGCACGGACGACGAGCGGCCGATCACGCGCGCGACGCCGGGGATGCTGCGGGCGATGGACCTGCCCGCGGGGTCGATGGGCCCCAAGGTCGAGGCTGTGTGCCGGTTCGTGGAGCTCACCGGTGATCTCGCGGGCATCGGCCGGCTGCAGGACGTGGCCGCCATGATCGAGGGCGAGGCGGGCACGATCGTCACGCCCGGAGGCAACTACGGCGGCCCCGACGACCTCAACCCCCGCCACGAGCTCACCGTCGACATCTAGACCTACCTCAGGTAGTCACGTCCTCCTGGGTTGGCACGCCAGGCGGACAGACCTACCGGGGGTAGAGGCATCGGCCGGCGTTCGTTCGCCAGGCTGATGCCTCTACCCCCGGCGGGG
>NZ_DLOE01000061.1:0-11975 GCF_002479615.1 Arsenicicoccus sp. UBA7492 | reverse complement strand
CCTACCCCTGCAGCAGTCCCCAACGTCATGCTGATCCTGTCGGCCCGCCCGGACGCGACGCGTGTTGCGGGATATCGCACCTGGCGGCGGCTGGGCAGGCAGGTGCGCAAGGGGGAGAAGGGCATTCGGATTTTCGGGCCCCGGGAGTTCACCTCGACGCGGACCGATGAGCACACGGGGGAGGAGAAGACGAGCCGGGGGGTGGTGTTCCGGCCGGTGTCGGTGTTCGACATCTCCCAGACGGATCCGATCGAGGGTGCGTCCCTGGTCTTCGAGGAGCGCCCTGTCACGCGGCTGGCTGGCGCGGACGAGGGTCGTATCTTCGACCGCGTGGCGTCCTACCTCGGTGAGCTGGGGTGGACCGTGTCACGGGAGGTCATCTGGACCGGTCAGGACGGCTACACGACGCCGCTGGAGGGGCACCGGGTGGTGGTCGACGCGAGGTTGTCGGAGGCGCACGCGGCGTCGGTGATCGTGCACGAGGCGGCTCACATCGTCTTGGGTCACATCGAGGCGCTCGAGGACTACCGGCAGCACCGGGGGCGCTTTGAGGTGGAGGCGGAGTCCACGGCCTACGTGGTTGCGGGGCTGCTGGGGCTGGACACGTCGGCGTCGTCGACCGGGTATCTGGCGGGGTGGTGCGAGTGCGCCCCCGCCGACGTGTTGAAGGAGACGGCGGGGCGGGTGCTGAAGGCTGTGCAGACGCTTTACGGGGCGCTGGAGGGTGCCTGCGAGGTGGAGCCGGTGGAGGTCTCCGAGACCGTCTGACAGGGCTTGCAGCAAAGGGGGTCGGCACCTCGGCGCCGACCCCTTTCGCGGCGCTGTGAACGCGGCACTTGTGCCGGTGTTATGGCTTGTCGGTGGGAGTGGGGCTGCCTACGTTGGTTGGTGTCCACTCGTTGCGGGGGTGACTCCCTCGCTGGTCCTAGGAGTCCTGAGAATGACTGCTGCTACTGATCTTTCGATCGCTGCCGACCTGGCTTCCACGGTGACGGTGATCGATGCGTGCGGGCGGGCGCAGGTGCCCGTGCTGCTGCTGTCGGACCCTGGCATGGGGAAGTCCTCGCTCGTGCGGGGTCTGGCGAGCGCGGAGGGGTTGCCGTGCGAGACGGTGCTGGGGTCGATCCGGGAGCCTGCCGACATTGCGGGCTTGCCCGTGGTCGGTGCGAGCGGTGTCGTCATGTCCCCGCCCGCGTGGGCGCGTCGCCTGGTGGAGGCGGGAGCGGGTTACCTGTTCCTGGATGAGTTGACGACCTGTCCGCCTGCGGTGCAGGCGGCGCTGCTGTCGGTGGCCCTGGACAAGACCGTGGGCGACCTGGTGCTGCCCGGCGAGGTCCGGGTGGTCGCGGGCGCGAACCCGCCCGACCGCGCCGCCGACGGGTGGGAGTTGTCCCCGCCGCTGGCTAACCGGTTCTGTCACCTGGCCTACGACCCCAGCCCGCAGTCGTGGGCGGAGGGAATGACGGCGGGGTGGTCGGCTCCCCCCGCGTCGCGGGCTGTCGCGGCGGACAAGCTGCGTCGTCAGGCGAGCGTCGCGGCGGTGGTCGGTTTCCTCAACGTGCGCCCGGACCTGCTGCACGTGTTCCCTCGTGACGCCGCCGCCACCGGCGGGGCGTGGCCGTCGCGGCGCACCTGGGACATGCTCGCCCGTGCCCTGGCGCACGTGCGTGACGATGATGCTGCCGCCCGCGAGGCGCTGGCGGTGGGCCTGGTGGGCGAGGGGGCTGGGGTGGAGTTCTTGACCTGGTGTCGCGCGGCGGACCTGCCTGTCCCGGCGGAGGTCGTCGCTGACCCGTCCATCGTGGACTGGTCGGGCCGTCCTGACCGCACCTGGGCGATCCTGACCGGGGTCGTGGGGCACTGCGTCGCCCTGGGGACGGTGGAGGGCTGGGGCAAGGCGTGGGGGCCGCTGCTGCACGCCGCAGAGCACGGCGCGGCAGACGTTGCCGCCGCCGCCGCTCGCACTCTGGGCAAGTCCCGCCCGGCCAAGGCGAAGGTGCCCGCGAGGGTGGGCAAGGTGTTCGGCCCCATCGTGGCTGCTGCCGGGCTGGGTGACGCCGCGTGAACGCCCGCCCGTTCACCGCCGACGAGGCGCGCGCGTTCCGGCTGGGGCGTCTGGTTGCCGCCGAGTCCGTCCCCTACTTCATGCACGCCCTCTATGCCGTGCGCCCCGTGTCCTTGCCTGGCCTGGGCACCGTGGGCGTGGACGGCCAGTGGCGCTTGTACGCGGATCCGACGCTGCTGGTGGGACCGGACGCCTGGGATGCGCGCACTCTGGGCGCTGTCCTGGCCCACGAGGTGGGGCACCTGCTGCGCGACCACCACGGACGCAGCGTGGTGCTGGCGCAGCCTGTGAGCCGCCTGGCCTGGAACCTGGCGGGTGACGCCGAGATCAACGATGACCTGCTGGCGGCGGGCATCCCCCTGCCGGACGGGTGCGTGACTCCCGAGGGCATCGGGTGCGTGCCCGGTGACCTGGCCGAGCGTTACTACGACCACCTCACGCGGGAGAGGGCGCTGGGCGCCCTTGCGGCGCTGGACGACGGCGGTCCGGGATGCGGGTCGGGGTGCGGCGGCCAGGCGCTGTCCGGTGAGTTGCCGTCCGGCGGCGGCCTGCCGACCGAGGGCGGCGGGGACGACCCCGCCGCGCCGGTATCGGCGGCGGAGGGACGCGCGATCCGCCGCACCGTCGCCGCCGAGGTCGCTAGTGCCGTCGCCGCCAAGGGGCGCGGCAGCACCCCCGCCGGGGTGCAGCGGTGGGCCGCCGGAGTCCTGGCACCCCCGACCGTGCCGTGGGACCGGGTGCTGCGCGCCACCGTGCGCCGGGCCGTGGCCGACCGCGCGGGCCGCGTGGACTACACCTACCGCCGCCCCTCGCGGCGCACCGCGCCCGGCATCGTCAAGCCGAGCATGCGCGCCCCGAGCATCACCGTCGCCCTCGTCGTGGACACGTCAGGGTCGATGAGCACCCGCGACCTGGACGCCGCCATGAGTGAGGTGCAGGGCGTCCTGCGGTCCGGCGGCATCGCCCGTGACCGGGTGCAGCTCGTGGACTGCGACGCCGCCGTGGGCCATGCCCGGCGCATCCGGTCGGCAGCCGCCGTCGCACTCGCGGGCGGCGGCGGCACCGACATGCGCGTAGGCATCACCGCCGCCGAGCGGCTCAAGCCCTGCCCTGACCTGACCATCGTCCTGACCGACGGCTACACCCCCTGGCCCGACGCCCCCGGACGGTCACGGCTGGTGTGCGCCGTGATCGGGGATGCGACGCCGCCGCCGCCCCCGGCGTGGGCGACGACCGTGCACGTCCCCTCCGCAGCCCCGAGGCCGCAGTGACCGCCCCGCCCGCACTCGCCGCACTGGCGGCACGCCTGCTGGCCGGGACCGGCGTGGACCCCGCCGACGCCGAGGCTGTCGCGGCAGGCGAAAAGCCCGCCCACGGCACCGCCGCCGACGCACTGCGCGACGGATGGCGGGCCGCGCCCCCGGCACCCGTCCCTACCCCCAACAACCCCGGAGAGACCCCGTGAGCGCCGACTGGTACGACCTGGGCGGGCGGCTGCGCGCCGCCCGCTGCGGCCAGCCCATCGCCCGGCTGCGCCACGCGCCTGCACCCGCACCCGTGACCCCTGTCGCGGTGCGTGCACGCTCCACCCGCCACGGCGTCACGGTCGCCGCCGCGACGCCCGGCACGGGGGAGGAACACGCGACCGGGACCGACGCGCTGGACATGCTGCGCCGCATGGGCGTCACGCTGACCGCCCCCACGGCACCCACCCTCGTGATCGAGGACGGCAGCACCGTCGCCGCGCTGCACGGGCTCGCCCGCACGGTCGGCACCGCCCACCGCGCCGAGGACGTTGCCGCCGCCCTGGCCTGGTACGCCGACCGGGCAGACTACCCCCACGGTCGGGCGGTCCTGGCGGTGCCCCGCGCCTGCGCCGCACGCTGGTACACCGGCGACGCCCCCGACGCGGAGCGCACCGCCGCCACCTGGCGGCGGTGGCTCACCGTCCCGGACGACACCACCACCGGCATGCTCACCCTCGCCGGGATCGTCACGGCCGGTGACCCCTTGCCCTACCTGGACACACTCACCGAGGGCGACACCTACACCTGGGCACGTGCCGCCGACGACCACACGGCAGGCCGAGACTGGCGCACCCCGGACACCACGGCCCGCGCCGCGCTGGGTCTGCGCGACCGCTGCAACGCCGCCGACCTGTATGCCGCCGCGCTGCTGACCGACCCCCTGACGCGCCGCCGTGCCGTCCACACCGGCCACGTCACCACGGGCACCGCGCACATGCTGGACGACCGCATGAGACGGGTGCAGGTCACCTGCCCCCGCCTGGACTGCCGACTGCGCCCCGGCACCAAGATCACCGGATGGGTCGGCGCACCCGAGACCATCGTTCCCACCTGGACCGCCACCGTCGAGACCATCACGGCCACCGGCGGCACCTTGACCATCACCGCCACCGGAGTCACCGGCGCACACGCCCGCCCCACCACCGGGCAGACCGTGGCCCTGCACGCCGCCGCACCCGACCCGTGGCAGCAACGGCGCTCGCGGTCGGCCTACCTGCGGCTGTATGCCGACCGCCGGTCATGGCTGACCACCGGACGCACCCCGACCCCCACCCGCCGCGAGGTGCCCCTTGAGGTGCTCGTCGCCGGAGCAGAGCAGGACTGAGCATGCGCATCATCCCCAATACCCCCACCGCCCCCGAGCCCAGTGCGGCGTCAAGCTGCGAGACCGCGCCGTCGCCCGCCCCGGTCCCCCCGGCACCCGCGCCCGCGTGGCGGGCCAGGGCGATCCTGGACAATCCCGTGACCGCCAACGTCCTGCACGCCGCGTGGTCCGGTGACCCGCTGGTGCTAGTGCCTGCCCCGCCCGGCAGTGGCAAGTCCCGGCTCGTGGCGCTGCTGGCCGCGACCCTGGCAGACCGGGTGGGTCTGCGGGTCGGGGTCGCCGCGCAGACGCGCGAGCAGGCCGCAGAGTTGGCTCGCCGTATCGGCGCGCTCACCGATCACACCGTGCTCGGCTGGTCCAAGGGCCAGGCCCTGCCGGACCTGGGCGGGGTGCCCGTCACCGTCACCGAGGGCAGGTCGCTGCGCTATCCCGGCACCCGTGGCGGGGTGGTCATCGCCACGACGGCGCTGTGGCTCAACCGCGAACCCGGCGTGTTAGGTGCCGACGTGCTGGTGGTGGACGAGGCATGGCAGGCCACCTACGCCGACCTGGGCGCGCTGGGCGCGTTCGCCTCACAGGTCGTGGCCGTGGGTGACCCGGGCCAGATCGACCCGGTGGTGACCGGCGAGACGGGCAGGTGGGCCGCTAGCCGGACTGCCCCCCACCTGCCCGGCCCGGACGCGCTGCTGAGCGCCCACGGGGACTCCGCATCGGTGGTGGCGCTGCGGTACACCTACCGGCTGGGGCCGGTCACCACGGCCCTGATCCAGCCGGTGTTCTACCCCGCACTGCCGTTCACGTCCCGTCGCCCGCCCGAGCACGTCACGGACAAGGCCGGGCAGGTGCTTCCCGAGGTCGTCGCCGCGCCGGTGACCGTCACGGGCGGACCCGGTGACCCGATCCTCGCGCACGCTTGCGCGGATCGTGTGCGGGCCCTTGTCGGAGCCCGCCTGACCACCGGCGAGGGCACTCGTCTGGTGACCGCCGCTGACGTGATCGTCACGTGTGCGCACGTCAGCCAGGCCGGGGCCGTGCGGGCGCTGCTGGCCGACCTGCCCGACGTGCTGGTGGGCACCACCAATGCTGTGCAAGGCAGTGAGCGCGCCGTGGCGGTCGTGCTTCATCCCCTGGCCGGATACCGCGAGGTCACGCCGTTCGGCACCGACCCTGGCCGCACGTGCGTCATGTTGTCGCGGCACCGCGCCCACATGACGCTGGTCACCGACACCGCCACCCCCGAGGTGTTGGCGCGCAGCCAGGACCCCCACGCGCCCATGCATGGCGCACTGTTGGCCGGCCTCCCCACCTGAGGCCGGCCCGCCCGGCGGGGGCATTTGTGCCGGTGTCATGGTTCGTGTGAGTGTTTGTTGGCAGGCCAAGTCCTAAGTGTTCAGAGGTAGACATACAGCGCCAAAGGGTGTTCACTAGTGAACATGTCAGGGATGACCATCAGCCAAGCGCTCGCGCGGGTAGACAGTCTGCGCCGTGAGCGCCTGAGCCATCTGCGCATCGCAGCTGGCGCCCAGCTGCAGATGACCTGCCATCCTCACCCGTCAGCAGGGGTGCCCTTCGGCGGCCCCCTCACCGCGGCGGTTCCCCTCGCGGAGCAGCTGGTCGAACTAGAGCGATCGGGCCTGGTGGGAGACTGCTCGAGCAGCCAGGAGACCAGCGGCGAGGCTCGGGTCGAGCTGTGGGGGACAGGTCAGGCCCGGCAGGATTGGGAGACCCGGGTCGCGCTCAGTCTCGGCTCCCAGCAGGCGGCGGAGATCCTGAGGGCCGCCGGCGACCTGAAGAAGGCATCCTGGGAGCGAGAGCAGGCCATGGCCCGCATCCAGGAGAACGTGTGGGCCCTGAGCAGCCACAAGGCAGTGTCTGCCTCCGACATGATCCGCATCGCGCAGATCGCCCGGGCCACCTTCTACAGCATGCTCAAGGCCATGCCAGCCGGCTATGTCGCCCCCGCCATCCAGCGGGCCGACGAGCCGCACCTCGATTCGCAGTCGTCCTCCTCGACCGTGCCCGAGGCGCCGGCTCCCCGAGAGCCCGTGAGACCGGCCGAGGAACGCCCCCGCACCGTGGGGAGCGCCCAGCCCGTGCCCGAACTGGTGCGCATGCCGACGGGACACACCGCCCCCTGCGTGGTGTGCGCCACGGACGCGATCAAGACCCTGCACGGCGTCCCGATCCATGGTGGCCAGTGCCTCATCAACTACCTCGAGCGTGAGGTGCTCGCGCCGGCACCCACGCCAACTCACGAGGCATCACCGCCCCCCGCATCTCCAGCCCCCAGCGCGAGGAAAGAGCCCACGGTCAACCCCAGCCAGCCGGGACCTAGAGCCCGAACCAAGAAGCGCTTCCGTGCGCTCGCCGCGGCCCTGGATGCCGAGTGGCTGTACCTGCCCGGCGGGGAGAAGCACCACTGGCGCAGCGGACACCTGGGCGACCTGGCCGAGCTCACCCGCACGTACAACCTCGGTCACGGCGGCGGCAAGACCCTGCCCGCCCGTGGAGAGATCTACCTGTACCCCGGCGCCCTCGAGCGGCTCGGGCTGCCCGCCACCGTCGAGCTCGACGACATGCTCCTGGGGGACGAGCGAACCCGGAAACAACGCGAGGCGGCGTTCGCGCCCTTGAACGAGCTGCCGGCCGTCGCCGCCGCACTCGCAGACGGGTGGGACCTCGGGGCCGGACGCCTGGACGCCATCGTGCGGATCCAGCACGAGGACCACCGTCGGGGAGCTCGGCTCATCTTCGTGCCGTGGAGCTGGCTCGCAGGCATCCCCCTCTTCACCGATGACGAGGGCCACCTCGTCGACCCCGGCACCCTGGTGGACCGCGCCCAGCAGTTCGCCGACCATGTCGGCGTCCCGTTCAACAACACGGCGGGCAACACCGGCTTCGACCTGATCGACCACACCCGACCGCCCCGCGCCAGCGCCGACGAGCCGATGCCCGACAGCGGCGCTAGCCCGGTCAAGTTCGAGGCCGGCGAGATCCCGCCCTTCCTGCGCGACTCGCGCGACACCCGGTTCACGATGATCGAGTCCAACTACTCCTGGTGGAGGCCGTGGGCATCACTGACGCCCGACGACCGCGCTCTGACCTACGTTCACGCTTACGACCACCGCAGCCACTACCTCAACCCGTGGGGCAACGTATACCTCGGCCTCGAGGGGCTGCAGCACCTAATCGGCAGCGACGCGCGCTGGAGCGGCGACGAGCGCGCCAGCTACTACCTGGTGAGCCGCTGGGACCAGGACTGGCCCGACTGGCGCCTCCCCGACCCGTTCAACGCGCTGCCAGCCGTCGTAAGCAATGACCGCGTCTGGGTGACCTCCCACACGCTCAAGCAGCTCGACAAGCTCGCGCCCGGCCTGACCGACTCGCTGACCTACCACGAGGCCTACACCTGGAAGGTCCAGGCCCAGTACCTCGCCGGCGCCGCACGGATCCTGCGAGACGCCCGCAACTCCGCCCCCGAGCCCGTCGCGGCCACCGTCAAGGCCGTGTACTCCAGCACCACCCAGAAGTTCGCCTCCAGGGACCTGATGCCAAACCACCACCTGCGTCGCCCCGACTTCCGCGACATCATCCAGGCCGCCAGCCGCACCGCCATGGTGGCCACCATCATGGACGGGCACCAGAACGCGGCCGCACCGGCCACCCTGCTGGTCGCAGACCGCGACACGCTCGTCTACGCCAGCGCCGACCCCGACCCACGAAGCGCCTGGCCAGGACGCCCCGACAAGCTCGAGGACCTCCGCGGAGGCTGGCGCCCGATCGGAAGCGGACTCCTCGCCCAGTGGGGACCCACCGCCCTCGAGCCTCGAACCGGGCGCTGGCAGTATGCCGCTCACATGGGCCTGCTGAATGGGGTCCCGGGACGAGCGCCGCAGCCCACCTCTCAGCCCCGCTAGGAGCCTGCGATGCCTGACGACCAGCTGCCCCTCGACTTCGGGGGATCCAAGCCCCGCGCCCGCCGTGTCAAGCGCGTCCAGCCCCCCGCGCAGCCTCAGCCGATCGCCCCGACCGAAGAAGAACCGCCGTCACCTCCGTTGCAGGGGACGCCGAAGGACCAGCAGAACCACGGCCGGCTGTGGGACTCCCTGCGCGGACGTCCGGTCCAGCCTCGCCCGAAAACGATGCTGCGGGACCTCTTCGGCCGTGGCGCTCGCAAGAACTCCGCAGACACCGCTGCCGCAGCCGAGGGGCTCGACGTGTCGCGTGGGACCGTTCAGCGCTGGATCCGGAACGGCAAGCTCCCCGAGCGCGGCCGGTCCGCAGCGGCGGACAGGGCGCGTGACCTGTGGGCGGCCAGTCCCGCGGGGCGCAAACGCGCCGTAGACCCGGCCATGCGCAAGGCCTTCTATGCCGGCCAGCCCATCTCGGGCCGAGTGAAGGCCAAGGTGACGGTCAGCGGTGGAGACAGCCGGCGCAACAGCGCGCGATCGTTCAACTTCGACCTCGATCCCCAGGCAGCCGCGGCCGTCATGGACGCACTCATGGACGGTGACCCCGAAGCTACCTCCAACGCGTTCATCGACGGCGTTGCCGCTGGCTTCGGCGGCTCGCTTGACCTCGAGATCGACCACATCACCTGGAAGTGATGGCCGTGAACGAAGCCAGCCTGATCGACGAGACAGCCCTGCCGCTGGCCACACCGGCCACGGCCGACCTGGTGTGCTGGCTCCGAGCCGCCTACCCACCCAAGGAAGGGCGCGGCATCAACGAAGCCCGCGTCAACACTGGCCGCCTCGCCCAGATCCTCGAGGTGTCCCCCCGAACCATCCAACGCTGGCTCGCCAAGCCCGACGATCTGGTCCTCAACCGCGCCGCACTCACCAGGCTTCGCCGCTACGCCATCCTGCGCGGACACGGCACCATCCTGTGGCCCGAACATGACCCAGGCACGGCTCGCCGCATCGCCAACCTCGCCCAGAAGTCACGCCGCTCCTGGGAGATCTCCAAAGATGCAGAGCTCGTCCCGGCCGACGACCCGAAAATGACCAATCCCTGCACGGTCCTCCAGTACCACGCGCCCGAAGCGATGGTGATCGGGATAGCGACCGGCGAGCCCAAGGAGCGCAAGCGCAAGCTCAAGGCGCAAGGGGCCGTGATCATCGACGAGGTCACCGTGCCCAACTACTACGCCGCCCAGGTCATCAAGTACGCCGCGCTCGAGCTGGCCGGCACGGAGGTGTGCCTGCCGCCGCGGACCCTGCTCCCCACTGGGCGTACCGAAGTCTGGCGTATCCGTGCGGGAAGTGTGGACCTTCGCAGCCTCGCCCGCGAGCAGCAGATCTCGTGGACCGATGTCTAGATGTGATGCCCAGACAGGTTGTCCAACCTAGTGATGGGGGCGACCTTGCCGATCGCTGAGTGGGGCCGGTGGTGGTTGTACTGGTGGACCCAGGGTGCCAGGGCTGCGATCCGGTCGGCTTCGCTGGGGTAGAACTTCTTGAAGGCCCACCCGTCGGCCAGGGTGCGGTGGAAGCGTTCGATCTTGCCGTTGGTCTGGGGCCGGTACGGGCGGGTCCTCTTGGGGGTGATGCCGAGCTCGGTGCAGGTGTCGGCCCACAGGTGGGAGCGATACGCGCCGCCGTTGTCGCTGATCACCCGCTTGACGGTGACGCCGCGTTCAGCGAACCACGCGACCGCGTTGCGCAGCACCAGCGCTGCAGTCTCCTTGGTCTCGTCGTCGTGAGCCTCGACGTACGCGACCCGGGAGTGGTCGTCGATGACGGTGAGCAGGTAGCAGTTCCCGATCAGGGGCTGGCGGTACTTGCTTCTCGGGACGCCCGTGCGTGCCGACGTGGCAGCGCGATGACGCTGACCCGCGGCGCGTCCGACGTACCGCCAGCCGCCGCCGTCGGGGACCTTGCCGAGCTTCTTGACGTCCACGTGCAGCAGGTCGCCGGGGTGGTCGTGCTCGTACCTGCGGATCGGTTCGCCGGTCGCCCGGTCGAGGTAAGACAGCCGGTGCAGCCGGCACCGGGTCAACACGGCGTGCACGGTGGATGCGGGGACGCCGAGCAGGTCACCGATCTGGACCGGTCCCATCCGATGTCGCAGGCGAGCTCGCACGATCTGGCGGACCAGGCGTGGCGGGGTGCGGCGGGGTTGGTGATGGGGGCGGCTGGACCGGTCGAGCATCCCGGCGCTGCCCTCCTCGGCGTACCGCTGGGCCCACTTCGCTGCTGTCTTCCACGACACGTCGAACCGTTCGGCGGCCCGGGCGATGGGCCACCCCCGCTCGACCACGAGCACCGCCAGGCGCAGGCGCGCGCGTGGGGTCAAAGCAGCATTGGCATGGGTAGCGTGAGACACGAAGACCTCCTGGTCGCGGAACGGAACCCTCAGACAGCTCCACTCCACACCGGGAGGTCTTCGCCTGCCACCAGATCAGACCGTCACATCGCAACGACTCGACCAACGTGCCTGGGCATAACACGATGCTCACCATCAGGAGGTTGATGGCCACGGCCGCCTGCAGCCACGGACGCTCCGCACCCGCAACGTCCCACATCCACCACAACATGCCACCCAGCAGCCCGAAGACCACCAGGGCCAGGGGCGCCGAGCGCGTCACTATCAGCGACGGGCGCACCATCACGCCACGGGGTCCTTTCCATCGGGGTGATGTTCGGTGTGTTCGTGGCCCGCGAAGTCTTCTCGGCAGGCGTCCTCCCAGTTGACGGGACAGGGGTCCTCCCCTTTAGCGGGCAGGTTCTTGTTGCACCAGGCGCAGCGGCTGTATTCCCAGCGCCACGGGTCGTCGGCGTGGAGCTTCCGGCGCAAACCCAAGGCCCTCGGGCTCGAGTGTGACGAGGCCCACCGAAGAGTCGGGTAGAGCGAGGCCCCACGCCGGTAGAGCTTGGCCCCGATGCCCAGGCCGGCGTACTGCTCCCACCGGTCGTGGCCACCCTGCTTGGAGTAGATCACGCCGATGCCTGGGCGGCTCGTGTCCGGGGCGAAGACGGCGCCGAGTCCCGAGCGGGTGTGAGTCACCACCAGGCCGGGATGCCAGTAGGCCATGCCGGGTGCGGGTTCTTCCATCTCGTCACTGCTTGCGATCGCGTGCAGGGCCGCGATCCGGTCCTGCACGCAGGTGATGACACGTTCCGGGGTGATCAGCTCGGCCACGCCAGGCAGCTCGCCATAGGGGCTCTTCCGACTTGAGCGTGGGGTCATGGGGTGAGTCCGCCGGCGATGAGCAGGCAGCGTAGGCGGTAGTTGTCGCGGTTGCGGAAGCCTCGGACGATGCGGCGGTGGAGCTCGA
>NZ_DLOE01000041.1:16021-54171 GCF_002479615.1 Arsenicicoccus sp. UBA7492 | reverse complement strand
GGTCACGTCCCGTCGGGTGAGTTCCGGCGTCGAGCGGAACCGGCTGCGGACGTGCCCCGAGGGGTCACTTTGCGTCGGGGGAACTCCGGCCCAGAGCGGGGGCACCTGCGGATGTGCCCCGACGGGTCACTTTGCGTCGGGTAGCGGGGGTCTCGCGGTACCGGCGTGCCCTGACGGGTCACTTCACGTCGGGTATCGGGGGTCTCGCGGCACGGGCGTGCCCGGACGGGTCACTTTGCGTCGGGAGGACTCCGGCGTGGAGCGGGGTCGCCTGCGGATGTGCCCTGACGGGTCACGTTGCGTCGGATGGCGGCGCGGGATGGCGGCGGGCGGCCGGCATACGGCTGTCGCCCGCCCCCAGGTGTGCTGGGAGCGGGCGACGAGCGTGCGCAACGATCAGAAGTCGAAGCCGCCGCCGATGTCCCCGAAGTCACCGAACCCGTCGAAGCCGCCGCCGTCACCGCCAGCGTCGCCACCGAAGTCGCCGCCGGCCAGGTCCGCGCCGCCGTCACCGAAGCCGTCGAACCCGTCCATCAGCGCGCCGGCCACGGCCGTGCCGACCACGACGCCGGCGATCGAGCCGAGCATCGACCCCATCACCATCCCGCCCATGCCCATGCCGCCGCGGCCACCGCCGGCGCCGGCGCCGCCGAAGGTGCGCTCCATGAACCCCGGCTGGCGCATCTCGGCGCGGGTCGCCGCGCGGGCCAGCGACTGCGGGTCGTCGCCGGCGGGCGTCTCGCCGGACTGCGACAGGCCGGTCAGCACCTGCTGGCGCTGCTCGGGCGTCAGCTTGGCGAAGGCCTCGGCATGCGCCTGCTCGACCTTCTCCGGCGGGGCGGTGCGCAGCAGGTAGCGGTAGCGCTCGATGGCCTGCTGGTCCTCCGTGGACTGGGCGGTCTGCCCAGGCTGGCCCACCTGGCCCGGCTGTCCCGGTGCCGGCGCGCCCGGCTGGGGCGCCTGGTCGTAGCCGGCGGGCGGCGGGGCGTACTGCGGCTGGTGCTGCTGGTAGCCCTGCTGCAGCCCCTGCTGCGGCGTGCGGCCGAGCAGTCGGTCGAGGAATCCCATGGTCACTCCCGTGTGTCGTCGGTCGTCCTGTCCGAGCAACGAGGGTCTTACCCCATGCGTTCCCGGTGCACTCCCTCCGACGGCGCTGCAGGTCCGGTCGGTTGGGCGCGGAGGCGGACCGGGAGCGATCTGCCAGGTGCGGCTCAGCCGGCTGCCAGGCGCGCGGCGGCGTCCATGGCGATCCAGAACACCTGCTCGTGTGCGTCGCCCGCCGTGACCCAGCCGCGGTGGTCCCACGCCTCGCCGGCGAGGGAGTCCGCGCTGAAGAGGATCTGTCCCAGCTCGACGCCGCGGTGGGCCGCCACGGCGAGGAACGCGCTGGCCTCCATCTCGACGACCGCGCACCCGGCCTCGATCCGTCGCGCGACGGTGGACCGGGTCTCGCGATAGATGCCGTCGGTGGTCCACGTGCGGCCGGTCTCGTGCGGCGCGCCCGCCGCGTCGAGGGCGTCGATGCAGGCCCGTATGCCGGAGGCCCCCGCCTCGACGACCGGCCCCACGGCCCCGTAGTGGGCGCTCGTGCCCTCGTCGCGCAACGCCGAGGTCACGACGACGGGGTGGCCCATGACGAGGTCGGGCAGGAGCACGCCGGCGGACCCGACCGCGACGAACCGCGTGATGCCCCGGGCGATGGCCTCCTCGAGGAACATGACGGCCCGCGGCGCCCCGATCTCGGGGAAGAAGAACGCGACCCGGCGCCCCGCCACCTCACGGACGTAGCAGGGCTGACCGCCGATGATCGACGTGAAGCGGAACGCGAGCTCCGAGCCCTCGCGCTCACCGATCGCGCGCACGGTCTCAGGGAAGAAGCAGATCACGGCGGCGTCGGGGACCTCGCCGTCGGGGAGGCGGGGATACAGGGCGGACGGCTCGAGCACCCCGGGCTCGTCCAGGTCGCTCGCCAGGTGCAGGTCGACGGGCAGGATCGGCTCGGTCACGTCACTCCCCTGCCCGGTCGAGGTCCTCGGCGCCGAAGGCCTGCGGCAGCACCTCGCTCATCGGCAGCACGCCGAGGGGCGTCTCGAGCAGGCAGGACGCGCCGCCGTGCTCCCAGAGCAGCTGGCGGCAGCGGCCGCAGGGCATGAGCGGGGCGCCGTTCGCCCCGACGCAGGCCACGGCCACGAGCCGTCCACCGCCCGAGGCGTGCAGCGCCGACACCATGCCGCACTCGGCGCACAGCCCCACCCCGTAGGAGGCGTTCTCGACGTTGCAGCCCACGACGATCCGGCCGTCGTCGACGAGCCCGGCCACCCCGACGGGGAAGGACGAGTAGGGCGCGTACGCCCGCCGCATGACGCTGACGGCGGCCGCGCGCAGGGCGTCCCAGTCGACGTCGTCGGCGCGGGACGGCATACGACTCATCCCACCTCGCCCTTGCGATAGACCTCGCCGTCGGCCGCGGGCATCCGCAAGGCCTGGGAGGCGAGGCCGAGCACGAGCAGCGTGGCGATGTAGGGGGCGGCGCTGGTGAGCTCGCCGGGCACGGTGTCGGTGGCGAAGAAGGACCAGCCGAGGCCCACACCGATGACGATCGCGACGACGCCGCCGAGGAGGTTGCGGCGCAGGAGCTGCCAGACCCCGAAGGCCACGAGGAGCAGGCCGACGACGAGCAGCAGGGCGTGCACCGCGCCGCCGCGCAGCTGCACGGCGTCGAAGTAGCCGAACAGCAGCGACCCGGCCGCGAGGGACCCGGGCCGCCAGTTGCCGAAGATCATGGCGGCGAGACCGATGTAGCCGCGCCCACCGGTCTGGCCGTCGCGGAAGACGTTGGCCGCGACGAGGGCGAGGAAGCCGCCGCCGAGCCCCGCGAACCCGCCCGAGATCAGCACGGCGAGGAACTTGTAGAGGTAGACGTTGACGCCGAGCGACTCGGCGGACCAGGGGTTCTCGCCACAGGAGCGCAGGCGCAGGCCGAAGGTGGTGCGCCACAGCACCCACCAGGACACGAGCACCAGCAGCGCCGCGATGATCGTCAGCACGGACAGGTTGGTCACGAAGGCCGCGAGCACGCCCGCCACGTCCGAGACGAAGAAGATGTGCTTGCCCTCCAGCGAGGTCAGCGCGGGCGACAGGCCGGGGACGGTGACGTCCGGGAGGTGCGGCAGCGGCGGCGACTGGGTCGCGCCACCGCCGGGGGTGCCGGTGAAGGCACGGGCGGCGAGGTACTTGGCGCCGCCCATGCCGATGAGGTTGACGGCCACGCCGGAGACGATGTGGTCGACGCCGAAGACGACGGTGGCCAGGGCGTGGATCGCGCCGCCGATCATGCCGAGCAGGACCGCGCCGACGATGCCGGCCCAAGCGCCCCAGTGCCAGGCGAAGAAGGCGGCGCCCCAGGTGCCGAGGATCATCATGCCCTCGAGGCCGATGTTGACGACGCCGGCCCGCTCCGACCAGAGGCCACCGAGACCGGCCATGCCGATCGGGACGGCGAGGCCGAGGGCGGCAGCCAGGGCACCGGAGGAGGCGAGGTCGTTCTCGCCGGTCACGACGCGCAGGACCGAAACGAACAGCAGGACCAGCACCGCCAGCCCGGCGATCTGCAGTCCGGACAGGCGGCGACGACGGCGCGGCACCGACCTGCGCCGGTCCGGCCGGTCCGTCACGGGGGCGACACCGGTGGTGCTCATGCGCTGGCTCCTTGGGTGGCAGGGGCGGTCGGTTGCTGCGCCGCCAGGTCGCGGGCGACCTTGGCCTGCTCGAGCCGGACGTTGGCGCGCCGCACCAGCTCGTAGGCGATGACGACGGCGAGGACGATGACGCCCTGGATGATGAAGACCAGCTCGGAGGAGACGCCGGCGTTGATCTGCAGGCCGTTGCCCTGCTGGTCGAGGTAGGACCACAGCAGCGCGGCCAGGCCCATGCCGATCGGGTGGTTGCGCCCCAGCAGGGCGATCCCGATGCCGGCGAAGCCGATGCCGGGCTGGAAGTTGGTGCCGTAGGCGTGATCCTGGCCGAACAGCAGCGGCAGCCCGATCAGGCCGGCGATGGCGCCGGACAGGATCATCGTCGACATGATCATCCGGTGGGCGTTGACGCCGCTCGCGATGGCAGCGGTCTCGGACTGGCCGGCGCTGCGCAGGTCGAAGCCGAAGCGCGTCTTGCCGAGGACCAGCCAGTAGAGGAGGCCGACGACGATCGCCAGGACGAGCAGGCCGTAGACCTTGGTGGTCGTGCCGCTGATGATCTGCAGGCCGGGCACCCACGAGTCCTGGGGCAGCGGCTTGGTGTTGGTGACGTTGCTGCCGGCGCCGGCCGAGCTGTCCCGGGCCTTGGTCAGCAGGAAGGCCACGACGCTGGTCGCGATGGCGTTGAGCATGATCGACGAGATCACCTCGGAGACACCGCGCTTGATCTTGAGGTAGCCCGCGATCGCGGCCCAGCCGGCGCCGACGAGCATGGCGACCAGCGTGGTGGCGATGACGTTGGCCCAGCCCGGCAGGTAGCCCTGCGCCCCGAACACCGCGGCGGCGAAGACCGCCACGCGGTACTGCCCCTCGGCGCCGATGTTGAACAGGTTCATCCGGAAGCCGATGGCGAGGGCCACCGCGGCGAGGTAGTAGACGATGGCGCCGTTGACGATGCGCGCGATCAGTCGGGGACTCGGCTGGCGCAGCAGCTCGGTCCAGACGGCCCCCACGGGGTCGCCGGCCGCGACGAGCACCAGCGAGGTGATCACGAACGCCACGACGATGGCGAGCAGCGGCGCCGCGAGCGCGAGCAGGACGGCGCGGGGCGAGACCTTCATCGGGTGGGCTCCTGCTGGTGGGTCGAGGGGTCGTCGGCGCGGGTGGCGCCGGTCGCCCCGGACGTGCGGGTCGGCTCGGTCGGTGGGACGTGGTCCGGTATGCCGGAACCGCCCGTCATCGCGGCGCCCAGGTCACCCGGGGACGTGGTCGGGGGCAGCTCCTCGGACAGGCGGCCCTCGCTGATGACGCGGATGGTGTCGGACAGGCCGCGCAGCTCCTCGAGGTCGGCGGTGAGGAGCAGGACCGCGAGGCCCTCGTGCCGGGCCTGCTTGATGTGGTCCCAGATCGCGGCCTGCGCGCCCACGTCGACGCCCCGGGTCGGGTGGGCGGCCACGAGCACCCGCGGCTCGTGGGCCATCTCGCGGCCGATGATGAGCTTCTGCTGGTTGCCGCCGGACAGCGAGCCGGCGGTGACGTGGATCGACGGCGTGCGCACGTCGTAGTCCTCGACGATGCGCGTCGTGTCGCGCTGGGCGCCGCGGGCGTTGATGAACGGTCCGGACACGTTGGGGGCCTGGGTCTGGTGGCCGAGGATGCGGTTCTCCCACAGCGGCGCCTCGAGGAGCAGGCCGTGCCGGTGGCGGTCGGCGGGGACGTAGCCGACGCCGGCCTCGCGGATGCGCCGCGTCGGCCAGTCGGTGATGTCCTTGCCGCCGAGATAGATCCGCCCGGCGGAGGGGTCGCGCATGCCCATGATGACCTCGACCAGCTCGTCCTGGCCGTTGCCCTCGACGCCGGCGATGCCGAGGACCTCGCCCGCGTGGACGGTCAGCGACACGTCGTCGAGGACGTCGCGCCCGCCGGGCCGCTCGAGGCGGACGTTCTCGACGACGAGGACGGCGCGGTCGGTGACCGTGGACTCCTGCGTCTGCGGGCTGGGCATCTCGCGACCGACCATGAGCTCGCCGAGCTCGCGGGAGGTGACGGTGCGCGGGTCGGCGCTGCCCACGGTGGTGCCGCGGCGGATGACGGTGATGTCGTCGGCGACGGCGCGCACCTCGTCGAGCTTGTGCGAGATGAAGATGATGGTCAGGCCCTCGGCCGTGAGGGTCTTGAGGTTGTCGAAGAGCTCGTCGACCTCCTGCGGCACGAGCACGGCGGTGGGCTCGTCGAGGATGAGGATGCGGGCGCCGCGATAGAGGACCTTGAGGATCTCGACGCGCTGGCGGGCACCGACGCCGAGGTCCGAGACGAGCGCCTCCGGGTCGACGCCGAGGCCGTACTCCTTGGAGATGCGCCGGATCTCGGCCTGCGCCCCGTCGCCGATGCCGTGGAGCTTCTCGGCGCCGAGCACGACGTTCTCGGTCACGGTGAAGTTGTCGGCGAGCTTGACGTGCTGGAAGACCATGCCGACCCCGGCGGCGATGGCGTCGCTCGGCCCGTGGAAGGTCACCTCGCGGCCGTCGATGGCGATCGTGCCCTCGTCGGGGCGCTGCACGCCGTAGAGGATCTTCATCAGCGTGGACTTGCCCGCGCCGTTCTCCCCCACCAGCGCGTGGATGCTGCCCTTGCGGACCGAGAAGGTGATGTCCTTGTTGGCCACCACGCCCGGGAACCTCTTGGTGATCCCGCGGACGGCGACGGCGGGCGGCGCGTCTGCGCTCGTCGAGGTGGGTGGAGTTCCGATGGTGCACGCTCCTTGCTCGGTCACGTCGTCGTGGACGTGGCGGCTGACCGCATCACCTTACCGTCGGTGATCACGGGGTCCAGATCGATGGACCGCGGACCTCCCCCGTATGCCGAAGCCCGGCCGCCGTCGGGGTGTCCGTCTGGCGGCCGGGCTGCGGCATACGTGCGTGCGAGGTGCTGCGAGGGTCGATCAGGTCAGGTCAGACCGGTCACTTGGTGGGGACCACGATCTTGCCGGAGACGATGTCGGTCTTGGCCTTGTCGAGCTCGGCCTTGAGGTCGTCGATCTTGCCGCCCGTGGTGGCGAGCTCGACACCGTTGGACTTGAGGTCGAAGACGGCCTCGCCGGACTTGAGGTTGCCGTCCTTGACCTGCTTGATGAACTCCAGGACGCCCACGTCGACGCGCTTGACGACGGAGGTGATGATGACGTCGCGGACGTCGGCCTGGGCGGTCTTGGCCTGGTCGGAGTCGACGCCGATGGCCATGGCGTTCTTGGCCTTGACGGCGGTGAAGACGCCGGAGCCGGAGCCGCCGGAGGCGTGGTAGATCACGTCGGCACCCGCGGAGAGCATGCCCTCTGCGGCGGTCTTGCCGGCGGCCGGGTCGGCGAAGCCGGAGAAGTTCGGGGGCTGGGTGAGGTACTTGACCTGCACCTTGATGTTGGGGTTGGTCGCCTTGGCGCCGGCGACGTAGCCCGCCTCGAACTTCTTGATCAGGTCGGTCTGGACGCCGCCCACGAAGCCGACGTTGCCCGTCTTGGACTTCTTGGCCGCGACGACACCGGCGAGGTAGGAGCCCTCCTGCTCGGAGAACACGATGTTCTGGATGTTGGCGCCCTTGGCGTCGGTGGAGTCGACGAGCGCGAACTTGGCCTGGGGGTTGTCGGCAGCGGCTTTCTTGACGGCCGGGGCGTAGGCGAAGCCCACGGCGATCACGTTGGTGTAGCCGGCCTCGACCAGCTGCTGCAGTCGCTCCTCGCGGGCGGACTCGGCCTCGCCGGCGGTCGCCACGGACTCCTTGGTCTGGGCGCCGAGCTGGGCCTTGGCCTCGTCGAGACCCTTGGCGGCCGAGTCGTTGAAGGACTGGTCACCACGGCCGCCCACGTCATAGGCCATGCCGACCTTGATCGCGGAGCCACCGGCCGCGCCGGAGGACTGGCCGCCGGACGAGCCGGACTCGGTGTCGTTGGGGCTGCCGCAGGCGGCGAGGGCGAGCGAGGCGGCCGTGAGCGCGGTCGCGACCTTGACGATGCGGATCAAGGGTGACTCCTTCGTTGGAACGGATGAGCAAACCCTAGACCGCGGCTCCGGCGGGCCGACGCCGGGTTGCCCCGAGTGCGCCGAAGCGGTGACGAACTGTTATGTGGCCGCGTGGGCCACCACGGCCGGCGCGGCGCGTCTAGGGCGTCGCGACGAGGGCCGACAGCACGGTGCCGGCCAGGGTCCGCACGCCGACGGCGATGGCCCGCTCGTCGACGACCAGGTCGGGTCGGTGCAGGTCGTAGGTCGTGCCGCCGGGCGTCCGCGTGCCGAGGCGCGCGAGGGCTCCGGGGACGCTGCGCAGCATCCAGGAGAAGTCCTCGCCGCCCAGCGACTGCGGCGTCGGCACCACGGCGTCGGCCCCGACCATCGTGGTGACGCCGCTGACCAGGTGCGCCACCGCGTCGGCGTCGTTGACGACGGGCGGCACGCCCTGACGGTGGTCGATCTCGACGGCCACGCCGTACGGCGCCGCGAGGTGCCCGACGAGGTCGTCCACCAGCGGGCCGATCGAGTCCCACACGTCGGCGTCGAGCATCCGCAGCGTGCCCGACGCGGTGCCGGTCGAGGGTATGACATTGCCGGCCTCCCCCGCGTGGATCGACCCCCACACCAGTGCCAGCCCCGCGCGCGGGTCGACGCGCCGGGACAGGGCGGCCGGCAGCCCGGTGACGACCGTGGCCAGGGCATAGGTGAGGTCCTGGGTGATGTGCGGCCGCGAGGTGTGGCCGCCCGCTCCGGTGAGGCGCACCGTCAGGACGTCGGTGGCCGCCGTGATCGCGCCGGTGCGCAACCCCACCTGACCGACGTCGGTGCCCGGGTCGCAGTGCAGGGCGAAGACCTGGTCCACGTCCTCGAGGTGGCCTGCAGCGACCAGGGCGTGGGCCCCACCCGGCATGACCTCCTCCGCGGGCTGGAAGAGCAGGCGGACGGCATACCCCTGCTCCCGCAACCACTCCTGGTGCGGCGCGAGGGCGAGGGCGAGACCGAGCAGGCAGGTGGTGTGCACGTCGTGCCCGCAGGCGTGGCAGGCGCCGCCGGTCACGGACGCGTAGGGCAGTCCGGAGGTCTCGGTCAGCGGGAGGGCGTCGATGTCGGCGCGGACGGCGATCCGCCGACGGGGCTCCGCGGGGCCGAGGTCGACCACCAGGCCGGTCGGGTGCACGGGGGTGACCCGCAGGCCCTCGGCCTTGAGCAGCTGGGAGATCCGCGTGGTCGTGCGCTGCTCGGCGAAGCCCAGCTCGGGGTGGGCGTGCAGGTCGCGGCGGACCTCGATGAGCTCCGGCTCCAGCGCGTCCACGGCAGCCGAGATGTCGGCCCGCAGCTGGTCGACGACCTGCGCATCGCTCGGGGGTGCGACCTGCTGAACGTGCTCGGAGCCCATGGGCGGCAAGGTTACCGCGCATGGGTTCCGAGTCAGGTCGCGGGCCGGATCCAGGACCCGTCGGTGATCAGCGCGACGGTCAGCGTGACGGTCGGCGTGGGGGTCAGAAGGCGTCGCGCGGGACGTACTGGCCCCACACGTCGCGCAGGGCGTTGGACACCTCGCCGCCGGTGGCGTTGGCCTCGAGGGCCTCCTTCATCGGCAGCAGCAGGTTGGTGCCGCTGCCCTCGGCCGCCGTCCGGAGCGCGTCGAGCTTGGCCTCGACCGCCGCGTTGTCGCGGGCGGCGCGCAGGTCCGCCAGTCGCTGGCACTGGTCGGCCTCGATCTGCGGGTCCACGCGCAGCGGGTCGTAGTGCTCCTCCTGGTCGATCGTGAACTTGTTGAGGCCCACGACGGTCCGCTCGCCCGAGTCGGTCTTGAGCTGCGTGGCGTAGGCCGAGCGCTCGATCTCCGACTTCTGGAAGCCCTGCTCGATCGCCGGCACGGCACCGCCGAGGTCGTCGACCTTCTTGAGGAGCTCCCAGACGGCCTCCTCGATCTCGTTGGTGAGGGACTCGACGACGTAGGAGCCGGCGAAGGGGTCGACGGTCTTGCACACGTCGGTCTCGAAGGCGATGACCTGCTGGGTGCGCAGGGCCAGGCGGGCGGCCTTCTGCGTCGGCAGGGCGATGGCCTCGTCGAAGGAGTTGGTGTGCAGCGACTGCGTGCCGCCGAGGACGGCGGCCAGGCCCTGCAGCGAGACGCGGACGAGGTTGACCTCGGGCTGCTGGGCGGTCAGCTGCACGCCGGCGGTCTGCGTGTGGAAGCGCAGCATCTGCGACTTGGGGTTCTTGGCGCCGAACTCGTCGCGCATGATGCGCGCCCAGATGCGCCGGGCCGCGCGGAACTTGGCGACCTCCTCGATCAGGGTGGTGCGGGCGACGAAGAAGAAGGACAGGCGCGGCGCGAACGCGTCGACGTCCAGACCGGCGTCGATCGCGGCCTGGACGTAGGCCTTGGCGTTCGCGAGCGTGAACGCGATCTCCTGCACCGGCGTGGCCCCCGCCTCGGCCATGTGGTAGCCCGAGATGGAGATCGTGTTCCAGCGGGGGATCTCCTTGTTGCAGTAGGCGAAGATGTCGGAGATCAGGCGCAGCGACTGGGCCGGCGGGTAGATGTAGGTGCCGCGGGCGATGTACTCCTTGAGCACGTCGTTCTGGATCGTGCCGGTGAGCTGGCCCGCGGCGACGCCCTGCTCGGCGGCGACCAGCTGGTACATCAGCAGCAGGGTCGAGGCGGGGGCGTTGATCGTCATCGACGTCGACACCTTGTCCAGCGGCAGGCCGTTGAACAGCACGCGCATGTCGTCGAGCGAGTCGACGGCGACGCCCACCTTGCCGACCTCGCCGCTGGCCAGCGGCGCGTCGGAGTCGTAGCCCATCTGGGTCGGCAGGTCGAAGGCGACCGAGAGACCACCGGTCCCGGCGTTGACCAGCTCGTGGTAGCGCTGGTTGGACTCCTTGGCGGTGCCGAACCCGGCGTACTGGCGCATCGTCCACGGACGGCCGGTGTACATCGTCGGGTAGACGCCTCGGGTGAACGGGTAGGACCCAGGCCTGCCGAGCTTGTCGTCGGGGTCGAAGCCCTGGAGCGAGGACGCGTCGTAGACCGCCTCCAGCGGCAGGTCCGACTCGGTGCGGGCGGTGGGCTTGTCGGTGCTGTCAGCCATGACTCAAACCCTAGTCGTGCGGTCCCTGCCGGTCGCGCGCACCCCCGCACTAACGCGCCGCCGCTGCGGGCAAGGACGTCGGCGAGGGCGTGGGGTTCAGGTGAGCTCGGGGTAGCCGCGCTCCTTCATCAGCTCGACGATCGACTTGACGTCCTGCGCCTGGCGCCGGGTGGTCACCATCAGCACGTCCGGCGTGTCCACCACGACCACGTCCTCCAGGCCGAGCAGCACCACCTGGCGGCCGGAGCGGTTGACGACCACCCCCGAGGCGTTGCGGATGTGGACGTTGTCGGCCGGGCCGAGCACCGCGACGTTCTGGCGGTCGGGGGTCTCGCCCGCCGACGGCAGCAGGCCCGCGAGGGAGTCGAAGTCGCCCACGTCGTCCCAGCCGAAGTCGCCGGCGATGACGGCGACGCGACCGGCGGCGGCGGCCGGCTCGGCCACCGCGTGGTCGATGGCGATCTTGTCGAGCTCCTTCCACGTCTGGTTGAGCACCCAGGGGTTCGCGGCGATCGCGCGGAGCCCGGCCGCCAGCTCGGGGTGGTACTCCGCGAGCAGGTCGAGCAGCACGGACGCCTTGACGACGAACATGCCGGCGTTCCACCGATAGGTGCCGAGAGAGAGGTATGCCGCAGCGGTGCCCGCGTCGGGCTTCTCGACGAACTCCGACACGAGGCGGGCCCGAGGGGCGCCCTCGACGTGAAGCTCGCCTCCCTCCCGCACGTAGCCGAAACCCGTTGCGGGATAGGTCGGCTCGATGCCGATGGTGACGACGTAGCCCTGGGCCGCCACGTTGACGGCCTCCCTCACGCACGCGTGGAACTGCTCCTCGCCCTCGATCACGTGGTCGGCCGCGAAGGACCCGAGGATCGCGTCGGGGTCACGGCGCTCGAGCACCGCAGCGGCGAGCCCGATGGCTGCCATCGAGTCGCGGGGACCCGGCTCGACCAGCACGTCCCCCGGGGCGACGCGCGGGAGCTGGGCGGCGACCGCCGCCTCGTGGCGGGCCCCCGTCACGACCAGCACCCGGCCGTCGCACAGCGGCGCCAACCGGTCGTAGGTCGACTGCAGCAGCGAGCGCCCCGAACCGGTCAGGTCGTGCAGGAACTTGGGCCGCCCGGACCGCGACAGCGGCCACAGGCGGGTGCCGGCACCACCGGCGGGGATTACGCAGTACAGACGGGGATCGGTGGCCTCGGCAGACATGGGTGACACGCTATCCAACGCGCGCCCCGCACCTCACCCCTTCCCCAGGATCGGGCGGGTCGGCATACCGGCCGTCATCCGAAGGACACCTGAGCGCCACCCGACACACCCCACCCCGTCTCCCCCGCCTCACCGACGTCGCGGATGGTGAGGACGTGCGGATCGCGATCGTCACGGAGTCCTTCCTCCCGTCGCTCAACGGGGTGACCACCAGCGTCTGCCGGGTCCTGGACCGCCTGCGCGAGACCGGGCACGACGCCGTCGTCATCGCCCCCTCCCCCGCCCCCGAGAGCTATGCCGGGTTCCCCGTCCGAGCCGTCACCAGCATCCCGGTGCGGCAGTTCCAGGTGGGGCTGCCGACCGGCGAGATCGAGGACGTGCTGCGGGAGTTCCGGCCGGACGTGGTGCACGTGGCGTCGCCGTTCGTGCTCGGGGCGAGGGGCCTGACCGCCGCGGACCGGCTGGGGCTGCCGTGCGTCGCGATCTACCAGACCGACATGCCGAGCTATCTGGAGCAGCACGGCAACGTCGCCGGCGCCGCGACCGGACGCGCCGCCGCCAAGGCCGCCTGGCGCTGGATCCGGCGCATCCACTCCCTCGCCGACCTGACCCTCGCCCCCTCGAGCGCCGCGCTGAGCGACATCCGCGCGCACGGGGTGCCCCGCACCGGGCTGTGGGGACGCGGCGTCGACACCGGCCTGTTCCGCCCCGAGTGGCGCGAGGACGCCGGGTCGCGGGCGCTGCGCCGGGCGCTCGCGCCGGACGGCCAGGTGCTCGTGGGGTATGTCGGGCGCCTCGCCCCCGAGAAGGAGATCCACCGCCTCGTCGACGTCGCCACGATCCCGGGCACGCGCATCGTGCTGGTCGGCGACGGACCGTCCCGCACCGCCCTGGCCGAGCAGCTCAGCGAAGCGGTGGCGGGCAGCCCGGGGCGGCCCAACCTGCCCCCGGTCTTCCTCGGGCGCCGCTCGGGCGACGACCTCGCTCGCGCCTACGCTGCGTTCGACGTCTTCGCGCACACGGGGACCCGCGAGACCTTCGGCCAGACGCTGCAGGAGGCGGCGGCCTGCCGGCTGCCCGTCGTCGCCCCCGCCATGGGTGGCCCGCTCGACCTCGTCGACCACGGCACGACCGGGTTCCTCTTCGACCCCGCGGACCCCCGCTCGATCGTCGAGCACGTACGCACCCTCGTCGAGGACCCGGCCCTGCGCGAGGCCATGGGCTCGGCCGGGCTCGTCAAGGTGGAGCCGCGGTCCTGGGCTGCGCTGGTCGACCAGCTCGTCGGGCACTACGAGGACGCGATCGCCCGCCACCGCGCCTCCGCCGCCTGACGACCGCCGCTCGACCGTCCAGCGGGGCGTCCGGAACGCAACTTCGTGAGCTCCCAGCCCACGAACGCCCCACCCTGGCCCTCCGGATCGCACCTTTGTGAGCTCCCAGCCCACGAACGCCCCATCCTGGCCCTCCGGATCGCACCTTCGTGAGCTCGCAGCGCACGAACGCCCCGCGGGGCCCGGCGAGGCGGCCTGGGCGGCGCTGCTCGTGGCGAGGGGACACGAATGCGGCGCAGCGCGGCGTGTCGCGGACGTTCGCGTCCCCTCG
Organism: Arsenicicoccus sp. UBA7492; assembly: GCF_002479615.1. Lineage (NCBI taxonomy): Bacteria > Bacillati > Actinomycetota > Actinomycetes > Micrococcales > Intrasporangiaceae > Arsenicicoccus > Arsenicicoccus sp. UBA7492. The sequence continues at coordinate 40,563 of NZ_DLOE01000041.1, read as the reverse complement.
GTGGGCGTCGAGGGGCGGGCGAGGTGGGCTGGGCGGCGCTGCTAGGGTGCCGAGGGGGTCAGGTGTCCGGACCGAGGGCGCCAGGGGGATCACGTATGACGCACCACCGCACACCGGGCCGCCGCGTGCGCCGGGTCGCCGCCGCTGCGCTCGGCGCCACCCTGACGCTGGGCGGCGTGGCCCAGGCCGCACCCGCGACGACCAGCCGCGCACCCGATGCGCCGACACCGACGCCGCCGACGACGACGCCACCGACCTTCACGGTGACCCGCACCCCGTGCGCCGGCACGCGCGTGCCGCCACCCCCTGCACCGCCCACCCGCCGTGGCCGCGCCGGCGCCACGGCCAGCCCGACGCCGACGCCCACGGCCACCCCGAGCCCGAGCTACTACCCCGCGCCAGCGGTCCGAGCCGGTGAGCGCCCCGTCGGCGGCGACCAGCTCGGCACCAGCGGCATCGTCACGGCGGTGCCCGCGGGCGTGCCGCAGCCCCCGCAGCTCGACGCGACGTCATACGTGCTCGCCGACCAGCAGACCGGCACGATCCTGGCCGCCAAGGCCCCCCACGCCCACCTTTATCCCGCCAGCACGCTCAAGACCCTCACCGCGCTCACCGTCATGCCGCAGCTCGACCCCAAGCGGGTCGTCACCGCGACCGCGTCCGACCAGGCCGCCGAGGGCACGCGGGTCGGCATGGTGGCCGGCAACCCCTATCCCGTGCACCAGCTGTACGGCGCGCTGCTGATGCAGTCCGCCAACGACGCGGCCTATGCCCTGGCCCGGTCGGCGCCGGGCGGCGTCGCGGGCACCCTGCAGCGCATGAACGCCACCGCGGCCGGGCTCGGCGCCCGCGACACCGTGGCTGTCGACCCGTCAGGGCTGGACGCGCAGGGTCAGCGCAGCAGCGCCTACGACCTGGCGGTGATCGGGCGAGCGGCGATGCAGCGCAAGGACTTTCGGTCCTATGTCGGCACGCGCGAGATGCCCTTCCCCGGCGCCAAGCAGCCCGACGGCACCGTGGTGAAGCCCTATGCCGTGCCCAACCTCAACCACTTCTTCATGAACTACCCGGGCGCGACGGGCGTCAAGACGGGCTACACGACGGGGGCCCACCGCACGTTCATCGGGTCCGCCACCCGGGGTGGCCGGTCCTATGTCGTGAGCTTCATGTGCTCCGACACGGCCGACTGGCACCACGTGGCCGCGATGATGGACTGGGCGTTCGCCCACGGCACCAAGGTCAGCGGCGTGGGCACCCTGGACACGACGCCCCCGGCGACCCCGACCGGCACGCCCAGCGCCTCCACCTCGGTGCCGCCCACGGTGACGCCAGTGCCGGCGCCCACCTCCAGCTCCCCCACCGCGGGACAGACGTCGCAGCCGACGGGTGTGGCACGCGCCCTCCAGACGTGGTGGGGTGCAGGCGTGCTCGCCGTGCTGCTGCTCGCCGCCGGCGCTCTGCTGACGCGGCGCCTCGGGCGCAAGCGCTGAGCGGGTCGAGGGCGCTGAGCGCAGCGGGCAGGATCAGCTGCCGCAGCTGACGTAGGCCAGGCTGGCGTCCCCGAGCGGGTAGCGGCGGATGGGACGCCATACCTCGTCGTCGCCCTGGACGTAGAGCGAGAACGCGCCGACGGTGAACTGCGCGTGGTAGTCGGCCAGCTCGACGAACGCCTGCTCCAGGGCGTCCTCCGGCAGGCCGTGCGCCACCGTCACGTGCGGGTGGTAGGTGAAGCTCAGGTCGCGCTCCAGCACACCGCGCCGCACCGTCGCCTCGAGCTGCTCGCAGGCGGGGATCCCGCGCGCGACCTGGATGAACACCACCGGCGAGACCGGGCGGAAGGTCCCGGTGCCGCGCAGCTCGAGCGTGAACGGCGCGACCGACGCGGCGGACCGCAGCAGGTGCTCGTGGATGCCGTCCATCGCTGCGTCGTCGACCTCGGTCGGCGGCAGCACCGTCACGTGCGTCGGGATGCCGCGCGCCTGCTCGTCGCCGTAGGACAGCCGCGCGCGCTGCAGCTCGCACCCCCAGGGCTCGGGGATGGCGATCGAGACTCCGATGACCGGCACCGTCACTCCTCCAGGCTCAGCGGTGCCCGGCCGGTCGCAGCAGGCCGACGGCGTCGTAGACCCGGCCCAGCGTGGCCGAGGCCACCTCGCGGGCGCGCTCGGCACCGGCAGCGAGGATGCGGTCGAGCTCGGCGGGGTCCTCGAGCAGCTCGTTGGCCCGGTCGCGGAACGGCGTGACCCACTCGACGAGCACGTCGGCGGTCTCCTTCTTGAGGTCGCCGTACATCTTGCCCTCGAAGTGGGCCTCGAGCTCGGCGACCGACGTGCCGGACAGGACCGAGTGGATCGTCAGCAGGTTGGACACGCCCGCCTTGGTCTCGGGGTCGTAGCGGACGACGGCCTCGGTGTCGGTGACGGCAGAGCGGATCTTCTTGGCGCTCTTGGCCGGGTCGTCCAGGAGGTTGATCAGGCCCTTGTCGCTGGCGGCGGACTTGCTCATCTTGGCCGTCGGGTCCTGCAGGTCCTGGATCTTGGCGCCCTCCTTGACGATGTGCGGCTCAGGCACGACCAGGGTGTCGCCGTAGCGCTGGTTGAACCGGATCGCCAGGTCGCGGGTGATCTCCAGGTGCTGGCGCTGGTCCTCGCCGACCGGGACCTTGGCCGCGTCGTAGAGCAGGATGTCGGCCGCCATGAGGATGGGGTAGGTGAACAGCCCGACGTTGGCCGCGTGGCCCTTGGCGGTCTTGTCCTTGAACTGCGTCATGCGGCTGGCCTCGCCGAACCCGGTCTGGCAGGACAGGATCCACGACAGCTCGGTGTGCTCGGAGACGTGGCTCTGGACGAACAGCGTGGAGCGCTCGGGGTCGACGCCCGCCGCGAGGTACTGCGCCGCCGTGACGCGCGTGCGTCGCCGGATCAGCTCGGGGTCGGTCGCCACCGTGAGGGAGTGCAGGTCGGCGATGAAGTAGAACGCGTCGAACTGCCCTTGCAGCGCCACCCAGTTGACCAGCGCGCCGAGATGGTTGCCGAGATGCAGCGAGTCGGAGGTCGGCTGCATGCCGGACAGCGTGCGCGGGCGGGCGGTGAGCTGGGAGGACATGGCTCTCATTCTGGCAGGTCGGGGGGGGTGGTCCGGGCGGTGTTGGGTCGTGCGGGCGGGTCCGGTCAGGGGTGGCAGGAGCCCAGGCCGTATGCCGGAACCGCTCGGTCCCCGGCATACGGCCGGTGTCTCAGCCCTGCAGGACGGCGCCGTCCTCGACGCGGCTGGGCGCGCCCTCGTCGGGGAGCGTGACGTCGCCCTTGACGACGACGTCGTCCCCGAAGGACCAGTCCCCCTCGACGGTGAACCGGGTCGCCTCGCGCAGCGACGGCAGGCGCTCCGGCACCCGCTGCTCGAAGTCGCCGATCCGCTTGAAGTGCTTGCTGTCCAAGGAGATCACCGGCGCCGCGTCGACCTGCATGGCCAGGGTGCCGTCCTCGCGCAGGTCGTAGACGTCCGAGCGCAGCAGCATGAGCTCGTTGGTCGTCTTGACCGGGAGGAAGCGGCTGCGCGGCACCTCGATCGCCTGGGCCCCCTCGAAGACCTCGACGGCCGCGCCCATCGCGGACTCGATCTGGTAGACCTCGGGGCTGCTGGCGTCCTTGGGGTCGACGGTCTTGACGTTGCGGATGAGCGGCAGCCCGAGGACGCCGTCGCGCGCCGTCAGCTCGTCGTGCAGGCGCTGCAGGTCCAGCCACAGGTTGTTGGTGTGGAAGAACGGGTGGCGGTGCTCGTCGGTGAAGAAGTCCATCTCGTCGTCCGCGGTCTGCGCGGTGTCGCGCAGGATCAGCTGGTCGTCGTCCTTGCGGATCGCGAGGTGACCGCCCTTGCGGTCCATGGCGGTCCGCTGGCACACCTCGGCGGCGTAGGGCGCGCCCGAGGACGCGAACCAGCCGGCGAGGCGGGCGTCCGGGGAGGCGCCGAGGTTGTCGCCGTTGCTGACCGTGGCGTAGCGGAAGCCCTTGTCCAGCAACGCCGCCAGGATGCCGGAGGACAGCAGCGAGGGGTAGAGATCGCCGTGGCCCGGCGGGCACCACTCGAGCTGCGGGTCGTCCGGCCACTCGACGGGCGTCAGGTCGTCCGTGCGCAGCTTGGGCTCCTGGCTCTGCAGGAAGTCCAGCGGGAGGTCCTCGACCTGCAGGTCGGGGTAGTGCTCCAGGGCGGCCAGCGTGTCGGCCCGCGTGTTGAAGGAGTCCATCAGCAGCAGCGGCAGCCGCACGCCGTAGCGCTCGCGCGCCGCCAGCACCTGCTGCACCACGATGTCCAGGAAGGACTTGCCGTCCCGCACGGGCAGCAGCGACTTGGCCTTGCTCATGCCCATCGACGTGCCCAGCCCGCCGTTGAGCTTGATCACGACGGTCCGGCCCAGCGCCTCGCGCGCCGTCTCCTCGTCGATGTCGGCCGCCTCCAACGACGGCGGGTCGGTCAACGGCCGGATCGAGTCCTCGAGGATGACGCCGGTGGCCCCGCCCTCCAGCTCGCCGTAGTAGTGGCTGAAGACCTCGATCGCCGTGGGGTGGACCCCGGCGTCGGTCATGACCTGCTGCGCGCGCGCGAGTCCGTCGTGGCTCATGGCACCACTTTCGTGTCCAGGGGGTGTCGGGGGCAACTCGACGGCCGTCAGCCCTTGGTCGCCCCGAGGGTCAGCCCGGCGACGAAGTGCTTCTGGAGGGCGAAGTAGATGGCGAGGGTGGGCACGGCCACGATCAGCGAGCCCGCCGCGACGAGGTTGTTGTCCGTGAAGAACTGGCCCCGCAAGTTGTTCAGCGAGCTGGTGACGGGGTACTTGTCACCGCTCTGCATCAGCACCGTCGCCCAGAAGAACTCGTTGTAGATCCAGGTCACCTCGAGGGTCGCCAGAGCCGCGAGCGGCGGTCGGCACAGCGGGAGCGTCATCTGCCAGAACTGCCGCCAGACGCTGGCCCCGTCGACCATCGCCGACTCGTAGAGCTCCTTGGGGATGGTCTTCATGTAGTTGCTCAGCACGAAGGCGCAGAAGCCCGTCTGGAAGGCGACGTTGACGATGATCAGCCCCCAGTAGCTGTCCAGCAGGGTGCCCGAGTCGCTGAACCAGAAGGGCACCTCGGCCCGCTGGAAGAGCCGGAAGACCGGGATCAGCAGCGCCTGCGGGGGCAGGAGGTTGGCGGCGGTGAACACCGCGAGCAGCACGAGGTTCCACCGCGAGCTGAACCGCGCCACCACGAAGGCGATGGAGCAGGCCAGGGCCAGGGTCAGCAGCACCGCCGGCACCGTGATGATGGCGGAGTTGAGGAACTTCTGCGTGAAGTCGGCCTGCTCCCAGGCGTTGCGGTAGTTGTCGAGGGTGAAGCCGCCGAAGGACAGATAGCCGTGCTGCGCGGTGTAGTCGTAGGACCGCAGGCTGGCGAGCACGGCGTAGCCGAGCGGGAACAGCCACAGAAGGGCCATCACCAGCAGGAAGCCGTGCGTCGCCCACCGGCCCGCGGTCATCGGGCGCCGGCCGCTGGGCCGCAGCACCTCGGTCGTGGTGCTCACTTCTCCTCCTTCATGACGATGCGCAGGTAGACGGCGATGAAGAGGGACGAGATCACGAGCATGATCGTCGCCAGCGCCGAGCCGAAGCCGATGCGCTGGGCCTCGCCGACGATGTTGCGCGTCACCTCGGTGGAGATCAGCTCGAGGCCGTTGCGTCCCTTGTTGATGACCCACACGAGGTCGAAGGCCCGCAGGGACTCGATGACCGTGACGACCAGGACGATGATGTTGATCGGGGCCAGCACCGGGAACACGACCTTGAAGAAGGTCTGACGCTCCCCCGCCCCGTCGACCTTGGCCGCCTCCCGCAGCGACAGGTCGACGCCCTTGAGGCCGGCGAGGTAGAGCAGCATGATGTAGCCCGTGTGCCGCCAGGTGGTCGCGATGAGGGCGGCCCACAGGTTGTAGCTCGAGTCGCCGTACCAGTCGATCGTCCACCCCGTGACGGCGTTGATGAAGCCCTGGTCCCGGGAGAACATCAGCTGCCAGATGAAGCCGACGAGGGCCATCGACAGGACGACCGGCAGGTAGAAGGACGACTGGTAGAACTTGGTGCCCCGGGACTCGCGGTCGATCAGCACGGCGAGGAACATCCCGAGCGGCGTCGCGACGAAGAACAGGACCGCCAGCCAGATCAGGTTGTGCTGGATGGCGGGCCAGAACGCCGGATAGGTGTTGACGGCCTCGTCGTAGAACTGCCCGCCGACCGGGACGGCCTCGGAGAACGGCGAGAGGCCGTCCCAGTCGAAGACGGACAGCACGACCGTCGCGATGGCGGGCAGCCACACCAGGCCGACCACCACGAGGGTGGGCACCAGGACCATCAGCGCGATGGTGACCCGGTCCCCTCCCGACAACCGCGTCCCCCGACGAGAAGGGCGGCGACGCGTCGACGCTGTCGTGGTGCTCATGAGGTGAAGATGGTCTTCTTCTGCTTCTCGATCTGGCTCACGATCGAGTCGACGTCGCCGGGGTTCTTGATGAACGACTGCAGGGCGGGGGTCACGACCGTCGAGGCGAAGTCGGGCCGCGAGTCACGGTCGAGGAACTGGGCGATCGACTTGGCCTGCTCGACGAAGTCCAGGGAGGCCTTCTGCAGAGGCGTGTACTTCGCCGTCGTGGCCTGGTCCGAGCAGGCGATGACGGACGGGTCGGCCTGGACGAGCGTGTCCTGCGCCGGACCGGTCGCGAGGTAGCCGAGCAGCTTCTTGGCGCCCTCCTGGTTGCGGGGGCGCTTGGACATCATGTAGCCGTCGATCGGGGCGTCGATGGCGTCCGCACCGATGGTCGAGTCGATCTCCGGGAAGTTGAAGAACTTGAGGTCGGCCTGCTCGGCGCCCTTGGCGAACTGCTGCGCCAGGAAGGTGCCCATGTAGTACATGCCGGACTGGCCCCTCTGCAGCGACTGGGCCCCCTCCTGCCAGGTGCGTCCGAGCGAGTCGGGCTGGTGGACCGGGAGCAGCTGGCGCCACACGTCGAAGACCTTCTTGACCTTGGCCCCCGACCAGTCCTCCTTGCCCGCCATCAGGTTGACGTGGAAGTCGTAGCCGTTGACGCGCAGGTTGAGGATGTCGAAGGTGCCCATCGCCGGCCAGCCGTCCTTGTCGGCGAACGCGATCGGCGCCAGCCCGTCCTTCTTCATGCGCCCGGCCAGCGCGACGAGCTCGTCGAGGGTCTTGGGCACCGTGTAGCCGTGCTTGTCGAAGACGCTCTTGCGGTAGTGGACCGCCCACGGGTAGTAGGTCGTGGGCACGAGGTACTGCTTGCCGTCGGCGCCGGTCGAGGCCTTCTTGACCGCCTCGCTGTAGGCCGCGCCGGAGCCCCAGACGTCGGAGACGTCACCGATCAGCCCCTTCTCGGCGAAGAAGCGCATGCGATAGCCGGCGAACCAGGTGAACACGTCGTCCGGCGAGCCCTGCAGGTAGGTGTTGATGTTCTCCTGGAAGGAGTTGTGGTCGATGGTGTTGATCGCGACGTCGAGGCCCTGGTTGGCGGCCTCGAAGCCCTTGACGATCGCCTCCACCGCGGCCTTGGGCACCGCGTCCGACTGGTTGGACCCGAGCTTGAGGGTGCCCGTGGCGGAGCCGGACGACGAGCCGCCGCCACCGCCGCAGGCGGCCAGCAGCGCGGGCAGCGTGGCCGCCGCCCCCAACCCGGCGACGCCCTTGAGGATGCTCCGGCGGCTCGGCTGGTGCGCGCGGACGGAGGAGGGGACCAGCGAGGCGAGGTACTCGCCCTCGGAGGACGGACGCGGCATGACGGCTCCTTCGACGATGAAGTAGCGGGGCGTGCGATGTGCGGCTCGGTCACAGCAAAGTCGCCACTCACACATTTCCGCTCAGTTGGCGACGATCGTTCACCCGCACGCCAGCCCCTGTCAAGACCTATGTGCACTTCTGTTGACAACTCGCACAATGTCTCACACGATGGACCGCATGCGACAGTGGCCTGACAACGGCGTGGCCTACGGCGGGGACTACAACCCCGAGCAGTGGCCCCGCAGCACGTGGGACGAGGACGTCGAGCTCATGCACCGGGCGGGGGTCACCTTCGTCACGCTCGGGGTGTTCTCCTGGTCCTGGCTCGAGCCCAAGGCGGGCGTCTACGAGTTCGAGTGGCTCGACACGATCATGGACAAGCTGGCGGCCGCGGACATCGCGGTCGACCTGGCCACCGCCACCGCGGCCCCGCCGGTCTGGCTGAGCCAGGAGCACCCCGACACGCTCCCGGTGGACCGCGAGGGGCACGTGCTCGGTCAGGGTTCGCGGCAGGCCTGGTGCCCCAGCTCGACGACGTTCCGCGACCACGCCGTCGCGCTCACGGCCCAGATGGCCCGGCGCTACCACGACCATCCGGCCCTCGCGATGTGGCACGTGTCCAACGAGTACGGCTGCCACAACGTCCCGTGCTACTGCGACCGCTGCGCGGCGGCCTTCCGCACCTGGTTGCAGGCCCGGCACGGCACCCTCGAGGCGCTCAACGACTCGTGGGGGACGGCCTTCTGGAGCCAGCGCTACACCGACTGGGAGCACGTCCTGCCCCCGCGGGCCACGCCCACGATCAACAACCCCACGCAGGTCCTGGACTACAAGCGCTTCCAGTCCGACCAGCTGCTCGCCCAGCACGACGCCGAGCTGGCGGTCCTGCGCGAGCTGTCGCCCGGCGTCCCCGTCACCACCAACTTCATGACGATGACCGGGTTCCGTCACCTCGACTACCACTCCTGGGCCTCGCACGTGGACGTGGTCAGCACCGACCACTACCGGGTGGACGCCCTGCCCGACCCCACCGCCGAGCTGTCGCTGTCCGCCGCCATCACCCGCGGCGTTGCCGGGGGCCGGCCCTGGATGCTCATGGAGCACTCCACCAGCGCGGTCAACTGGCAGCCCGTCAACCCGGCCAAGCCCGTGGGGCAGCTGCTGCGCGACAGCCTGTCCCACGTCGCGCACGGCGCGGACACCGTGGGCTACTTCCAGTGGCGGGCCTCGCGGGCCGGCGCCGAGAAGTACCACTCGGCGATGCTGCCCCACGCCGGCCCGGACACCCGTCGGTTCGCCGAGGTCAGCCGCCTCGGCGAGATCCTCGGCCGTATGCCGGACCTCCTCGGCAGCCGCGTCGAGGCACGCGTGGCGGTCCTGTGGGACTACGAGGCGCAGTGGGCCGCCGGCGGACCCGCCCTGCCGTCGGAGGCCCTCGACTACCCGGACGCCGCGCTGGCGGTGCACCGCGCGCTGCGCGACCTGCACGTCACGGCGGACGTCGTGCACCCGGGCGCGGACCTCGAGGGCTACGACGTCGTCGTGGTCCCCACCCTCTATCTCGTGCGCGCCGAGCACGCCACCGCCGTCGCCGACGCCGCCGCACGCGGGGCGCACGTCGTCGTCACCTACTTCTCCGGCATCGTCGACGAGCACGACCACATCCGCCTCGGCGGCTACCCCGGCGCGTTCCGCGACCTGCTGGGCGTGCGCTGCCAGGAGTTCTCCCCCCTCCGCGTCGGCGAGCAGGTGCGGCTCGACGACGGCACGACCGGCACCGTGTGGTCCGAGGACCTCGACGCCGTCGACTGCGAGGTGCTGGCGCGCTACGCCGACGGGCCGCTCGACGGTGGCCCCGCCGTGACCCGCCGCCGCGTCGAGGGCGGCGGCTCGGCGACATACGTCAGCACCCTCCTCGACGACGAGGGCTGGCGCCGCCTGCTCGACGGGCTGCGCGCGGAGGCGGGCATCGACCGCGTGGCCGAGGCGTCACCCGGCGTCGAGCTCGTGCGGCGGTCCGGCGACCGCGGGTCCTGGCTCTTCGCGATCAACCACGGCGACACCACCGCCGAGGTGACGGCGTCGGGGCACGACGTCGTGGCGGACGCCCCGGTCGAGGGACGCGTCGAGCTGGCCGCCGGCGGGATCGCCGTCATCCGCGAGACCGGGACCGAGAGGGACTGAGGTCCGTGCTCCCCCACCAGCGCAGGGACACCCTCCTCAAGGAGGTGCAGTCGTCGGGCGCCATCCGGGTCGTCGACGTCGCAGACGCCCTCGGCGTCTCGGAGATGACCATCCGGCGCGACCTCGAGGAGCTCGACCGGCTCGGGCTCGTGCGTCGCGTGCACGGGGGCGCCACCTCGGTCGGTCCCGGCGCCAGCGACGAGCCGGGCTTCGCGGCCAAGGCGACCCGCGAGCTCGCCGCCAAGCAGGCCATCGCCCAGGCCGCCCGTGAGCTGGTCAAGCCCGGCATGACGATCGCCATCTCGGCGGGGACGACGACCTACGCCTTCGCCGCGACCGTGGCGGACGTCGAGGACCTCACCGTCGTGACCAACAGCACGGACACCGCGGACCTGCTCTTCGACGCGCTGCCCCGCTCCAGCCAGGTCGTCGTCACCGGAGGCGTGCGCACCCGCTCCCACGCGCTCGTGGGACCGGTCGCGATCTCGGCGCTGCGGGGGCTGCACGTCGACCTGGTCTTCCACGGCTTCCACGGCTTCGACCCGGAGGCGGGGTTCACCTGCCCCAACCTCGCCGAGGTCGCCACGGCCCAGGCGATGATCGACTGCGGTCGCAGCCTCGTCGTGCTCGTCGACCACACCAAGGCGGGCGTCGTCGCTCTCGCCGGCGTGGTCCCGCTCAGCCGCGCCGACGTCGTCGTGACCGACTCGCTGCTCGGCGACCACGACCGGGCCGCCCTGTCCGAGCACGTCCCCGACGTCGTCGTGGCGTCGGTCTGACCGCGCTGGACGAGCTGCGCTCGGCGAGACTCGTCGCACCGAGCCACCCGACCTGAGCACAACCCATGAGGATCGCACCGTGCGATCGCACCGTGAGGAGAACACCGTGACCAGCGCACGCGACCGCGCCGAGGAGACCTTCCGCGAGACCTTCGGGGCCGAGCCGTCCGGGGTCTGGGCGGCCCCCGGACGCGTCAACCTCATCGGCGAGCACACCGACTACAACGACGGCCTGTGCCTGCCCATCGCCCTGCCCCACCGCGCGTATGCCGCAGCCCGACGGCGTGACGACGACCGGCTCGTGCTGGTGTCCGCCGACATACCGGACAGCCGCGCGGAGGTGGAGCTCTCCGACGTCGCCGCCGGCACGCCGGGCGGGTGGGCGTCCTATGCGGCCGGGGTGCTGTGGGCGCTGCGGGACGCGGGTCACGAGGTGCACGGCCTGGACGTCGCCGTGGCCTCCGACGTGCCGATCGGGGCGGGCCTGTCCTCCTCGGCGGCGCTCGAGGGCTGCGTGGGGGCCGCCGCCTCGGACCTCTTCGGCCTCGGGCTGCTCGACTCCGACGAGGGCCGATCACGGCTCGCCGAGGTGTGCATGCGCGCCGAGAACGTCATCGCCGAGGCCCCCACCGGCGGGCTCGACCAGGCCGCCGCGATGCGCTGCGCCGAGGGCCACGCGCTGCTGCTCGACTGCCGCGACGGGTCGACGCGCCTGGTGCCCTTCGACCTCGACGCGCACGACCTCGAGCTGCTCGTCGTCGACACCCGCGCCACGCATGCCCTGACGGACGGCCAGTACGGCGAGCGCCGCAGCGCCTGCGAGGCCGCCGCCGAGGCGCTGGGGATCGTGTCGCTGCGCGAGATCGCGTCCTCCGAGCTGGAGTCGACGCTGTCCCGGCTGGACGACGAGGTGCAGCGCCGTCGGGTGCGGCACGTGGTCACCGAGATCCAGCGGGTCCGCGACTGCGTGGAGGCGCTCTCGGCCGGCGACTTCGCCGAGGTGGGGCGGCTGTTCGACGCGTCCCACGAGTCGCTGCGCCACGACTACGAGGTCACGGGGACCGAGCTCGACCTGGTCGCCGACACCGCCCGCGCCGAGGGTGCCCTGGGAGCGCGTATGACGGGCGGCGGGTTCGGCGGCTCCGCGATCGCCCTGGTGCGCCGCGGGACCGGTGACCAGGTGGCGGCCGCGGTGGCGCGGGCCTTCGCCGAGGCGGGGCTGGGCGCGCCGCAGCACTTCGTGGCCACGGCGGCGGCTCCGGCCGAGCGCCTCGCCTGATCTTGTCGCTGGGGTGAGCCAGAGTGGTCGCAGACCGCCCGCACCGCCCGCACCCCGACTCCATTGGTCACCAGTGACGTTTTGGATCGTTCATAAGGGCCGCTGGGACGTGATTGGTGAGCAATGGCGTCGGGTGCGAGTGCGGGTGCGGGGCTGGTGGGGGTGCGGGGCGAGAGGGCGGGGCGGGTCAGCCAACGGCGCTGAGGCCCCAGCGGACGAGCCGGGTGCCCACTGCACCGGCGGGGGCTGCGAGCGCGGGGCGGGCGAGGCCCAGCTCGTCGCGGGCCCACCCCGGCAGCAGGTCGACCGCGCCTCGCGCCAGCAGCTGATAGCCGGGACGCGCCGGACGCGGCAGCGGCGGCTCGCGCAGCAGGAAGTCGGCGGCGTCCCGGGCAGCAGGAGTCACCCGCAGCTCGGGCCGGTAGCCGGCCAACGCCTCCTCGAGCTCGCGGACGGTCGCCGGCAGGTCCCCGGCCCCGAGGCGGGCGGCGGGGATGGCGGTCTGGGCGACATAGGTGTCGGCCTCGGCCGGGGTGAGGGGCCGCGAACCGTGGCGCTGGTGCCCGGTCAGGAAGGACCAGACCTCGGCGACGTGCACCCAACGCAGGAGGTGCGGATCGCTCGCGCGATAGGGCCAGCCGAGGTCGTCCTTGCCCCGGACGCGCTCGTGCACGCTGCGGACGGTGGCGATGGCCTGCTCCGCGTGCTCGATCGTGCCGAAGGTCGTGGTCGCCAGGTAGTGGCTGGTGCGCTGCAGCCGCCCCCACGGGTCGCCGCGATAGCCGCTGTGCCCCGCGACCCCGGCCATGGCGGAGGGGTGCAGGGACTGGAGCAGCAGCGCCGTGATCCCGGCGGCGAACATCGACGCGTCACCGTGCACGCGCCAGATCGGGTCGTCCTCGGTGAACCACCGCTCGCCGGGCGTGCCCCAGATGCGGTCGTGGGCGGCCACGGCGTCGGCGCCGGCGACCTTCTCCCGCACGGCCTCGCCGATGCGACGCTGCAGAGATCGGGGCAGGGACAGCGCGCTGGACAAGGGCCTAGGCAGCGAGGTGGGCGCTGCGGGCGCTGGGTCGGCCCCGTGCTCAGACATCGGCTCCGTCCTGGCCGGGGGTGGTGTGCTCGCTCGGAACCGCGTCCGCGCCACCGTCGGGAGCCGTGCCGCCGAGACCGGTCTCGGACACCTCGCCCCCGCCGTCGCCGGCCGTGCCGTCGGCGCCCTCCACCCGCTCGTCGCGTCGAGCCTCGTCGCGTCGAGCCTCGTCGCGTCGGTCCTCGTCGTTCGCCGCGCGCTGGCCGGTCGTGTCGCTCATGTCGGTGCCTCTCGACAGAGGGGCCGGTCGCGGCGGCGAGGTGCGCGCCGGTGGGGGGCCCCGGTGCTCACCATTGTGCGGTCGCCTGCCGCCCCGCAGCGAGATGACGCCGGCCGGCGGCTCTGGGCCGGCGCCACGTGGTCAGCATCGCGAGCGCCAGCAGGAGCTCGGCGATGTCCCCGCCGTAGTACATGAGCTCCCCCGCGCCCCGCAGCTCGACCGCCGAGACGGGCACCTGGACGAGAGCTCCGGCATACAGCAGCTGGGACAGCACCGCGTGCCCGGTGACAGCCACCCCGAGGACGACCAGCCTGGCGGTGACGGATGGTCGACGCGGGGCCGGGTCAGGGCCGGCGATGGCGTGGGCGAAGACATACCCGGCGACAAGGAAGTGCAGGTGCACGAGGTGGTGCAGGACAGGACGCTGGGTGGTGGCGACGTAGAGGGGGGTGAGGTACAGGACGAGGAGCCCGCCGAGGTTGAGCACGAGGGCCGTGACCGGGTGGGTGACGACGCGCAGCGGCGCCACGTGCAGCAGCCGTCCGAGCACCCGCCCGTGCCGTGGCGGCAGCGTGCGCAGCAGCAACGTGGCAGGGGCACCCATGACCAGCAGCAGCGGTGCGTACATCCCGATCAGCAGGTGCTGCAGCATGTGCCCCCGGAAATCGCCGGCCGGGAACGGGGACAGCGCCATCCCGAGCAGGCCTGCCCCGGTGACGAAGCTCACCGTGCGCCAGCCGATCCAGGACCCGTGCCGGCGCGCCTGGCGGCGGGCCAGCACGGCATACGACCCCGCAGCAGCAGCGGTGAGAGCCAGGACGACGGCGGGCAGGAAGGCCTCCGGCCCACCGGTGGAGGCGGCACCGCCATGAGCAAGGATCACCGCGGGCCTCGGTCGCCGGGTGAGCCCTCCCGGCCGATGACCACCGCGCCGTCAGCCACGACGCCCGGCCGAGCCGACCGCTGCAGGAGCCAGCCGCCGAGGACCAGGAGAGCGCCCAGCCCCAGGAAGGCGAGGTCCGCCAGTGTCTGGTGGGGGCCGCTGACGACGTGATGGATCCCCAGGACGTGGTGGTCGACGATGCCCTCGACGAGGTTGAAGAGCCCCCACCCCGCCAGGATCCAGCCCCAGAGCACACGGGAGGCCCAGGCCCGGCGGTGGTCGTGCGTGATCCGCGCGTAGAGGATCCCCAGCCCGGCCAGGACGCAGAGCCAGGTGAAGGTGTGGAACAGGCCGTCCCACAGCGTGTTCATCTGCAGCCCGTGCACCGTGGTGGCCGGGTAGTCGCCGATGGGGATGTTGGCCGTCGACGCGTTGGTCAGCATGTGGTGCCACTGCAGCACCTGGTGCAGGAGGATACCGTCGACGAAGCCGCCGAGGCCCACACCGAGGAGGATGCCGGGCAGGGTGATGCTCCGCGGCTCCGAAGATCCGGGCGAGAGCGGGTCGCTGGACGCTGCCATGCGACCACGCTAGGGCGCCGAACGAGCCCGCGGGCGCTTGCGCGACGCCGCTCGCCAGGACCCATCGACCGCCAAGCCGCCCACGGCCCGCGCCAGGTCGTACCGTGACCGCATGCACACCCAGAACGCCCCCGAGACCACGTCCTCGGGGACCCCCACGCTGCGCCGCGCCGTCACGACGACCGGCCTGTTCCTGTTCATCCTCGGCGACGTGCTGGGGGCGGGCGTCTACGTCCTCGCCGGCGAGATCGCCGGCACCGCGGGAGGCGCTGTGTGGGTGCCGCTGGTGGTGGCCCTGCTGCTGGCGCTGCTCACCGCCGCGTCCTACGCCGAGCTCGCCACGAAGTACCCACGTGCGGGCGGCTCGTCGCACTACGCCACGCGCGCGTTCGGACCGTTCGTCGGCTTCCTGGTCGGCTTCTGCATGCTCGCGGCCGGCATCGTCTCGGTCGGCGCGCTGGCGCTGGGCTTCGCGGGCGACTACCTCCGGGCCTTCGTGACGCTGCCGACGGCGGGCGTCGTGGTCGTCTTCCTCGCCCTGCTGGCGGCGCTCAACGCGCGTGGGATCTCCGAGTCGATGGGCGCCAACGCCGTCGCCACGATCATCGAGGTCGGCGGCCTCGTGCTCATCGTGATCCTCGGCATCGTCGTCATCGCGCGCGGCGACGGCGACCTCAGCCGGCTCACGCAGCTCGGCACGGCGGAGCACGGCCCGATCAGCGCCGTCCTGGCGGGCAGCGTGCTGGCGTTCTACGCCTACGCCGGCTTCGAGACCAGCGCGAACGTCGCCGAGGAGACCAAGGACCCCGCCCGGTCCTACCCGCGGGCGTTGTTCGGAGCCCTCGTGGTCGCGGGGCTGGTCTATGCCGGCGTCGGCGTCGCCGCCAGCGCGATCGTGCCCACCGACCAGCTGGCGTCCTCGAGCGCTCCCCTGCTGGAGATCGTGAAGGCGGCGGGCGGCATACCCCCGGTGCTGTTCTCGGTCATCGCGCTCGTCGCCGTCGCCAACGGTGCCCTGCTCACCGGCATCATGTCCTCGCGACTCGCCTATGGCATGGCTCGCGACGGCCTGCTGCCCTCGGCGCTCGAGCGGGTGCTGCCGCAGCGGCGCACCCCGTGGGTCGCCATCCTGGCCACCACGGCGCTGTCGCTGCTGCTCGCGCTGACGGGCACGATCGAGGTGCTGGCCAGCACCATGGTCCTGCTGCTGCTCGTGGTCTTCTCCGCCGTGAACCTCGCGGTGCTCGTGCTGCGTCGCGACGAGGTCTCGCAGCGCCACTTCCGCGCGCCACTGGTCCTGCCCGTGCTCGGACTGCTCTCGTGCCTGCTGCTGGCGACGCGCGTGAATGCCGAGACCTGGCGCTACGGACTGCCGTTCCTCGCGGTGGGTGCGCTGCTGGCCGGGATCGCCGCCTGGCGCCGCCGTACCCCCGCCTGACCCCGATGACGCCCGCCTGACCCGCCGCGGGCAAAGGCATCAGCCTGGGGAACCAAGACCGGTCGATGCACCTGCCGCCGGCGGGTGAACGTTCAACACTTTGCGTAACGGATGATGACTCTGCGTCATACAGTCCCTCCATGACCGACTTCTCCCCCTCACGTCGGGCCCTGCTCGGCGGTGCCGGTGCGGCCGCCGCGACCCTCGCCCTCCCCCTCGGCATCCCGACGGCTCAGGCCGCCGCCGCCCGCAACGTCCGCCTCTGGCGCTGCCTCGGCTCCGCCCTCAGCGGCGGCTACCACACGGGCACCCGCTACACCAACGGCTACATCGTCATGGGCAGCCCGCAGGGGCGCACGACCTACACCGACCCCTACGGCCCGCGCACCACGCGGACCTACGACCACGGCACGTGGACGACCGGGTGGTACACGCCGGAGTTCGCGATGACGCAGGTCATCCCCTCGTGGCGGGCCATCACGCCGGGCGGCACCTGGATCTCCGTCTGGGTGCAGGCGATCACCACCAGCGGCGCCACCACCGCATGGTTCTCGCTCGGGCGCTGGTCCGACATCCAGCCCGGCTCCCCCTACCGCACGACCGTGAACGGTCAGTCCGACGCCTACGCCACCGTCGCGACGGACACGCTGCGCGCCAAGGCGGGCTACGCGTTCAAGAGCTGGCGGCTGCGGGTGACCCTCTATCGCCCCGCCGGCTGGACCGCGACGCCCACCGTCACCGCCGCCAACGTCATGTCCTCGGCCATCCCCACCGGCTCGACGATCAGCGTCCCGGTGAGCCCGGTCGGCGTGGCCCGCGGCGTCGTCCTCGGCGTGCCGACCTACAGCCAGATGGTGCACACCGGCCACTACCCGTCCCTCAACGGCGGAGGCGAGGCCTGGTGCTCGGGCACGTCGACGGCGATGATCCTCGACTACTGGAAGGCCGGCCCCACCAGCACCGAGGTCGCCTGGGTCAACCCCAAGCCCCACGCCAACCCGCAGGTCGACCATGCCGTCGCCAAGGTCTTCGACTACGGCTACAACGGCTCGGGCAACTGGGCCTTCAACACCGCGTATGCCGGAACCCGGGGCCTGGACGCGTTCGTCACGCGGTTGCGGTCGCTGAACGAGGCCGAGCGCTTCATCAAGGCGGGCATCCCGCTGGCGATCTCGACGTCGTTCACCAGCTCGCAGCTGTCGGGCGCGGGGTTCGGGACCAACGGGCACCTGATGGTGATCGTCGGCTTCGACTCGGCGGGCAACGTCGTGGTCAACGACCCGGCGTCGGGGATGCGGGCGTCCAACGCCTACGTCCGCAAGACCTACAACCGCGCGCAGCTCGAGAACGCGTGGGCCCGCTCCGGCGGCACGACCTACGTGATGCGACCGACCTGGAAGGCCCTGCCGACGGCTCTGACGCAGCGCAACTGGTGAACCTACCTCGGGTAGTCACACTCGCCTGGCGTGCCAACCCAGGCGGATGTACCTACCTCAGGTAGTCACACTCGCCTGGCGTGCGAACCCAGGCGGACGTGCCTACCTGAGGTAGGTCCGGGCGGGGCGTGGAATGAATCGCGAGCCGTGACCAATGGTTGCTGTACGCGCAGGACAAGGGCCGACTGGATCATTGATCCTTCAAATAACCTGTGGGTGTGACGCAGCGTCATACTCTCTAGTCCATACGCCATAGACGCCAGCCCGGGCCCCTCAAGGTCCGGGCTGACGCATGCCCCTGCCCGCTCGCCCGGAGTCCTCATGCCCCTCCCCCTCGACGGCCCCGCCGCCGGCCTGCTGCTGCACGCCGTCGGCGCCGGCGCCGTCTTCGCCGCCGCCTACGCCCTCGCCCGCCTCCGCTTCGCCCCGAAGGAGGCCGCACGTGGCACCGACGCAGCACCGCTGGACTGAGCTCCACACGGGCGCGGCCCTGCTCGCGGTCACCGCCGCGGCCGCCAGCGCCGCCGTCATGTCCCAGTCGGGGGCCGCCAGGCCGGTCCTCGTCGGGCTGGTCGTGGTCACCGTCGTCGCCGGGCTCCTCACCGACGGCTTCCTCGGGCTCGGGGTCGGCGTGGCCACCGCCGCGGCCGGCGTCGTCACGATCCAGCGCCTCGGCACCTGGGACAACGCCCACTTCACCGCCCTCGTCATGATCGTCGGCGCCCTCGTCGTGCTCGGCTGGGTCGCCGGCCTGCTCGGCGCCTCCGCCCGCGCCCACCGGCGGGCCCTCGAGCGGGGCCGCCCCGCCGACGTGCAGCCGGCCCTGGCCTCCCTCGGCCTGCTCCCCGCCGACGTCGCCGAGCTGCGCGCCGACGAGGAGATCGCCCGCGCCCGCCGCCACGACCGCCCGCTGGCCGTCGTCGCCCTGGAGGTCGAGCCCCGCTCCGCCGACGTGGACGAGGCGCTGCTGCAGGCGACCCGCCGCGCCGTCGCCCGCCTCGTCGAGCACCGCCTCCGCCGCTCGGACGCACCGTTCGCGCTCGACGCCGGCAGCGTGGCGGCCGTCCTCCCCGAGACCGACGAGCGGGGGGCCGCTGCTCTGGCCGGGCTCCTCGTGCAGGAGGCCCCCGCGCTGTCCGTCCGCGACCGCGGGCGTGGGGGTGCCGTCGAGGTCGGGTCCGTCGCCACCGTGCGGTGCGCCGTCGTGGAGCTGGCGGGTCGGCATACGACCGCTTCGGACCTGCTCGACGAGGCCCGTGCGGCCCTGCGCGACGAGCAGCCGGCGGAGGTCGTGCGATGACCCGCTCGCTCGTCGGCGTCGGGGTGCTGCTGCTGCTCTGCATCGCGCATCATGACCTACTGGCGCAGCGCCACCCAGGCCCTCCGCCGCCGCCTCGACCAGCTCGACGTCCGGCTGCACGTCAACGGGATCCGCGGCAAGTCCACCGTCACGCGGCTGCTCGCGGGCGTCCTGCGCGAGGGCGGCTACGTCACGGTGGCCAAGACGACCGGCTCGGCCGCCCGCGTCATCGCCCCCAACGGCCACGAGACGCCCATCGCCCGCCGCGGCGCAGCCACCATCAACGAGCAGATCGACGTCGTCGCCGAGCACGTCCAGCGCGACGTCTAGGCGCTGGTCATCGAGTGCATGGCCGTGCGCCCGCTCTACCAGCAGTACTCCCAGGAGTTCATGGTCCGCTCCGACATCACGGTCATCACCAACGTGCGCGAGGACCACCAGGAGGAGATGGGCGAGACCCTCGAGGAGATCGCCGACTCGCTGTCCGCGACCATCCCCACCGGCGGCATCCTGGTCACCGGCGAGGGCCGCCAGCACCTGCGAGACCGGTTGGCGGTCAACGCGGCTCGTCGTGGCAGCACCCTGATGTATGCCGACCCCGCCGAGGTCACCGACGAGGACATGCGGGGCTTCGACTACCTGCAGTTCCGCGACAACGTCGCCATCGGCCTCACCGTCGCGCGGCTGCTGGACATCCCGCGCGAGGTGGCGATCCGCGGCATGTGGAAGTCGGTGCCGGACGTGGGTGTCGTGCGGCTGCGGACCTACGACATCCTCGGCAAGCGCATCCTGTGGGTCCCGCTGTTCGCGGCCAACGACCGCGAGAGCGTGATCCTCACCTTCCAGAACCTCCAGGCGCAGTTCCCGCCGGACGCCCCCGTCATCGGCATCCTCAACAACCGCCACGACCGCGGCCGGCGCGCCGAGCTGTTCTCCCACATGGTCCCCGACGACCTGGACGAGTTCCTCGACCACGTCATCACCTTCGGGGCCTACGAGGAGACGGTGACCGCCACCATGGTCGAGCGCGGCTACGGCCGCGAGCGCATCCACCAGCTCGGCGAGACCGTCCAGCCGTCGCTCGACCAGATCCTGCAGACGATCGTCGACCTCGTGCCCGGCCGCGACGGCGTGCTCGTCGGCATGGTCAACATCCACACCGACCAGGCCGAGCTGCTCATCGAGCACTTCGCGCACCTGCTCGGCGACGCGCAGGACGACGAGATCGCCGAGGCCCGCTGCTCGCCCGCGCGCCGCTCGGACGTCAGCGGATCGTGTCCGGCATCAGCCACACCCGCCGCGCGGAGGCCCTGCGTGCCTGAGTACTCCTTCACCCCCGAGGTCGTTCGCCTCACGATCCTCGCGGGCGTCGTCGTCAGCATGCTCGTCTACGAGCGGATCCAGCTGACCACGGGCGGGGCGATCGTCCCCGCCTACCTCTCGCTGGCCCTCAGCCGGCCCATCGCCGTGATCGTGACCATCGCCCTCGGCTACCTGACCTACCTCATCGTCAACAAGGTGATCGGCCGCCGCCGGATCCTCTACGGCCGCAGGAAGTTCGAGATCGAGGTGCTGGTCGGGCTCGCCCTGATCATGGTCACCACCGGGCTCGCGCACCTCGGCGGACGGCTGGACCCGATGCTGCTCGGCATCACCGGCATCGGCTTCCTCGTCCCCGGGATCCTCGCCCACGACATGGCCCGCCAGAAGCCCGGCCGCACCGTCGGCGTCGTCATCGCCACCGCCTGCTCGCTCGGCGTCGTCGCCTGGCTCGCCTCCGCGGTCCTCGCGATCGCCCCCGGCTCCAACGTCGACCAGCCCCAGCACCTCGCCTCGGTCCTCGGCGACCCCCGCGAGCTGCTGCTGTATGCCGTGGCCATGAGCGTGCTCGTCGGCATGGCGGTCTACTCCAAGCTCGGGCTCCGCTCCGGCGGGTTCATCACGGGCGCCTACCTCGCCCTCGTCGGGCCACGCTGGTCCGACCTGCTCGTCACCGCCGTCGTCGCCCTGGTCACGTGGGCGGTCGTCGTCCACGTCCTCATGCCGCGGCTGCTGCTGTTCGGCCGGCGCAAGCTGTCTGCGATGCTCCTCGTGGGTTCGGTCGTCGCCTGGGCCACCGAGATCACCATGACCTGGCTCAGCCACGGCGACTTCGTGCCGTGGCGCGGCCTCACCGCCGCCACGATCATGGTCCCCTCCCTCATCGCCAACGACGTGCAGCGCCAGGGCTGGGAGCGCACCGTCTGGGGCACCGGGCTCACCGCCACCGGCGTGTATGCCGGAGCCACCCTGACCGCCGCGATCGCCACCGCAGGAGGTTGGCTGTGAGCACCCACCTCACCCGCTGGGGCGGGCCCGTCGTCGCCGCCTCCCTCGTCGTGGCCGGCACCCTCGGCCTCGTCCACGAGCAGGCTCCGGCCCCCGGCCCGACCGGCCCCACCGTGTCGGTCGACGTCGTCGACGACCGCGGGACCCCGCTGGCCGGCGCCCGGGTCCGCACCGACGAGGGGTCGGCCACCACCGACGCCGCCGGGCGGGCGGCCGTGCCGCTGTCCCGCGACGGCTACGCCCACGTCGAGGCGTCCGGGCACGGCGAGCGGACCCTGCGCCTGCACGCCGCGGAGGCCTCCCGCGCCGTCCTGCCCGCCAGCGGGTTCGACACCGTCACGCTGAGATTCGGCGGCGACGTCATGATGGGCCGGCGGTTCTACGAGCCCAGCGCCTCCGGGCCCGCGCTCCTGACCGAGGCCTCCACGGTCGAGGACCACCGCCGGCTGCTCGACGGCATCACCCCACTCCTGCAGGACGCCGACCTCACCGCGGTCAACCTCGAGACGCCCCTGGTCGCCAAGCTCTACTGGCCCGAGGGCGCCAAGCGGCCCGACGGCTTCAACCCGACCAAGGAGATCGCCTTCGCGAGCAGCACCAAGACCGCGCAGGCCCTGCGCGACGCGGGCGTGGACGTCGTGTCCCTCGCCAACAACCACGTCAACGACGGTGGGGCGGCCGGGATCGCCAGCACCCTCACGGCCCTCGACGACGCCGGTGTGCGCCACTTCGGCGCGGGGCGGACCGAGGACGAGGCGTGGACGCCGCTCGAGGTGCCGGTCCGCGGTCGCACGGTCGCCTACGTCGGCTGCACCACGGTCGACGGGCTGCCCTCGTCCCACCCGTACGTCGCCCAGGGCAGCTCCGGCGGCGCCGCCCGGTGCTCCGAGGGCCGCCTGCGCCGCACCGTCGAGCGGCAGCGCGCCACGGGTCACGACGTCGTCGTGATGATCCATGGCGCCGTGGAGTACGAGCGCCAGCAGCGGCCCGTCATACGACGACTGACCCAGGTGGCCGCCGAGGCCGGCGCCACCGCCGTCATGAACGGCCACCCGCACGTCGTCGGCGGGCTGACCACCCAGTCCGGCGCGGTCGTCGCGGAGAGCCTCGGCAACCTGCTCTTCGACCAGGACCTGTGGTCGACCTTCCCGACCTACCTGGTGCGCGTCGACCTGCACGACGGTCGGCCCGTCCACACGCAGGCCGACCCGCTCGTCATCGACCGCTACGCCCCGCGCCCGGCCACCACCGCCCTGGCGGACGCGGTCGGCCGCATCGCGGCCGGCTCCGTCGCGACGACCGCCAACGCCGACGCCACCGGCACGACCATCGGCTCCGCCCTGCTGGAGCCCAGGCCTCGCGCGGTCCAGCTCACCCCCGGCGTGCCGACCTCGCTGGCGCCGGGCTGGCAGCTCGCCGGCCGGCCTGACGGCATCCTCGCGGGCAGCGACCTGCTCTTCGGGAGCGGGCGCTTCGAGGCCGACGCCCGCAGCGGCAGCGGGCCGGCGCTGTGGACCCTCGGCGCCAACACCCGCCGCACCAACGCCGCGGCCTGCGCACCGACGCCGAGCGAGGCGGTGGCCTAGCACGGCGTCGAGCTGGTCCGCAGCCCGCTCAGCACCCAGGACGCCTTCGTGACGCCAGAGCACCGCATCCCGGTCAAGGCCGGCCAACGGCTGACCTTCGTCGCGGCGGTGCGGCACGCCTCCCCCGGGTCGCGCGCCACCCTCGCGTGGTATGCAGGAGCCGAAGGCCCCTCGAGCGCCACGACGGAGGTGACCGTGCCGCCCAGCAGCTCCGACGCCGACGACTGCCGGCAGGTGCGCGTCGACGTCACGGCGCCCGCGGGCACGACCTTCGTCCAGCCGGCGCTGCGCCTCCTGCCGCCCGAGAGCTCGGTGCGCGGGTCGCGCCTCGCCGTCGACGACGTGTCCCTCGTGCGCTGGGGCGAGGAGGGCGGCTCGAGCGCCCGCTTCGACACGGTCCTCGCCGAGCGCGCCACCGCCGTCACCCTGCAGCAGGTCACCCCGACCGCCGCCACCGAACCCACGGTGCTGCGGGCGACGAGCAGCCCCGTCACGGCCCTCGCCGGCGCGACGGAGCCGAGCCTCTCCAGGACCGAGGAGACGGAGCGCCCGTGACGGTGGCACCTGCGTCCGACGGGCGCCACGGGTCGGGTCGGCCCCACGGGTCGGGTCGGCCCCACGGGTCGGGTCGGGGCACCCCCCGAGCCCTGCGCCTGACGACCGTGGGAGCACTCGTGGCCGCCGCCGCGGCCTGCACCCAGCCCGCGCCCGCGCCCTCGCCTGCCCGCACGCCGGGCCAGGGTGACGGCGGTTCGGTGGAGCGGCTGGTCGACGTCGTCATCTCGGTGCAGGACCGCGCCCCCGCGAGCACCGGCCCGACGGACCCGGCCCGGGCCAGGGCCATCGCCGAGGCGACCGCGCAGCTGCCGCAGGTGGCCGCGCGACCGGGACCCTCGAGCCTCGCGAGTCCTCCGGGGGTGCCCGAGGGGTATGCCGTGACGGGGCTCCGCCTGGACGGGAAGGACCAGCGGGTCGCCGCCCTCGTGCCCCAGGGCACGCCCACGACGGGTGACGGGCTCTACGTCGCCCGGCCCGAGCAGGGCAGCCGCCCGGTCACCATCGAGGTTCCCCACCCCCGCTCGGACGCCTGGACCGACCAGATCGGCGCCGACGTCTACGCCCGCTCGACGGCGCGCTACCTGCTCATGGCCGGGGCCGATCGCGGCGCCGGCGACGACGCGGACGTCGCCCACGCACCCGACGCCGCCTTTGCCGGCACCGACATGCTGCTCGTGCGCAAGGACTGGGTGGTCGTCCAGATCCACGGGTTCACGCGTCGCCGGCACCCCGGCTATCCGGACGCGGTGGTGTCGAGCGGCACCGCGACGCCCGGCGCCACCGCGACGCGGGTGGCCCGCGAGCTGGAGTCCCAGGGCATCAGCACCTGCGTGTATGACGGGACCACGTGCGCCGACCTCGCCGCCCGCACCAACGTCCAGGGGCAGCACGCCCGGGCGGTCGGTGCTGACTTCGTGCACGTCGAGCTGGAGCGGTCCGTCCGAGCGGACCCCGCGCTGCGCTCGCGCGCGGCGCAGGCCATCGCCACAGGGCTCGGCTGACACCTGCTGACCCGCCCGGCCCCTGCCCTTCCCCCACGTCGAGAGGCGACAGATCGGGG
>NZ_DLOE01000041.1:9757-15819 GCF_002479615.1 Arsenicicoccus sp. UBA7492 | reverse complement strand
CCCCGATCTGTCGCCTCTCGAGGCAGCGCAGGCTGACGCCCGCGACGTCCGATCAGATCGCGTCGATGATCGCGTTGAGCGTGGCGCTCGGCCGCATCGCCGCGGACGCCTTGGCGTCGTCGACCTTGTAGTAGCCGCCCAGGTCGACCGGGTTGCCCTGCACCCCGATCAGCTCGGTGTTGATCTGCTCCTCCTTGGCCGCTAGCTCCTCGGCCACGGACGTGAACCGCTCCTTGAGCTCGGCGTCCTGGTCCTGCGCGGCGAGGGCCTGGGCCCAGTACAGCGCGAGGTAGTAGTGGCTGCCGCGGTTGTCGATCTGGCCGACCTTGCGGGCCGGGGACTTGTTCTCGTCGAGGAAACGCCCGATCGCCACGTCGAGAGCGTCCGCCAGGACCTGGGCCTTGGCGTTGTCGAAGGTCGAGGCGAGGTGCTCGAGCGAGGCGCCCAGCGCGGAGAACTCGCCGAGCGAGTCCCAGCGCAGGTAGTCCTCCTTGACGAACTGCTGCACGTGCTTGGGCGCCGAGCCGCCCGCGCCGGTCTCGAAGAGCCCGCCGCCCGAGAGCAGCGGCACGATCGACAGCATCTTGGCGGAGGTGCCCAGCTCGAGGATCGGGAACAGGTCGGTGAGGTAGTCGCGCAGCACGTTGCCGGTGACGGAGATCGCGTCCTCGCCCGCCCGGATCCGCTCGAGGCAGTAGGTGATCGCCTCGACCGGCGCGAGCACCTCGATCTCCAGGCCGTCGGTGTCGTGGTCCTGGAGGTACCGCTCGACCTTGGCGATGACGTTGCGGTCGTGGGCGCGGCCCTGGTCGAGGTAGAACACGGCTGGGGCGCCGGTCGCGCGGGCGCGGGTCACGGCGAGCTTGACCCAGTCCTGGACCGGGATGTCACGCACCCGCGCCTGGCGCCAGACGTCCCCCGCCTCGACCTGGTGCTCCATGAGGGTGGTGCCCTCGGCGTCGGTGACCACGACGGTGCCGTCGCTCGGGATGACGAAGGTCGTGGGGTGGGAGCCGTACTCCTCGGCCTTCTGCGCCATGAGCCCGACGTTAGGGACCGTGCCGATGGTGGCGGGGTCCAGGGCGCCGTTGCGCTTGCAGTCCTCGATGACCGCTTGGTACATCGGGCCGTAGGAGCGGTCCGGGATCATCGCGAGGGTCGGCTGCAGCTCGCCCTGGGCGTTCCACATCTGGCCAGAGTCGCGGATGACGACGGGCATCGACGCATCGACGATGACGTCGCTCGGGACGTGCAGGTTGGTGATGCCGCGGTCCGAGTCGACCATCGCCAGGGCCGGGCGCTCGGCATACAGCCGCTCGATCGCCGAGGTGATGGCGTCCTGCGTGTCCTGGGGCAGGCCCGAGATCTTGGTGTAGAGGTCGCCGATGCCCTGGTTGGGGTTGAAGCCGACCTGCTCGAGGTCCGCCGCGAACTCCTCGAGCACCGGGGCGTAGAACGCGCGCACGGCGTGGCCGAACAGGACCGGGTCGGAGACCTTCATCATCGTGGCCTTGAGGTGCAGCGACAGCAGCAGGTCCTCGGCCTTGGCGGCGGCGATCTGCTCGTCGTAGAAGGAGCGCAGCGCCGCCGCGCTCAGGAAGGTGCCGTCCACGATCTCGCCCGCGAGCACGTCGACGCCGTCCTTGAGGACCGTCTCGGAGCCGTCCGCGCCGCGCAGGGTGATCGTCAGGGTCGAGTCGTGGTCCATGACCATCGACTTCTCGTTGCCGTAGAAGTCGCCGCCCGCCATGTCGACGACGCGGGCCTTGGCGTCCTGGCCCCAGGCGCCGAGCCGGTGCGGGTGCTTCTGGGCGAAGCTCTTGACCGACTGGGGGGCGCGGCGGTCCGAGTTGCCCTCGCGCAGCACGGGGTTGACGGCCGAGCCGAGGACCTTGGCGTAGCGCGCCTGGACGTCCTTGTCCTCCTCGGTCGTGGCGCTCTCGGGGTAGTCCGGGATGTCGTAGCCCTTGTCCTGCAGCTCCTTGATCGCGGCCTTGAGCTGCGGCACGGAGGCGGAGATGTTGGGGAGCTTGATGATGTTGGCCTCGGGCGACTGGGCCAGCGCACCCAGGTCGGCCAGCTTGTCCGGCACCCGCTGCTCGTCGGTGAGCCGCTCGGGGAACTGCGCGAGGATGCGGCCCGCGAGGGAGATGTCCGCCGTCTCGACCTCCACGCCACCGGCACCGGTGAAGGCCTGCACGATCGGCAGGAGGGAGTAGGTCGCGAGAGCCGGCGCCTCGTCGATCTTCGTCCACACAATCTTCTGTGACGTCATGAGAGTCTCCAAAGTCGTCGCTGCGGTGCGTGCCGTCGGCACGGCTCACGCCCACGATATCTCAACGTCGAGATATCGGCCCGGGGTGGCCCGGTGCTCCCCGGGAGGTGCGTGCCCTCACCCTATCCAGGGGGTATGACGGACCGCCCGCGGGGCCGCCGCCGGACGGGGTCGGGGCGCGTCAGCAGCTGCCCCGCGGGACGCGCACGACGTCGGGGGCGGACCGGCGCACGGCCCGCTGCAGCAGCGGTGAGCCGCTGACCCCGCCGGTCATCCCCGGTCGTGGTCGTCATGTCACTCAATGTCACCTAAATCGCTGCCAATAGCACTCTGAGTGACGAAAGAGGTGCCGTTCTTGTGCGCACCCGGGGACGAACCTGGACACGGGGTCACAAATTTCACCCGAACAGCACTCGATCGCCGTCGCGACGTGTCACCATGGGACCGCGACGACGCGCGTCCCGCGGGATCGGCCCACCGGCCGACCACGCCGAGGTCCCACCACGGACAGCTCGATCGTGCGCCCCGGGACGCTCCCCACCCACCACCTCAGGAGCACCACCGTGTCCCAGCCCAAGCTCGCCTCGCGCCTCGGCGCCGAGTTCCTCGGCACCTTCTGGCTCGTCTTCGGCGGTTGCGGCTCCGCGATCTTCGCGGCCCACGTCATGCACAAGTCCGACCCGGTCAACATGGGCATCGCCTTCGCCGGCGTCGCCCTGGCCTTCGGCCTCACCGTCCTCACCATGGCCTACGCCGTCGGCCATGTCTCCGGCGGCCACTTCAACCCCGCCGTCACCCTCGGCCTGACCGCGGCCCGGCGCTTCGATGTCAAGGACGTCCTGCCCTACATCGTCACCCAGTGCCTCGCGGCCTGCGCCGCCGGCGGCGTGCTCTACCTCATCGCCTCCGGCAAGGACGGCTTCGACGCCTCCAAGGGCTTCGCGGCCAACGGCTACGGCACCGGCTCCCCCGCCGGCTACTCGATGCTCGCCGTCCTCGTGTGCGAGGTCGTCTGCACCATGTTCTTCCTCTACATCATCCTCGGCGCCACCGACGACCGCGCCCCCGTGGGCTTCGCGCCCATCGCGATCGGCCTCGGCCTGACCCTGATCCACCTCATCTCCATCCCCGTCTCCAACACCTCGGTCAACCCGGCCCGCTCGCTCGGCGTCGCGTTCTACCAGGACGGTGCGCTCGGCCAGCTCTGGCTCTTCTGGGTCGCCCCGATCATCGGTGCGGTCATCGCCGGCCTGACCTACGCCACCATCACCGGCGTGAACCGCGCCGGCGTAGACGTCCAGGGCGAGCTCGAGACCCACGGCACCACCCGCGAGGACGGCGCCACCCGCGCCTGACCTTCTCCTGCTCGTACGACCCGGCGCCCGCCGCTGACGGTGACCCCGTCGGCGGCGGGCGCTCGGCATACGGCCGGAGGGCTGGTGTCTGCTGCGTCACCCCCGGCGCACCAGGAGGTGAGGGTGTCGGAGGTGGCTGATAGGTTCGAGCGGTACCCATTCGACCACCCGCGTGAAGGACGAACTCGTGAGCGCTACTCCCGTCAAGGTCGCCGTGACCGGCGCTGCCGGCCAGATCGGCTACAGCCTCCTCTTCCGCATCGCCAGCGGCGAGCTGCTCGGCAAGGACACCCCCGTCGAGCTGCGGCTGCTCGAGATCACCCCCGCGCTCAAGGCGCTCGAGGGCGTCGTCATGGAGCTCGACGACTGCGCCTTCCCGACCCTCGCCGGCGTCGTCATCGGTGACGACCCCGAGCAGATCTTCGCGGACGTCGACGCCGCGATGCTCGTCGGCGCCATGCCGCGCAAGGAGGGCATGGACCGCGCCGACCTGCTCGCCGCCAACGGCAAGATCTTCACCGGCCAGGGCGCCGCCCTCAACAAGGTCGCCCCCAAGGCCAAGGTCCTGGTCACCGGCAACCCGGCCAACACCAACGCCCTCATCGCGATGAACAACGCGCCGGACATGGCGCCCGAGCAGTTCAACGCCCTGACGCGCCTGGACCACAACCGCGCCAAGTCGATGCTCGCCAAGAAGCTCGGCGTCGGCGTCGCCGAGATCAAGGACCTCGCGATCTGGGGCAACCACGACGACTCGATGTACCCCGACCTGTTCAACACCACGGTCAACGGCAAGGCCGCGACGGAGCTCGTCGACGAGGCCTGGATCACCGGGGAGTACATCCCGACCGTCGCCACACGCGGCGGCGCGATCATCAAGGCGCGCGGCGCCTCGTCGGCCGCCTCCGCCGCCAACGCGACGATCGACCACATGCGCGACTGGATGCTCGGCACCGACGAGATCGTGTCGATGTCGGTGCCGTCCGACGGGTCCTACGGCGTGCCCGAGGGCATCATCTCCTCGTTCCCCTGCCGCGTGAAGGACGGGAAGTACGAGATCGTCCAGGGCCTGGAGCTCAATGACTTCTCGCGCGAGCGGATCATGGCGTCCGCCGCTCGCCTGGAGTCCGAGCGTGACCAGGTCAAGGCCCTCGGCCTCATCTCCTGACCCGCCGGGGGTAAAGGCATCGACCGGCCTTCGTTCGCCAGGCTGATGCCTCTACCGGGGGTAAAAGCATCGACCGGCCTTCGTTCGCCAGGCTGATGCCTCTACCGGGGGCAGGTTTTCCCCAGGTTGTCGCGTCAAGGCCCGCGTCGTCCACAGGTGACGACGCGGGCCTTCGCGCGTGCCCGCCCAGCCAGCAGGCTGCGGTCATGGAGATCACACATGCCCTGCCGCCGGATCCGATCTTCTCCACCGCCCAGGCCTATGCGATGGGCTGGTGCCGGCGCACCCTGGCCGAGGCACGCGCTGCCGGATGGTGCCACAGCGTGCTGCGCGGGTGGTACGCCCACGGCCCGTCCCCGGCATCGCCCGTCGACCGACACCTCGAGACCGTCGCCGCCACCCATCTCGAGCACGAGGGTCGCCTGGTCACCTCGGCGGTGTCGGCCTGCCTCTACCACGGATTGCCGGTCGACGATCGTGACCTCGCCCGGGTCATGGTCACGCGACGGGCCTCCGACGACGGCGCGACCCCGGCAGCCCATGGCACCTCGACGAGCCGGGTCCTCATCCGGTCGAGCTGCCGGCCCGAGGATGTCGACGACCGTGCGCCGGTGCTCACACCGGCCGCAGCGGTGGTCGAGTACGCGCTCCAGTCGGGCCTCCCGGCCGGCGTGGCCGCCGGAGATGCGGCGCTGCGTGCGGGCGTGGCGACGGTCGAGGGCATCACGGCGGCCATCGGTCGACGGGGCGGCCGCAACGGCATACGACGGGTGTCGATGCTCCCCGGGCTGCTCGATCCGCTCGCCGAGAACGGCGGCGAGAGCAAGGCGCGGCTCGCGCTGGTGCAGGTGGGGTTCGACCTGGAGTCCCAGGTGTGGGTCGAGACGTCGATCGGGTGGTTCAGGCCCGACTGGCGGGTGCGCGGCACCGCCACGCTGATCGAGCTGGACGGCGTGGCGAAGTACCTCGACGAGCAGGGCCGGCTGGTGACCTCCCGAGTCCGGGGGGACCGGACCAGGGATCGCGCCCTGGAGTCGACCGGTCATCGGGTCGTGCACCTGTCGATGGACGACATCGCCGCCCGGGACACGCTGCGGCCCTTGGTGGTCCAGCACGCGGGAGATGCCTTGCAAAAGCCAACCCCGCCGGCGTTGTCGGCGCGGACGCGCCCGAACGGACAAGGGTGGGGCGCGACCGGATGAACGAAGCCCGATCGACCGGCCTTGGTCACACCCGCCTGGGGAACGAAGGCCGGTCGATGCCT
>NZ_DLOE01000041.1:0-9541 GCF_002479615.1 Arsenicicoccus sp. UBA7492 | reverse complement strand
CCTGGGGAACGAAGGCCGGTCGATGCCTCTACCCGCGGTAGGTCAGCGGGTGGGGTGCCAGTTGACGGCGTTGGCACCCACCGCGACCACGACGGCGAGCGAGAGATACATCAGCACGTCCAGACCTCGGGACCGTATGACGAGCCCGCCGGCCGCCGCGTCGGACACCACCAGGCGCAGCACGGCCGCCGCAGCGAGCGCCCCCGCCAGCAGGTTGCCGCCCAGCCGCGGCGACACCACCGCCACCACGGCCAGCGCCAGCACGCAGCCGAGGCCGAGCACCCACCACAGGGCGAGGCGCCCCGGCCCCACGGACGTCACGCGGAAGCAGCCCGCTCGGCGGACTCGACGACGTTGCTGAGCAGCAGCGCGCGGGTCATGGGGCCGACGCCACCAGGGTTGGGCGTCATCCAGCCCGCGACCTCCATCACGTCGGGGTGGATGTCGCCGGCGACCCGGGACTTCCCGTCCTCGCCGGCGATGCGGGACACCCCGACGTCGAAGACGGCGGCCCCCGGCTTGACCATGTCGGGCGCCAGGATGTTGTGGACCCCGGCCGCCGCCACGACGATGTCGGCGCGGCGGGTGTGGGCGGCCAGGTCACGAGTCCCGGTGTGGCACAACGTGACCGTGGCGTTCTCTGAGCGTCGGGTGAGGATCAGGCCGAGCGGGCGACCCACCGTGATGCCGCGGCCGATGACGACGACCTCCGCCCCCTTGAGCGGGATGTCGTAGCGCCGGCACAGCTCGACCACGCCCATCGGGGTGCAGGGCAGGGGCGCGGGGATGCCGAGCACGAGGTTGCCGAGGTTGACGGGGTTGAGGCCGTCGACGTCCTTGGACGGGTCGACGCGCGCCAGGATCGCGCTGTCGTCGAGGCCGGTGGGCTGCTGCACGAGGAAGCCGGTGCAGTCGGGGTCGGCGTTGAGCTCGTCGACGACCGCCTCCACCTCGGCCTGGGTGGCCGTGGCGGGCAGGTGCCGCTGGATCGAGGCGACACCGATCTCGGCGCAGTCCTTGTGCTTGGCGCCGACGTACCACGTGCTGGCGGGGTCGTCCCCGACGAGCACCGTGCCGAGTCCCGGGGTGATGCCGCGCTCCCGCAGCGCGCGGACGCGCTCGGCGAGCTCGGTCTTGATCGTCGCGAGGGTGGCCTTGCCATCGAGGATCGTCGCAGTCACGTCGTTCATCTTGCCACCCGGTTCGCACGCTGCGCGGCCACCCCTGCCCCGACGGCCGCGCCGAGCGTGATCACGACGCCCGCCAGCAGCTGCGGCCCGACGTGGGAGCGGGCGGCGGGGTCCAGCAGGTCGACCAGCACCGCCGACACGAGCTGACCGGTGAGCGTCATGAGGGTGGCCACGAGCACCCCCAGGTGGTGCACGACGACGGCGCCGATGGCGACATACACGATCCCGATCAGTCCCCCGACGTAGGCCCACCACGGCAGGTCCCAGGTCGCCGGTGCCCGCAGACCGCCGCGCGCCAGGAGCAGGCCGGCCCACCCGAGCAGCAGCCCGAGCCCCCAGGTGAAGTTGATGGTCGAGGTGACCACGACGTCGCCGCTGACGCGGTTGACGCGCCCGTTGAGCGCCTGCTGGAGGGCGATCGCGGCGCCGGCGAGCACGGTGAGGGCGACAGGCAGCAGAGGTATGCCGTCCGCCCCGCCGCTCCCGGACCGGGCCGAGGCGGCGACGCCGACCCCCACGAAGGTCGTCAGGCCGGCCAGCACCCGACCCACGGTCACCGGCACGTGGCCGGCCGGCCCGATGCCGAGGCGGTCGACGAGCAAGGCGTTGGTCGTCTGCCCGCCGACGATGGCGATGGTGAACAGCGCGACGCCGAGGACGGGCACGGCGTTGGTCTGGACGGCGACGAAGAAGCCGCCGCTCAGCCCGCCCAGGGTCTGCCACCACGGCAGGCGGCCCGAGCGGACCGCGCCGACGACCTCGCGCAGCGCCCGCCGCGGCCCGGGCAGGACCAGGAGCGCGGCCAGCAGGACGACCCACCCGGAGCCGAAGCTCCACAGCGACGCGTCCACCGGGCTGGCGAATGCGTGCGCCAAGGTCCCGTTGGCGCGGGACTGCAGCGAGGACAGCGCGCCCGCGAGGAGGGCGGCCGCCGCCGACAGGACGACGACGGGCCGGCCCTCCTCGTGTTGGTCGCCGGGGCTGCCGGGGGCTCCGGCGACCTCGCGTCCGCCCTCGCGGGGGTCAGTGGGCAAAGTGGCGCGTGCCCGTGAAGTACAACGACACCCCCGCCTGCTGGCAGGCCTGGATCGTCTCGGCGTCGCGCATCGACCCGCCCGGGGCCACGATGGCGCGGACGCCGGCGTCGATGAGGAGCTGCGGGCCGTCGGCGAACGGGAAGAACGCGTCCGACGCCGCCACCGCACCACGGGCCCGCTCCTCCCCCGCCCGCTGGACGGCGAGCCGGCAGGAGTCGACGCGGTTGACCTGGCCCATGCCGATGCCGACGGAGGCGCCGTCGCGGGCGAGCAGGATCGCGTTGGACTTGGTGGCGCGGACGGCCTTCCAGGCGAAGTCGAGGTCCACGAGGGTGCGGTCGTCGACGGAGTCGCCGGCGACGAGCGTCCAGTGCAGGGGCGCGTCGCCGTGGCCCGCCGTCTCCTCGTCGTCCTCGGTCGGCTCGATCACCGCGTCGATCCGGTCGGCCTCCTGCACGAGCAGGCCACCCGAGATGGGGCGCAGCTCGAGGGCAGAGGCACCGGAGCGGACGTCGGCGGGCAGGCGCAGCAGCCGGATGTTCTTCTTGGCCGTGAGGATCGCCAGCGCCTCGGGCTCGAAGTCGGGAGCCGCCACGACCTCGGTGAAGATGTCCTTGACCGTCTCGGCCATCGCGGCCGTGACCGGGCGGTTGGTGGCGATGACGCCGCCGAAGGCCGACAGCGGGTCGCACTCGTGGGCGCGCCGGTGCACGGCATCGATCGGCTCGTCGGGGGCGCCGGCCGCGATGCCGCACGGGTTGGCGTGCTTGATGATCGCGACGGTCGGGCGGTGGCCGTGGTCGTGCGCGGCCCGCACGGCGGCGTCGGTGTCGACGTAGTTGTTGTAGGACATCTCCTTGCCGTGCAGCTGCTCGGCGGAGGCCACGCCCGGGCCCTCGCCTCGATACAGGGCGGCGCGCTGGTGGGGGTTCTCGCCATACCGCAGGTCGGAGACCTTGGACCAGGTCGCCCCCGCGAACTCGGGGAAGGTCTGGGCGTCGCCGACGTAGGACGAGACCATCCACGAGGCGACGGCCACGTCGTAGGCCGCGGTGTGCGCGAACGCCTTGGCGGCCAAGGACTTCCGCTCGTCGAGGGTGAACCCGCCGGCGCCGACCGCGGCCAGGACCGACGCGTAGTCGTCCGGCGAGGTGATCACGCCAACGCTCGGGTGGTTCTTGGCGGCGGCGCGGACCATGGAGGGGCCACCGATGTCGATCTGCTCGATGCACTCGTCGGGGCTGGCGCCGGACGCGACCGTCGCGGTGAAGGGGTAGAGGTTGACGACGACCAGCTCGAACGCCGCGACCTCGAGCTCCTCGAGCTGGCGCAGGTGGTCGGGCTTGCGGGTGTCGGCGAGGATCCCGGCGTGGACGCGCGGGTGCAGCGTCTTGACCCGCCCCTCAAGGCACTCGGGGAAGCCGGTCAGCTCCTCGACGCGGGTCACGGGCAGGCCGAGTCCGTCGATGAGGGCGGCCGAGCCGCCGGTGGAGACGAGCTCGACGCCGGCGTCGTGCAGGCCGCGGACGAGGTCCTCGAGGCCGGTCTTGTCGTAGACCGAGACGAGGGCGCGCCGGATCGGTCGCCGCCCCTGCTCGGTCGTCGCGGACGCAGCGGTGCGGTCGTTGGCAGTCATCAGGTCACTCCTGCGAGCGGTTGCGGTTGGATCGGTGCGGGCACCCAGGCGGGCGATGCCCACGATCGTCACTCCCCGGTGGTGGTCCACCTGCGCCAGTCGTGTGCCTCCAACCCTACCGGGGGCGAAGGCATCGACCGGCCGTCGTCCGCCAGGCCGATGATCCCGCCGGGGGCGGGTCGTGAGCCGGTATGCCGCAGCGCCCGCCCTCTCAGCGGCCGAGGCGCACGCGGCGGCCGTCGAGGTGGTGGCCGTGGCGCGCCATACGGCCCACGACGTCGACGAGCATCTCGCGCTCCTGGACCTTGATCCGCTCGTGGAGGGACACCTCGGTGTCGTCGTCCTCGACGGCGACCGCCCGCTGGGTGATGATCGGCCCGGTGTCGACGCCGGCGTCGACGACGTGGCAGGTCGTCCCGGTCACCGCCACGCCGTGGGCGAGGGCATCACGGACGCCGTGCGCGCCGGGGAAGCTCGGCAGCAGCGCGGGATGGGTGTTGATCACGGTCGGACCGGCCAGCACCTGCGGCCCGAGGATCCGCATGAAGCCGGCGCTGACCACGAGCTGCGGTGCGTGACGAGCGATCTCGGCGGCGAGGGCGGCGTCCCAGGCAGCCCGGTCAGGGTGCTCGGCGGGGCGGACGACGAAGGTCGGGATCCCCGCGCGCTCGGCCCGCTCCTGCCCCAGCGTGCCGCCGCGATCGACCCCCACCGCAGCGATCCGCACGCCATAGCCAGGGTCGGCGCTCGCGTCGATCAGCGCCTGGAGCAGGGTGCCGGAGCCCGACACGAGGACGACGATCGGCACGGGCTGGGGCGAGTCGCTCACAGCCAGCACCCTAGTGGCATGGGGGATGATGGGGCGCGTGCCTGCCGACCGAGCCCCCAGACCGCGCCCGTCCGACGACGAGCGGCGCCCGGACGACGCCGGGCGAGGCCCCGGGGCCGGTGACGGGCGAGGCCCTGCGGACGGCGGACGGCGCCCGGCACCACCACCCGGGGCGACCGACGGCATGCGGGCGGCGCTGGCGATCGTGGTCACGGTGCCGCTGCTGTCGCTGCACCACCCCTGGTCGTTGCTGGCGGTGGCGACGAGCCTGGCCGCGATGTGGTTCGCGGGGCGGGCGGTCGCGCTGCAGCTGCGGGCCAAGCGCTATGGCTGGGCGTCGTGGCAGCTCGTGGGGGTCACGCTGGGCGGCTATCTGCTGTTCACGGCAGCCCTGCAGTCGATCTATCCGACGCAGATGACGACCTGGTCGACGTGCACCGCCGGCGCCAACACTCGCGTGGCGCAGGCGCAGTGCGACGCCCGTCTCGACGAGTCGGTGCCGTCCTGGCTGTCGGGCGCGCTCGGCCTCTGACCGGCTCGGCCTCTGACCGGCTCCGCGTCCAACCCGGGTCGATGTGCCTACCTCAGGTAGGTCAGTGGTGGTAGCGGCGCCAGGTCAGCAGGAGCGCCAGGAGCGCCCCCACCGCGAGCTCGCCGGCCAGCGCCAGCGTCGCCCACCACGCGTGCGGCCCCACCGACACCAGCGCCCGCGAGCCCAACGAGCCGCTCGACAGCAGCATCACGACCAGCGACCCGAGGACCATGACCAGCCAGGCCGAGGCGGCGGCCAGCGCCTTGGCGCCCAACGTCGACAGGGTCGCCAGCCGACCGATCGCCCGGTGCGCGACCACGGCCCCCACGATCACCGGCAGCAGCCCCGCGAGCCGCGCCCACCACGGCAGCGCCCCGTTGTCCGGCAGCGAGCCGAGGAACGGAACCATGGGCAGCAGGCCCGACTGGGCCTGCGACCAGGTGTAGGTCGAGCCCAGCCCCAGCGAGAACCCCGGCCCCGCCAGCCAGGACAGGCCCCAGGCCGCCGCGTCGGGCAGCCAGGCCAGCTGGACCACGGCGAGCAGGACGTTGCCCACCGCGCCGGCGTCCAGCGACGACGTCAGGTCGCGCACGCGCCCCAGGTGCGTCACGAACCCCAGGACCACGGGCACCAGACCGGCCAGCAGCAGCAGACCCACGCCGCGCAGCCCCTCCCCCAGGGCGCGGCGCACCGCCACGGGGACGAGCCCGACGACCTGGTCGTGCCACCCGGGAGCGGCGGCCGGCCGGGCCCACGCGTGCCGCAGCCCCACCAGCACGCCGAGCAGCGGCACGACGACGTCGCCCAGCACCGTGGACGGCCAGGACGGCCGGATCGCGAGGCTCGACGCGTGCAGAGCCACGAGAAGCCCCAGGACGGCATACGAGCCGATGAAGGCCCCGACGAGCCGGGCCACCCCGGAGCGCATCCCGCCCAGCCAGCCGAGCCGCGGCGAGCGGTCGTCCTCGACGGGCCCGGCGAGGGTGCGCGCCGCGACCGCGGCCGACGCGACGGCCAGCGCCGTCAGCAGCAGCGGGGTCAGCGACAGCACGACCCCGGCCTGGCGCACCGAGCCGCCGTGCGCCGCGACCCAGGCCAGCGACCCCACGCCCAGCGCGGCGGGCCACCCCCCGGTGGCACCCGCCGACCCGGCCCAGGCGACGACGGAGAGGAGCACGAGCGGCAGCCAGCTCGTCACGACGGCGACGGCGGCCGCGCGCACGGCCCGGGTGGCAGCGACGGCGGCGGGGCGGAGGCGGGGCGAGTCAGTCATGGGTGCCCTCATCGTCTCCCACCGGGGCCCCGCGGCCCGACCCGGCTCGCCGGTCCGGCGGCCACCGGAGCCACCTGGCCCGCCCCGGCGGAGGCTGTCGTATGCCGAGAGCCGGCCACCCCGAGGAGGGGTGACCGGCTCTCGCCGTGACCGGTGAGGGTCAGAGGGACTTCATGATCTCGCGCATGAGCTCGGCGGTCTCGGACGGCGTCTTGCCGACCTTGACGCCGGCGGCCTCGAGGGCCTCCTTCTTGGCGGCGGCAGTGCCCGCGCCACCCGAGACGATGGCGCCGGCGTGGCCCATGGTCTTGCCCTCGGGGGCGGTGAAGCCCGCGACGTAGCCGACGACCGGCTTGGTGACGTTGTCCTGGATGAACTTCGCCGCGCGCTCCTCGGCGTCGCCACCGATCTCGCCGATCATGACGATCGCCTTGGTCTCCGGGTCCTTCTCGAAGGCCTCGAGGCAGTCGATGTGCGTGGTGCCGATGACCGGGTCGCCACCGATGCCGACGGCGGTGGTGAAGCCGAAGTCACGCAGCTCGTACATCATCTGGTAGGTCAAGGTCCCCGACTTGGAGACCAGACCGATCTGGCCGGCGCCCGCGATGTCGGCGGGGATGATGCCGGCGTTGGACTGCCCGGGGCTGATGATGCCGGGGCAGTTGGGGCCGATGATGCGGGTCGTGCCCTTGGCCGCGGCGTAGTTGTAGAACTCGGCCGAGTCCTTGACCGCGATGCCCTCGGTGATGACGACGAGCAGCGGCATCCCCGCGTCGACGGCCTCGACGACCGCGGACCTGGTGAAGGCCGGCGGCACGAACACGACCGAGACGTTGGCGCCGGTCGCGTCCATGGCCTCCTTGACGGAGCCGAAGACGGGGACCTGCTTGCCCTCGGGGAAGTCGACCGTCTGGCCGGCCTTCTTGGGGTTGACGCCACCGACGATGTCGGTGCCGGAGGCGAGCATGCGCGTGGTGTGCTTCATGCCCTCGGAGCCGGTCATGCCCTGGACGATGACCTTGGAGTCGGCGTTGAGGAAGATAGCCATTGGTTGTGTAGTCCTGTCTCTCTCGCTCGAACGCTTACTTGGCGGCCAGCTCGGCGGCCTTGCGGGCAGCGCCGTCCATGGTCTCCTCGACGGTGACCAGCGGGTGGTTGTAGTCCTCGAGGATGCGGCGACCCTCGACGACGTTGTTGCCGTCCAGACGGACGACGAGCGGCTTGGTGGCCTGGTCGCCCAGCGACTTGAGGGCGCCGACGATGCCGTTGGCCACGGCGTCGCACGCCGTGATCCCGCCGAAGACGTTGACGAACACGGCCTTGACCTGCTCGTCGCCGAGGATGACGTCCAGGCCGTTGGCCATGACCTCGGCCGAGGCGCCGCCACCGATGTCGAGGAAGTTGGCGGGCTTGCTGGCCCCGCCCGTGTGGTCCTCGCCGGCGTAGGCGACGACGTCCAGGGTGCTCATCACGAGGCCTGCGCCGTTGCCGATGATGCCGACGTTGCCGTCGAGCTTGACGTAGTTGAGGTGCATCGCCTTGGCCTTGGCCTCCAGCGGGTCCGCGGCCTTCTCGTCGACCAGGGCTGCGTGGTCGGCCTGGCGGAAGGACGCGTTGTCGTCGAGGGTGACCTTGCCGTCCAGGGCGATGATGTCGCCGTCCTCGGTCTTGACGAGGGGATTGACCTCGACCAGGGTGGCGTCCTCCTCGCGGTAGACGTCCCACAGCTTCTGCAGCACCGGCACGATCTTGGCGCCGGTCTCCGCGTCGAAGCCGGCGGCCTGGACGATCTCGGTGGCCTTGGCCTCGTCGATGCCGACCTGCGGGTCGACGGCGATGCGGGCGAGGGCCTCGGGGCGCTCGACGGCGAGCTGCTCGATCTCCATCCCGCCCTCCTTGCTGCACATCGCCAGGTAGTTGCGGTTGGCGCGGTCCAGGAGCAGCGAGAAGTAGTACTCCTCGGCGATCTTGGCGCCCTGCGCGATCATCACGGTGTGGACGGTGTGGCCCTTGATGTCCATGCCGAGGATCTGCTGGGCGTACTGCTCGGCCTCGTCGGCGGACTTGGCGACCTTGACGCCACCCGCCTTGCCGCGACCTCCGGTCTTGACCTGGGCCTTGACGACGGTGACCCCGCCGCTCCTGGTCCCGATCTCGTCTGCGGCGGCCCGAGCCTGCTCGGGGGTCTCGGCGGTCTGGCCCGCCAGGACCGGCACGCCGTGCTTCTCGAACATGTCGCGTGCCTGGTACTCGAAAAGATCCACGCTCATCCGTCCTTGGGTTAGGTGGTGGAGTGTCTTCGCGAGGATAACGCGGTTCCGACGCACCGGCCCACGCCAACCGTCCCCCTGCGACCGATGCCACACCGAGGGCGCGCCCGCGCGGGTCGGGCGAGCCGGTCGGTCCACCCGGTCGGTCCCGGGACCGGGGTCGGTCGGGTGATCCGGTGGGCTGTGCCTGGGGGGCGGTGCCGGACGACGAGGCCGTATGCCGGGAAGGGGGGTCCCGGCATACGGCCTCGTGCGTGACTCTTGTGGTGCTGGGGTTACTGGACGGTGATGTCGTCGAAGACGAAGCTGGACTGGGCGGAGGAGTCTTCGGTGGCGGTGATCTTGAGGGTGACGCTGCGTCCGGCGTAGCTGGACAGGTCGACGGTCTTCTGGACGTAGCCGTTGGTCTTGGTCAGGTTGGAGTAGGACGCCACGGCGGAGCCGTTGATGGTGACGGTGGCCTTGTCGTAGGCGGTGTAGCCGGAGGTCTCGGCGCTGTCGACGGCGACCCAGTAGGTGAGCTTGCCGCCGGCCGGGACGGTCAGGGTCTGCTGCTGGTACTCGGTGGCGGTGGTGCCGTTGCCGCCGAGCCAGAGCTTCCAGGTGCCGGTGTGGGCGGGGCGTCCGGCGTTGTTGGTGATGGGGCCGGTGGTGCCGGTCCAGCCGGTCTGGCCGGACTCGAAGCCGCCGTTGACGACCGCGTTGCTGCCCGGCGTGGGGGTGGGCGTCGGGGTCGGGGTGGGCGTCGGGGTCGGGGTGGGCGTCGGGGTAGGC
>NZ_DLOE01000043.1:160048-182714 GCF_002479615.1 Arsenicicoccus sp. UBA7492 | reverse complement strand
ATGCCGGTCGGGATGTTGAGGCCGGCGATGTCGTCGTCGCTGATGCCGTCGAGGTGCTTGACCAGGGCGCGCAGCGAGTTGCCGTGCGCGGCGACCAGCACGGTCTTGCCGTCCTTGAGGTCCGGGACGATGTCGGACTCCCAGTAGGGGATCATCCGGGCGACGACGTCCTTGAGGCACTCGGTCTTGGGCATCGCGTCACCGAGGTCGGCGTAGCGCGGGTCCCCGGCCTGGCTGAACTCGTTGTCGTCGGCGATCTCCGGCGGCGGGGTGTCGTAGGAGCGACGCCAGAGCATGAACTGCTCCTCGCCGTACTGCTCCTTGGTCTGCTTCTTGTCCTTGCCCTGCAGGTCGCCGTAGTGGCGCTCGTTGAGGCGCCAGGACCGCTTGACCGGGATCCAGTGGCGGTCGCACTCGTTGAGGGCGGCGTTGGCGGTGTTGATCGCGCGACGCAGCAGCGAGGTGTGCAGGATGTCCGGCAGCAGCTCGGCGTCCTTGAGCTGCGTGCCGCCGGAGACGGCCTCGGCGCGGCCCTTGTCGGACAGCTCGACGTCAACCCAGCCGGTGAAGAGGTTCTTGGCGTTCCACTCGCTCTCGCCGTGGCGCAGGAGGATCAGCGTGTAGGTCATGCTCCGACCCTATCCTTCGTGGACGGAGCCCTCACCCGGTGCCTCGCCCTGCGGACCGGTGTCCAGGATGTGGCGGAAGGCGTCGAG
The DNA here is from genome assembly GCF_002479615.1 of Arsenicicoccus sp. UBA7492. Taxonomy (NCBI): domain Bacteria; kingdom Bacillati; phylum Actinomycetota; class Actinomycetes; order Micrococcales; family Intrasporangiaceae; genus Arsenicicoccus; species Arsenicicoccus sp. UBA7492. Next base: position 181,998 of record NZ_DLOE01000043.1, on the reverse strand, counting down.
GTTGCGGGTCGACTCGCCCCGCGAGATCCGCCACGCCCACTCCTTGCGCATCGAGGTGATGAAGCCGATCTCCAGCAGCTCGTCGAAGGGCTCGTCGGCCGCCTCGAGGACGGTGCCGAGCAGCTGGTCGAGGTAGGCCTCGTCCACCCCGGCGAGCGGGACGTGCGAGGTGACGTAGACGTCTCCCGAAGCGTCGATGGCGTAGGCCACGCCCGCCATCCGCAGGTTGCGCCGCAGCAGGGTGCGGTAGAACCGCTCGTGCGCCTCGTCGGCGTTGCGGATCACGAACGCGCTGCCGGACAGGCCGCGCTCGCGCACCAGCAGGGACAGCACGGTCTTGAGCTTGTGCTCCCCCGGCAGCGTCACCACGACCTCGCCCTCGCGCGCCCCGCGCTCCCACTCGAGCTCCTGCCCGGTGACGAAGGCCTCGACGGCGGCGAGCACCTTGGCGGTGTCAGAGGTGTCGGAGGTGTCAGAGGTGTCGGGGTCGGCAGGGCTGGATGCAGGGCTGGTGGTGAGGCTGGTGGTGGGGCTGCTGCTGTGCACGTCGTCGGTCACGAGGCCAGGCTACGTCGTCGGGCGAGGACGTCCTGATAGACGGCGACCAGCCGGTCGGTGGTCGCCTCCCACGAGAACGCCTCGGCGTGCCGGGCGGCTCGAGCCCGTATGCCGGGGAGGTCGCCGTGGTCGAGCAGCGACGCGATGGCGTCGGCCCAGGCACGCGGGTCGTGCCCGTCCACGAGCACGCCCGCGTCACCGACCGCCGTCGGGAGGCCACCCACGCGGGTGGCCGCGAGGGGCGCGCCGCACGCCAGCGCCTCGACGGCGACCAGCCCGAAGGACTCGTTGTAGGACGGGACGGTCACCACGTCGGCCGCCCGGAACCAGTCCGCCAGCTCGGCGCGGGTGCTCTGCTGGTGCCAGACCATGTGGTCGCCCACCCCGAGCTCGGCGGCCAGGCGTCGCAGGAACTCCGGGTCGCCATACCCGCCCCCGCTGTCACCGCCGAGGACGGCGACGCGCAGCCGTGGCCGCAGCTCGGGACGACGGGAGAGCAGCTCGGCGGCGGCGCGGACGAGGACGTCCGGGGCCTTGAGCGGCTGGATCCGCCCGACGAACAGCAGCAGCACCGCGTCCGACGGCAGCCCCAGCCGGGCTCGTGCCTCGCCCTGGTCGCCCGGGTGGAAGACGTCGAGGTCGACGCCCGGGGGGACGACGGCGACGCGGTGGGGCGCAGCGTCATACAGCTCGATCAGCTCGCGGCGCTCGATCTCGGTGTTGGCGACCAGGTGGTCGGCGGCCGCGACGACCTGCTCCTCGCCGATCTCACGACCGGGAGGCTCGGGCGAGTCCCCTTGGGCCAGCTGGAGATTCTTGACCTTGGCCATCGTGTGCATGCTGTGGACGAGGGGCACCTGCCAGCGGTCGGCGGCCAGCCAGCCCACCTGCCCGGACAGCCAGTAGTGCGAGTGGACGAGGTCGTAGTGCCCCTCGGGGTTCATCGCCTCGGTGCGCATGACCCCGGCGGCGAAGGCGCACAGCTGGCCGGGGAGGTCCATCTTGCCGAGACCCTCGAAGGGGCCGGCGGTGACGTGGCGGACGGTGACGCCGTCGTCGAGCCGGACGGCGGGCGCCTGGCGACCCGAGGTGGCGCGGGTGAAGACGTCGACCTCGATGCCGCGGCGCGCGAGGCGGCGGGCGGTCTCGGCGACGTAGACGTTCATGCCGCCGGCGTCACCTCGGCCCGGCGTCGCGAGGGGTGACGTGTGGACGCTCAGCATCGCGACGCGGTACAGCCCGGGCATGAGACCTCCGTGGGTGACGACGGGTGGCGTGCCGACGGAGACGCCGAGCGCTGCCGCTCGCGACAACCGGCCGGTGCCGGGCGGCATTCCCCTCGTGCGGGGCAGCGCGCGTGGATGTCCGGGGCGGGGTGGGCGCGACCTAGGCTGGACCGGTGGCCCGCACCTCCCCCATCGGCACCGTGACGCGCGGGACGACCAACCCCAACCGGCTGCGGCGCTGCGACCGCTGGCTGGCCGGCCCGCAGGCCTGGCGGCTGAGGTCGGCGGCCGCGTCTCCGATCGCGGTCGACCTCGGGTATGGCGCCTCCCCCGTCACCGCGGTCGAGCTGCACGAGCGGCTGTCGGCCGTGCGGCCGGACGTGCGCGTCGTGGGCATCGAGATCGAGCCGTCCCGCGTGGAGCTCGGTCGGCCGCTGGAGGTGCCGGGGCTGTCTTTCCGCCTGGGCGGGTTCGAGGTGCCCCTGGACGGCGAGTCCGCCACGGTGGTGCGGGCGTTCAACGTGCTGCGGCAGTACTCCGAGGAAGAGGTCCCGGACGCGTGGGACCGGCTGTGCTCGCGCCTCACGCCCGACGGGCTGCTGGTGGACGGGACCTGCGACGAGATCGGGCGGCTCGCGTCGTGGGTCGCCCTCGACCGCTCGGGTCCGCTGTCGCTGACCTGCTCCTGGCACCTGCGGGGCCTGGCCCGGCCGGGTGTGGTGGCCGAGCGGCTGCCCAAGGCGCTGATCCACCGCAACGTGCCGGGCGAGCGGGTCCACGACTGGCTCTCCGCGGTCGACGCGGAGTGGGCCCGGCAGGCGCCGCTGGCGAGCTATGGGGCGCGACAGAGGTTCGTGGCGGTGGCGCGCGGGCTGCGCGAGGCGGGGTGGCCGCTGCTCGACGGGCCGGCCCGGTGGCGGCTGGGCGAGCTCACTGTCGCGTGGTCCGCGGTCGCCCCGTCCTGATCCGCCTGGCTTCGTCACACCGGCCTGGCTTCGTCATACCTACCTCAGGTCGTCACATCGGCCTGGCGTGCCACGTCGGGCGAGTGTGACTACCTCGGGTAGGTCGTGGTGCCGAGGCGGAGATGGGTCGGGTGCACCTGGTCGGGCACGTCCTCGCCGTCGAGGAGACGCCGCACCATGTCACCGAGATGGCGCCCCTTGCCCCGCCCGTCCTGCTCCACCGTCGTGAGCCGCCCCTCGAACCACGGCAGCTCGACGCCGTCGAAGCCCACGACGCTCAGGTCCTGCGGCACCGACAGCCCCCGGTCGGCCGCCGCGCGGATCACCCCGGCCGCCAGCAGGTCCGACTGGGCCACCACGGCGGTGGGGCGCGGCGAGACGTCGAGCAGGAGCGCGGCCGCCTCGGCCGCGCCGTCGATCGACAGGCTCGCCGACTGCACCATCGGGCGGTCCGGGCCCATCCGGTCGACGAACGCCAGCGCCCGGTCCCGCGCGTCCGGGTAGGTCGCCGCCTCGATGTCCGCCACCGTCACCGGTCCGGTGCGAGCGCCGGGATCGAGCGGCATGGCCAGCATCGCGACGTCCCGGTGGCCGAGCTCGAGCAGGTGGTCGACCAGGGCGGCGGTGGCGCCGCGGTCGTCGATGCGCAGCTGCACGACCCGGTCGTCGGCCGGGGCGCCCGTGCCGAGCATCGGGATCCCCCGGGCGGCCACCTGGTCGACGAGCGCGGAGGTGGTGGGACCGCACAGGGCGAACACCAGCGCGTCCAGCGCCTGTCCCGCCACGAGGCGGGCCGCGTGGGAGGCCTCCCCCGGCGCCTCCGGCACGAGCAGCATCCCCATCCCGAGCTCGTCGAGCGCCTGGCCGAGGCCGTCCAGCACGGAGACGGCGTAGGGGTCCTGGAAGGCATAGCCGAGCGTCCCCTCGAGGTGCACCCCGACCACCCCCGACCGCCCGTGCCGCAGCGACGAGGCGAGGGGGTCGGGCCCGGCATACCCGAGGGCCTCGGCCGCCTCGCGCACCCGCTCCGCCGTCGCCGGGGAGACGCCCTGCTTGCCGCTGTAGACGAGCGACGCGGTCGAGATCGACACGCCCGCCTGGTCGGCCACCTCGCGGAGGGTGGGCCGGCGCTGGGGCGAGCGCGTCGTGGATTGACCGGTCCGTGCCATGTCGGCAAACTAATCGAAACGATTCGATCGAATCGATTCGATTCGATCGCACCCCGCAGCGATGCTCCAGACGCCAGGCCCCACCGCCGTATGACGCCGCCGAGCCACGGCCAGACCACACCATCCCGGAGGACCTCACATGACCACCACGACCCTGTCCCCCGAGCGCGTGCGCCAGGCCGTGTGGGCCGTGGTGGCGGTCTTCGCGGTCAACGGCATGGGCTTCGCCACCTGGTCGTCCCGGATCCCCGCCATCAAGTCCTCGCTCGGGCTCGACCCCGGCCAGCTGGGCGTGCTCCTGATGTGCGTGTCGGCGGGCTCCCTGCTGGGCCTCCCCGCCGCGGGCAGCATCACGGCCCGCATCGGTGCCGTCCGCACGGTCATGTCCGGGCTCGCGGTGTTCTGCGTCGGGCTGGTGGTCCTCGGCGTCGGCACCGACCTCGCGCACTCGGCGATCGTGGCAGGGGTCGGGTTGTTCCTCGTCGGCCTCGGCATCGGCACCTGGGACGTCTCGATGAACATCGAGGGCGCAGCGGTCGAGCAGCACCTCGGGCGCGCGATCATGCCGTGGTTCCACGCCGCGTTCAGCGGCGGCACGGTGCTGATGGCGCTCGCCGCGGCGGGCCTCGCCTGGGCCGGCGTCCCGGTCTGGGTGCACCTCACCGGCGTGGCGCTGCTGTGGCCGCTGCTCGGCTGGCTGTCCGTCCGCGGCTTCCTCCCCCGTGCGGTGGAGGAGGCGGACACCGAGGCCACCGACGACGAGGCCCGCCCGTCCAGCACCTCCGCGTGGCGCGAGCCGCGCACCCTGCTCATCGGCGTCGTCGTGCTCGTCGCCGCCATGACCGAGGGCACCGCCAACGACTGGGTGTCCGTCGCGCTCGTCGAGGGCTACGACCTGCCGCAGTGGGCCGGGATCCTCGGCTTCGCGACCTTCCTCAGCGCCATGACGATCGGACGCCTGCTGGGCACCTCCGCGCTGGACCGGTACGGCCGGGTGCCGGTGCTGCGCGTGCTGTTCGTGATGGCCGCGATCGGCTCGCTGGTGGTCGTCTTCGGCGGACCGGTCCTGGCCTTCGTCGGCGCAGCGATCTGGGGCGTGGGAGCCAGCCTCGGCTTCCCGGTCGGTATGTCGGCCGCCAGCGACGACCCTCGTCGGGCCGCGGTGCGGGTGAGCGTCGTCTCGACGATCGGCTACCTGGCGTTCCTCGCCGGCCCGCCGTTCCTGGGCTTCCTGGGCAACCACGTCGGGGTCCTGCACTCGCTGCTGCTGGTCGGCGGTCTCGCCGTGATCGCCCTGCTGCTGGTCCCCGTGACCCGCGAGCAGCGCGACTGACGCGACTGACGCGACTGACGCGACTGTGCGGACGGTGCGGACGGTGCGGACGGGCACCTGGCGACCAGGGTCAGGAGCTCAGGAAGCCGCTGACCAGGGTCCGCACCGTCGCCCGGTGGGCCCACAGCAGCCCGCCCGCCGGGAGCACCTCGACCCGGGCCTGCGGCAGCAGCTCGCCCAGCCGGCGCGCGACCGAGGCGGGGTGGATCACGTCGTCCTCCTGGCCGACCACCAGCACCGGGACCGTCACCCGCGCCAGGAGTGCCACGTCCGGCACCGCGACCTGACCGGGGACCGTCGTGAGCGCACGTCCGATCCCCACCGCGCTGAGCCGCCCCGCGACGACCTCGTCGGCCATCTGCTCCGCCCAGGCGTCCGCCGCCGCGCCCGGGGCAGCCGACCCCGCGCCGCCGTCCCCCCGGTAGAACTCGACGGCGGCCGCGCGGTCCCCCTCGGCGATGCGGCGGCCCAGCCGCTGCAGCTCGTCGACGCCCGGTCCCCGGCGTGGCCGGTCGAGCCCCGCGGGCAGCACCAGCACCACCCGCTCGAAGCGGTCGGGATCGTCGCAGAGCAGGCGCAGCAGCGCGCCCGCGCCCAGGCTGACCCCCAGCGCGCGCGTGGCCCCCACCTCGTCGGCGACGGTCCGCAGCTCGGCGGCCAGGTCGGCATACGACCAGGGCAGGTCGGGCACGACCGACCGCCCGTGTCCCCGGAAGTGGAAGAAGGTGCGCGCCCCGCGCACCCCCGATGCGAAGGGCCGCGTCGTGTCGATGGAGGAGCCGGCGCCGTGCGAGAAGACCGTCGCCGGCTCGCCGCGGCCGACGGTGAGCAGGTCGAGGGGGCCGGCCGGGCCGGCCACCTGCGCCAGGCGACCGGCGGGGGTCACCACGGGCCGTAGGGGCCGTCCTGACGTCCCCGGCCCTGGACCCGCTGGAGGGCCGGGCGGACGTCGACCCAGTAGACGATGATGGCGATGGCGGCCAGCAGGCCGAGCAGGTGCAGCACGCCGAAGGCCCCCGCGACCAGCGTCGCCACCACGATGATCGCCAGCCAGGCGCCCTTGGAGAGCTTGCTGGCCGCCGGGAACGCGTCCGGACGCGTCGTGGCGACCTGGATGCACCCGACCACGCCGGCGACGACGGCCGCGAGCTGGAGCAGGGTGGCCACCAGGCCTTGGAAGGAGAAGGTCAGCTGGTCCACGGGGGTCAGCCTACGGCTCAGACCTCCACGATCACCGTGAACGGACCGTCGTTGACCGAGGCGACGTCCATCATCGCGCCGAACCTGCCGGTCTCGACGGTCACGCCGACGGCCCGGACGGCGGCCACGACCTGGTCGAATACCGGCTCCGCCACCGGGCCCGGTGCCGCCGCGCTCCAGGACGGTCGACGCCCCTTGCGCACGTCGCCGTAGAGCGTGAACTGGCTGACCAGCAGCACCGGGGCCCCCACGTCGAGGACCGAGCGCTCGTCCCGCAGGATCCGCAGCTCGGTGAGCTTGCGGGCCATCGTCGCGACCTGGTCCGGCCCGTCGTCGTGGGTCACGCCGAGCAGGACGAGCAGTCCCGGCTCGGTGATCTGCCCGACGACCTCGCCCTCGACGACGACGCTGGCGGCGGTCACGCGGGAGACGACGGCACGCACGCAGGAGACTCCTCGAGGTGGGGGTGCGGGTGGTGGCTGGGCGGCGTCAGGACTGAGCGGCCTCGTCGACGGACGCCTGGACCGGGGCGGAGGTCGTCGTGCCCGTCGCCGGAGCCGTCTCGGTCGCGGCGGCGTTGCCCGAGGACGCGGCGACCGGGTCCGCAGCCTTGCGCGAGGGACGGGTGGACGCCTTGCGCGCCGTCGTCGAGGGCGACTTGCGGGCCGAGGTGGTGCCGCTGCCCGACTCGCCGGCGGCGGCCTTGGTGGTGACCGACGCGCGCGAGGGGCGCTTCGAGGCGGGCTTGGTGGCCGCCTTGGGCGAGCTGGACGACGCCGAGGACACCGAGGACGCAGGCGACGTGGCCGAGGCGTCGGTCGGCGTGACGTCCTCGACGGTCGTGGCGCGCCGGGTGGTGCGGCGGCGCGGGGTCGCGGGCGCGTCCTTGGCGCCGGCAGCGGCGGCGGCGGCCCGGACGTTCTTGGCGGGCGCCGTCTCGGGCTGCTCGCCCTCGACGACCGTGCCCTTGACGGTGACGGCGGCGCTGTCCTTGCGTCCCATCGCCTTGTCGGCGAAGCCCTTGACGGTGGCGGCGGTCCCGGCGGCCACCTTGACGGTGGACTCGGCCCGCGCGGTGGCCTCCTTGACGCGCTTGTCCTCGCGGATGTCCTGCACGCCCTGGCCGACGACGCGCTGGCCGCGACGGGCCATCTCGTCATACGCGTGCGAGGCGAGGCTCGCGACGGTGAGTCCCTGGTTGAGGGCCTGCTCGGGAGCGTCCTGGGCGGCCTTGCCGGCCTTGGCGGCGGCCTCCTGGGCGTCGGCGCCGGCCTTGGCGACGCGGTCCTCGAGGTCCCTGCGGACCTGGTCGGCCAGGACCTCGACCTGGGCCAGCGTCTTCTTGAGCTGCTCGATCGCCAGGTCGGCGGCACCGACGGCGGCATAGACGGGTGCGGCTGTGGGCTTCTTGCGGGACGGGCTCATCGGGTGCTCCTCGTGCGTCGGGTCGTTGCGTGTGCTCGGACGGGTGGGGTCGGGGGCGGGTCGGCCTCGTCGGTCGGCTCGGTGGACTGGGTGGACTCGGTGGCCTCGGAGAACTGGTGGTAGAGGTCCACCAGGGTGCGCCGCTGGCGAGCGCTCAGCCCCGGGTCAGCGGTGATGGCGTCGACGACGGTCGGGAGGCCCGGATGCCGACCGTCACGGGCGTCCGCGTGGCCCTGGGGATCGGAGCCGTCGCGCGGCCCGTCGAGGAAGCCGGCGCGGACGTAGAGCGACTCCGCAGAGATCTGCAGCCCCTTGGCCAGGGCGTTGAGGATCTCGGCGGAGGGGTGGCGCAGGCCGCGCTCGATCTGGGAGAGATAGGGGTTGCTCACCCCCGCGAGCTCCGAGAGCTGGCGCAGGCTGAGCTGGGCCGCCTCGCGCTGCTCGCGCAAGTAGGCACCGAGATCCGTGACGTGGATCCGGGAGACGGGTAGCCGTGCCATGTCTCTCAGTATGCTTGCAGTTGCAAGCACAGGGCAACTCTGGCAAGCAGTGAGTCACGCCACGCGCAGCAGGGCGCGCGCCTCGGCCGCCGTCATCGCGGGGCGCTGCATCAGCTCGGCGAGCCGCACGGCCCGCTCGACCAGCTGCACGTTGTGCTCGACCTTGACCCCGCGCGCGAGCAGGAGGTTGTCCTCCATGCCGACCCGCAGGTGGCCGCCGGCCGCGAGCGTCGTCGCCATGATCGGCAGGTGGCCCCGGCCGATGCCGGTGGCGGACCACGAGGTCGTCTCCGGGGGCAGCGCCGCCACGCCGGCCAGGAGCGCCTGCGGCGTCGCCGGAGCGGCCCCGGGCACGCCGAGGACGAAGTCGCAGTGCACCGCACCCCCGTGGGGCAGGCCGCACTCGTCGATCAGCCGCCGTAGCGCGTGCACGTGCCCGAGGTCGAACAGCTCGAACTCCGGCACCACCCCGAGGTCCTGCGCCTTGACGTAGAGGTCGCGCATGAAGGGATAGGGGTTGAGGAAGGTCCCGTCGCCGAAGTTGGTGGTGCCGCAGGTGAGCGAGCAGGAGTCGGGGCCGGCGTCGAGGACCGCCAGGCGCGCCTCGAAGGGGTCGGTGATCGCGCCCCCGGTCGACAGCTGCACGATCAGGTCCGTCGCCTCGCGCAGGGCAGCCACCGTCTCGGTCAGCCGGCCCACGTCGAGCGTGGGCTCGTGCCGGTCGTCGCGGACGTGCACGTGGATCAGGCGCGCGCCAGCGTCCTCGCAGCGGCGCGCCGTCTCGACGAGCTCGTCGAGGGTGGTCGGCAGCGTGGGCACGTCGGTCTTGCTGGACTCGGCCCCGGTGGTGGCCACGGTGATGAGCGTCGACGCTGACATGGACCCATCGTGGCACAACCACGACAGATCGTCCCGGACAGGGTCGTCAGCGCGGCACGATCTCCTGCTGAGACGCACTGATGCCGGAGATCGTGAGGTCGACGTCGGTCGGGGTGTTGCGCTTGAGGACGACCAGCCCGATGGGCCCGTCCTCGTGGTGCCGCGCCACGGAGGTCAGCCGGCCCACGACCCGGCCCTCGACCTCGACGGCGGCGTCCCGCTCGGGGAGCACGTGCCCGGAGCCGTCCAGGTGGACGAACGCGAGACGACGCGGCGGCCGGCCGAGGTTGTGGACGCGAGCCACGGTCTCCTGACCCCGGTAGCACCCCTTGTGCAGGTGCACGGCCGTGCGGAGCCAGTCGAGCTCGTGGGCGATCGTGCGGTGGTCGGTCTCGAAGCCCAGCCGCGGGCGCCACGCGGCCACGCGCAGCGTCTCGGCGGCCCAGGTCCCCGCGAGCGGGCGGTCCGACATACGAGCCACGAGCTCTCCCCGGGGCACGATCACCTCGCGCCAGGCGCGCTCCTCCCCCGGGTGGCCGACGATCGGGCCGTATGGCGCCGAGTCCGGCCCCATCAGCGGCCAGGGGTCGCACCAGGTCGGCGGCTCGCCCTCCGCGCCCTCGCTGCGGATGGGCTCGCCGACCACGGCATACCGGTCGGTGACGTCCGTGACCTCGACCCGCAGCATGAACTGCATCGAGCGCAGCCACGCCACCAGGGCCGGCGCCGTGCCGGGCTCGACGGTGATCCAGGTGGTCTCGCCGTCGTCGACGAGGTGCAGGGCGTGCTCGACGTGACCCTTGGGGCTGAGGACCAGGTCCTCGGCCGAGGTGCGCGCGGCCAGCGTCGAGACGTGCTGGGTGGTGATGGAGTGCAGCCAGGTGAGCCGGTCCGGCCCCGTGACCGTCACGACCCCGCGGTGGGACAGGTCGACGGCGGCGAGCCCCTCGACGAGGAGCCGCTGCTCGCGCAGGGGGTCGCCGTGGTGGGCCGCGACGCCGGCGTCCTCACGGTCTCCCGCGACGGCGCCGGGGCGGTCGAGCAGGGGCGAGCGGTAGGTCTCAGGCCCGGTGCTGGTGGGTGTGGTCATGCTGGTCGGTCCCTCCCTGGTCGGGGATCTCGGTGCGGCCCGGTGCGCAGCGCGCGCACCAGCCGTGCACCGGCAGGTGGCGCAGGTCGGCCACGAAGCCGTCGCGGTCGTAGACCGCCTCGGCCAGCTCGTCGGCCACCGCGAGGGGTGCCTCGGTGATGGCGCCGCACCCGTTGCACACGAGGTGCAGGTGCGTCGCGTGCTGGACGAGGTGGTATGTCGGGGCGCCCTCGGTCAGCCGGGTCGCCGCGACGACGCCCAGCTCGGTCAGGGTGTCGAGGTTGCGGTAGATGGTCGACAGCGGGAGCGCGTCTCCCCCGTCGCCGTCCACCTCGCGCGACAGCTGGTCCGGGGTCGTGTGCTGCAGGCGGCCGATCGCCGCGAGGACGCGCCGACGCTGCGACGTGACCCGCAGGCCGTGGTTGCGGAAGATCGCGTCGACGTCGGCCGGGTCGTGCGGGGACGGGGTCAAGAGACCCTCTTGAGCTGCGCCGACAGGTGCGTCTGCAGGGCGTGGCCCTCGGCCGCCATGTCCATGGCCCAGAACAGCTCGCCGTTGACGTAGCCGTACATCCGCGAGCCGGCGGAGTACTCCTTGGCGTGCGGGGAGCGCATGACGCCGTCGGTCTTCATGATCAGGCGGGCGGGCTCGACGGTGCCGTAGTACATCTCGACGATGCCGGTGCTGTGCGCCAGGAGCAGCTCGCACTCCTTGGACTCCTCACCCACGGGGCGCAGGAACCCGAGCTCGGTGGCGCGGGGGCGGACCTTCTGCCCCTGCTCGTCGAGCTCCCAGGTGTGGGAGTGCCACTCCAGGAAGGGGCGGCCGTCGTGGCGGATCTCGAGCTCCTGCCCGAACCGGCCGTCCTCGATCGTCGGGTAGGAGAAGAGACCGACGCCCTCCCAGCGTCCGATCATCCAGGCGAGGGGCAGCAGCTCGGAGGGCAGGTCGGTGGGGATCTCGAAAGGCACGTCCCCGACTCTACCGCCGACGGGCCGCGCCGGGCCTCCCCGTCAGGGTGCCAGGAGGTGGCGGGCGGCCGTCTCGACGAGCGGGCCGACGACCAGGACGGAGGCGACCCCGCTCACCGCCTGCGCACGCAGGCTGACCAGGGCGGGCAGCGGGGCGAGGACGACGCGGAGCGCCAGGCTCGCGGCGGCGCACGCCGCACCGAGCAGCGCGCACCACGGCAGCGAGGCGTCGACCAGGGCTCCGACGACCCCGCCGGCGACGGCACCGGCCAGCAGCGCCGACGGGGCCAGCGCGGTGAACCAGCGCGCCCGGTGGCACAGCCACTCCGCCCCGGCCGCGCAGGCGAGCGCGGCCCAGGCCGCCACGGCGGCGTCCCGGCCGCCCTGCATCGACGGCAGTGCCACCCAGGTGACCCCCGCCGCGAGGATCCCGAGCGCGAGCAGGGTGCCGGAGAGGCTGACGACGACGCGCGGACGTCCGTCGCGGCGCACGAGCTGGTGGAGGAAGGACACGACGACCCCGACGGCGAGCGCAGCGGGCACCCAGCGCAGGGAGCCCCCATCGTCCGGCAGCGCCACGGAGGCCAGGAGCAGGGCCGCCGAGATGCTGACCGTGACGAGCGTGCCGCGGCGGCTGGGCAGCCCGACGAGCCGGGTCCAGCCGAGGGCGATGACTCCCGAGGCCAGCGCCACCGACGCCACGGTCACGGCGGTCGCCGCACCCCGGGCCGCCACCGCGACCACGAGCAGCGTGGCGAAGGCGACCACCGTCAGGGTCACGGGGGTGCGCGGTGGCAGCTGGCGGACCGTGGTGGGGCGGACGATCTCGAGGCGGCGGCGAGCGCGCTGCGTCAGGTCGTGCCGGACCGCGCCGGCGTGCTCGCGCAGGCCCCGCGGCTCCACCGTCAGGGGTTCGGTGCGCGGCTCCGTCACACGCTGCGCGTCGCTGCCGTCGGCAGGGCGGGGCGTCGAGGGCTCAGGTGCGGGCACGTCTGCATCCTCGCATCAGCCGCCCGCAAAGGGCGGAAGCACCTCGACGAGCGTCGCCCCGGCCAGGGGCGCGTCCCGCTGCACTGCTCGGCCGTCGACGAGGACGCTGCAGGCGGGGATCACGGCAACGAGCCCTGGCCGCAGGAGGGCCGCGGCGTCCAGCGCCTCACGCACGGACGACGCACGGACCAGGTCCTCCTCGACCCCGGCCGCGGCCCGGGCGCCGGCCCAGTAGCGCAGCCGCACCTGGGGCCCCGGCGTCGTCGTGGCGCGGTCGGTCAGCTGGTCCATCGCAGTCCCTCCAGGTCGGCGTGTTCTCGCCCCATGGTCGCATCCGCCGCGATCGACGCCGCAGCGCCTACGCTGACCGGCGATGGCTCAGCTGCTCCTGCTCACCAACGCGCTCACCGCGAGCGCGGAGGTGCTGCCTGCGCTCGGCCTGCTGGCCCACCACGTCCGGGTGCTGCCCGCGGAGCCCGCGGCGCTCATCGACGCACCACGCGCCGACGCCGTGCTGGTCGACGCCCGGCGCGAGCTCGCGGTCGCCAAGTCGCTGTGCCGGGTCCTGCGGGCCACCGGCATCGAGGCGCCCCTGCTCGCCGTGCTGACCGAGGGTGGCCTGGTCGCCGTCAACGCCGAGTGGGGCCTCGACGACATCCTGCTGGACACCACCGGCCCGGCCGAGCTCGAGGCCCGCCTGCGGCTCGTCAGCAGCCGACGCACGGACACCGCCGAGCCCACGGACCGCGCCATCACCTCCGGCGCCCTGACCATCGACGAGGGCGCCTACACCGCCCGGCTCGGCGAGCGGGTGCTCGACCTGACCTACAAGGAGTTCGAGCTCCTCAAGCACCTCGCGCAGCACCCGGGGCGGGTGTTCACCCGGGCCCAGCTGCTGCAGGAGGTGTGGGGGTACGACTACTTCGGCGGCACCCGGACGGTCGACGTCCACGTGCGCCGCCTGCGGGCCAAGCTCGGCCCCGAACACGACGCGGTCATCGGCACGGTCCGCAACGTCGGCTACCGGTTCGACGAGGTCCGTCCCCCGGTCGCCGCTGCCCAGGAGCACCCGGCCGGCTCCGGTCCCGACTCCACGGCGGGCGCCGGCAGGACCGACGCCGGGGCGTCCACGAGGTAGGGCTCCGACCGTCCTCCGCGGTCCTCCACCGTCGTCCGGCCGGCATGTCACCGGTCCGTGGTCCAATGTGCTGCATGAGCGTCGAAGCCCGCAGCGAGCTGTCCCCCGCCGAGGTCGAGGCCGTGGCGGACGTCGTCTCCGCGGCGACGGAGGCGGACGGCGTCGGGCCGCTGTCGGAGCAGGCCCGGCTCGACCTGGCGCGACCCGGCGAGCACGTCCTGGCGACGGTCCACGGGGAGATCGTCGGGTATGCCGGGGGCCCGCCGCACGCCATCGAGCTGGTCGTCGCGCCCGCCGCCCGAGGACGCGGGATCGGCGGGGCGCTGCTGGACGCCGTCCTGCCCGCAGGGCGAGAGGTCGCGGTCTGGGCGCACGGGGACCTTCCGGCAGCGCGGGCCTTGCTGCGCTCGCGAGGCCTCGCCCCCGTCCGAGACCTGCGCAAGCTCGGGCGCCCGCTCGAGCCGCGCGACAGCGAGCGGTCCCCCGTGGTCGTGCCCGACGGGTTCGCCGTGCGCACGTTCCACCCCGGGGACGAGGAGGCCGTGCTCGCCGTCAACGCGGCGGCCTTCGCCCACCACCCCGAGCAGGGGTCGCTGGACCTGACCGGGCTGCGGGAGCGGATGACGAGCCGATGGTTCGAGCCGCAGGGCCTCATCCTGGTGGAGGACGTCTCGAGGCCCGAGCCGAGGCTGGCGGCCTTCCACTGGACCAAGGTCGACCCCGAGGACGCCGGCCCCGGCACCGGGGAGGTCTACGTCGTGGGGGTGGACCCGGCATACCAGGGTCGCGGGCTCGGCGCCCTGGTCACCCGGCTGGGTCTGGACCACCTGCGCGACCGCGGGCTCGAGCGGGTTGTGCTGTACGTCGAGGCGGACAACACCCCGGCCATGGCGACGTACACCCGTCAGGGTTTCACCACGGTGTCCACGGACGTGCAGTACTCGCGCCGCCCCTCGGGGGAGTGCGACGATGGCGCCATGCAGGCTGACGACGCGACCGCTTCGACCACCACCGCCGAGGCGCCGCAGGCGTCCCCATCCCCCGTCGTCGGCCCCGACGACGACCCCAACCGCACGGCTCCGGCGCGACCTCGGTCCTCCGACGGCCGGTTCGTGCGGGTCGCCGCGGATGCGCAGGAGCCCACCGACGAGCTCCCTGACGACCGCTTCCTGGACCGCGAGCTGTCCTGGCTGCAGTTCAACGAGCGCGTGCTGCAGCTGGCCGCCGACCCGGACGTGCCGCTGCTCGAGCGGGCCCGCTTCCTGGCGATCTTCGCCAGCAACCTGGACGAGTTCTTCATGGTGCGCGTCGCCGGCCTCAAGCGGCGCATCGCGACCGGGCTCGCGATCCGGTCGGCGTCCGGTCTCGAGCCCGACGAGCTGCAGGACGAGATCAGCCGGGTCGCCCACGAGCTCATGCTGCGGGCCCACGGCCTGCTGCGCGACCAGGTCGAGCCCGAGCTCGAGAGCAACGGCATCCGCATCGTGCGCTGGCACGAGCTGACCGACGACGAGCAGACCCACCTGTCCGCGGTCTACCGCAGCGAGATCTTCCCCGTCCTCACGCCCCTCGCCGTCGACCCGGCCCACCCCTTCCCCTACATCTCCGGTCTGTCGCTCAACCTGGCGGTGACCCTGACCAACCCCCGCACGCAGGCCGAGCACTTCGCCCGCATCAAGGTCCCCGACCTGCTGCCGCGCCTGCACCAGGTGTCCGCGTCGGGCGAGGTCGACGTCTACCACGTGCGGTTCGTGCCGCTCGAGGACATCATCGCGGCGCACCTCGACCTGCTCTTCCCCGGCATGCAGGTCCAGGAGCACTTCCTGTTCCGCGTCACCCGCAACGAGGACCTCGAGGTCGAGGAGGACGACGCCGAGAACCTCCTCAAGGCCCTCGAGAAGGAGCTCACCCGCCGCCGTTTCGGCCCCCCGGTGCGCCTCGAGGTCGAGGAGGGCATGGACGCGCACGTCCTGGAGCTGCTGGTCCGCGAGCTCGGCGTCGAGCAGCACGAGGTCTACCGCCTGCCCAACCCGCTGGACCTGCGCAGCCTCAACACGGTCGCCGACCTGCAGCGCACCTCGCTGCACTACCCCGCGTTCCGTGCCCGCACGCACCCGGACCTGGCCCCGCGCGAGCGCTCCGAGGCGGGCGACGTCTTCGGCGCCATCCGGCGCAAGGACATCCTGCTGCACCACCCCTACAACTCGTTCAGCACCTCGGTGCAGGCCTTCCTCGAGCAGGCGGCCGCCGACCCCAAGGTGCTCGCGATCAAGCAGACGCTCTATCGCACCTCGGGCGACTCCCCGATCATCGACGCCCTCATCGCCGCCGCCGAGGCCGGCAAGCAGGTCGTCGCCGTGGTCGAGATCAAGGCGCGCTTCGACGAGTCCAACAACATCGCCTGGGCCCGCCGCCTCGAGCACTACGGCGTCCACGTCGTCTACGGCATCGTCGGGCTCAAGACCCACGCCAAGCTGTCGCTGGTCGTGCGGCAGGAGCCGGACGGCCTGCGCCGCTACTGCCACGTGGGGACGGGCAACTACAACCCCAAGACCGCCCGCCTCTACGAGGACCTCGGCGTCCTCACCTGCGACCCGCAGGTCGGCGAGGACCTGACGCGCCTGTTCAACCAGCTCTCCGGCTGGGCGCCGCGCAGCAAGTTCAAGCGCCTGCTCGTGGCCCCTCGCTCGCTCCGCTCCGGGCTGATCGAGCTCATCGAGCACGAAGCCGAGCTCGCCCGCGCCGGCCGGCCCGCCCGCGTCGCCCTCAAGGCCAACTCCATCGTCGACGAGGCGATCATCGACGCGCTCTACCGCGCCTCGCAGGCTGGCGTGCAGGTCGACGTGCTGGTGCGCGGCATCTGCGCGCTGCGGCCCGGCGTGCCCGGCCTGTCGGACAACGTGCGGGTACGGTCGATCCTCGGACGATTCCTGGAGCACTCGCGGATCTTCATCTTCGGCAACGACGGCGACCCCGCCGTCTACATCGGTAGCGCCGACATGATGCACCGCAACCTCGACCGCCGCGTGGAGTCGCTGATGCGCATCACCCGTCCCGAGCACGTCAAGCAGCTCGAGGAGCTCATGGCGCAGGGCATGGCCGACACGACCTCGAGCTGGCACCTGCAGGACGACCGCTGGGTGCGCCACCACCGCGGCGAGGACGGTCAGCCCCTGCTCGACCACCAGGCGGCGCTCATCGAGATGCACCTCAAGCAGCGGCGCAAGCGCACCCGGGTCTGACCTGGGCCGGCACCACACCAGCGAGCACGAGCGAGGAGCGCGATGACAGTCCAGGCACCGGGAGCGGGTGCGGGAGGGCGCGCGTCCGGGGCCGCGAGCGCCGACGCGCCGTTCATCGCCGCGGCCGGCGCCGTCCCCTGGCGGCGACGACGCGGCACCCTCGAGGTGGCGATGGTGCACCGACCTGCCTACGACGACTGGGCGTGGGCCAAGGGCAAGCTCGACGCGGGCGAGGACTGGCCCACGGCCGCCGTCCGCGAGGTCGAGGAGGAGACCGGCCTGCAGGTGCGGCTGGGCCGGCCCCTCCCCCTGTCGTCCTACTCCTTCGTCGACCGCAAGGGCGAGGTGGCCCGCAAGCAGGTGCGCTACTGGGCAGCGGAGGTCGTCGGCGGCTCCGGCGAGCTGCTCAACGAGATCGACGAGGTGGCCTGGCTGCCCGTCTCGGACGCGATGGCGCGGCTCGACTACGCCCGCGACCGCGAGCAGCTCCGCGCCATGGTGCGGTATGCCGCCCAGGGGGCCCTCACGACCTGGCCGCTGGTCCTGGTCCGCCACGCCAAGGCCCGTCCCCGCAACCAGTGGCGCCAGGACGACCGCCTCCGACCGCTCGACGCCAGGGGCGAACGCCGCGCCGAGGCGATCGTGCCCATGCTCGGAGCCTTCGGCGTGAGCCGTCTGGTGACCTCGTCCTCGACACGATGCGTGGACACGCTGGCGCCATACGCCGCCTCGGCCGGGCTGGAGCTCAAGACCAAGGAGGGGCTCACCGAGGAGGCCTTCGTCGAGGACCCGGACCGAGCGGTCAAGCACCTGCGCAAGGCGCTGCAGCGCGGCGTGCCCGCCGCCCTGTGCTCCCACGGCCCGGTCCTGCCGCTGCTGCTGGAGGAGCTCTCGGTGCTCGGCTCGGTGGAGCAGCCGGAGGGCGAGGCGGTCGTGAGCACCCTGCTCGAGGCGGCCGACCTCGGCATGAGCAAGGGTGAGCTCCTCGTCTGCCACGTGAGCGGGACCGGCGAGGCCGCCCGGATCGTCGCCGTCGAGCGTCACCTGCCCTGACCCGGCCTCCCGCACCATGAGCTCGGTCGCAGCGAGTGGCCAGCGCGAGCAGGAGTCCTTAGCTCATTCGGGCGTACCTCCGACAGGTGGGGCCGCGGAATCAGCGCGGTAGACGTCCGGCGTTCACGCGTCGTTCAACTGGGCCAAGCCGCCTGGTCACCCTGCGTCCCTACCTTGGCATCGATGGCGCACCTGCGCCCGATCAACATCTCCTGCTGTGGAAGGTACTTCTAACGTGAAGACTCAGCGTCTTGCCGGTCTGTCGACGATCGCCCTGGCTGGTGCTCTCGCGCTGACCGCGTGCGGTTCCGACAACAACACCTCCTCCGGCTCCTCGAGCGGCGCCTCCTCCTCTGGTGCGTCCTCGTCGTCCGCCGCCTCCGGTGGCGACGCCGACTGCGGCAAGGGCACCCTGAACGCCGAGGGTTCCTCCGCGCAGAAGGCCGCCTTCGAGGAGGCCGCCAACAGCTACCAGGAGAAGTGCTCCGGCACGACCGTCAACTACAACGCGACGGGCTCCGGCGCCGGCATCAAGCAGTTCATCGCCAAGCAGGCCGACTTCGCCGGCTCCGACTCCTCGCTCAAGACCAAGGAGAAGGACGGCAAGATCGAGCAGGCCGAGGCCGACAAGGCCTGCGCCTCCCCCGCCTGGAACCTCCCCATGGTCACCGGCCCCATCGCGGTCGGCTACAACCTCAAGGGTGTCGAGGGCCTCGTCCTCAACGCCGACGTGATGGCCGACATCTTCAACGGCAAGATCACCAAGTGGAACGACCCGGCGATCGCCAAGCTCAACTCCGGCGCCTCGCTCCCGGACAAGGACATCAAGGTCTTCTTCCGCTCGGACGAGTCGGGCACCACGGAGAACTTCACGAAGTACCTCCAGGCCGCCGCCCCTGCCAAGTGGACCGCCGAGCCCGGCAAGAAGTGGACCGGCAAGGGTGAGGGCAAGGAGAAGTCCGCCGGTGTCGCAGGCGCCGTCGCCTCCACCGAGGGTGGCATCACCTACGCCGAGTGGTCCTACGCCAAGGACAACAAGCTGGGCATCGCCAAGGTCGACACCGGCGCGGGCCCCGTCGAGCTGACGGGCGAGTCCGCCGGCAAGGCCGTGGCCGCCGCCAAGGTCGCCGGCGAGGGCAACAACCTCGCGCTCAAGCTCGACTACGCCACCAAGGAGGCCGGGGCCTACCCGATCGTCCTCGTGACCTACGAGATCGTCTGCTCCAAGAACGCCGACGCCGAGAAGGGCAAGAACGTCAAGGCCTTCCTCAAGCACATGTCGTCCGCGGACGTGCAGAAGTCCTTCGAGCAGATCGGCTTCGCCCCGCTGCCCACCGAGGTGCAGGGCAAGGTCTCGACCGCCATCGACGCCCTCAAGTGATCTGACGGAGCCGGGTGACCCAGGGTCCTCCCTGGGTCACCCGGCTCTCCGCCTGTCCGGGACGTCGTCCCGGCCGGGCTCCCCCTCGTAGCACCTCGGACAGTTAGGTAGCACTCGTGTCCTCCGTGACCGGCGTCTCCGCCCTCGACTCCTTGCCAGACGATGACGGTCGTCCGCCTCTGCTCGGCGACCAGGCCTCGACCGGCCGCCTCGGTGACCGGCTCTTCGGTGGCGCCGCCACCGGTGCGGGCGTCCTCGTCATCGCCCTGGTCACCCTCGTCGGCGTCTTCCTGCTCTGGCAGGCCATCCCCGCCCTCGCCAACAACGAGGCCAACTTCCTCACCTCGCGCGAGTGGAACGTCTCGGGCGACAACCCCCGCTTCGGCATCGCGGACCTGCTCTGGACGACGGTCCTCAGCTCGATCCTGGCCATGGGCATCGCCGTCCCCCTCGGCGTCTGCGTGGCGCTGTTCATCACGCAGTACGCCCCGGCCTGGCTGCGCAAGCCGGCCGCGCAGCTGATCGACCTGCTGGCTGCCGTGCCCTCGATCGTCTACGGCCTGTGGGGCGTCGCCCAGTTCACGCCCTTCATCGACCCGCTCCAGCAGAAGCTGCAGCAGTGGCTCGGCTGGTTCCCCCTGTTCCGGGAGACCAGCATCACGGCCACGATCTTCGTCATCAGCCTCGTGCTCGCCATCATGATCCTGCCGATCGTCACCTCGCTGTCGCGCGAGGTGTTCGCCCAGACGCCGGCCCCTCACAAGGAGGGCGCCCTCGCCCTGGGCGCCACCAAGTGGGAGATGATCAAGACGGCCGTGCTGCCCTACGGCCGGCCCGGCGTCATCTCCGCGGCGATGCTGGCCCTCGGCCGTGCGCTCGGTGAGACCGTCGCGGTGATGATGATCCTGAGCACGCTCGCGGTGGGCACGCCGTTCAACCCCTCGATCTTCAACGGTGGCGAGACCTTCGCGTCCCGCATCGCCAACAACGCCTCGGAGTTCGACTCCCCGCAGAAGGCCGGCGCCTTCATCGCGGCCGGTCTGGTCCTGTTCATCCTCACGTTCGTCGTGAACGCGATCGCGCGCGTCGTGATCGAGCGTCGGAAGGCCTTCACCGAATGAGCACCGCCGTCACCGCCAACGAGTCGACCCACCTCGACAAGGCCTCCGGGGGCCGCAAGGCCAAGGACCAGCTGGCCCGGATCATCATGTGGCTGGCCTTCCTGGTCGCCCTGGCCCCGCTCGCGTGGATCCTATACGAGGTCCTGTCCAACGGCCTCGACAACCTGCTCACCAGCACCTGGTGGACCAACTCCCAGCGCGGCATCTCCGTACGCCGCGAGGGCGGCGGCGCCTACCACGCCATCATGGGCACCCTGCTGCAGGGCCTGGTCACCGCGGCGATCTCGGTGCCGATCGGCATCTTCACCGCGATCTACCTCGTGGAATACGGCCGCGGCAAGCTGGCCCGCGCCGTCAGCTTCATGGTCGACATCCTCACCGGGGTGCCGTCCATCGTCGCGGCCCTGTTCGTCTATGCCCTGTGGGTGACGGTGATGGGCTTCAACCGGGTCGGCTTCGCGGTGTCGCTGTCCCTGGTGCTGCTCATGATCCCGACGATCGTGCGCTCCACCGAGGAGATGCTCAAGCTGGTCCCCAACGAGCTGCGGGAGGCGTCATACGCCCTCGGCGTGCCGAAGTGGAAGACGATCGCCTCGGTCGTGCTGCCGACCGCCCTGTCCGGCATCGTGACCGGCGTCCTGCTCGGCCTGGCTCGCGTCATGGGCGAGACGGCCCCGCTGCTGATCCTCGGTCCCTACACCAAGAACATCCACTGGGACCTCTTCGGCGGCAACATGGCCACCCTGCCCACGATGATCAACGAGGAGCGTCAGTTCCTCACCCTCGACGCCGCCCATGACCGTGTCTGGGCCGCGGCGCTCACCCTGATCCTGCTCGTCCTCCTGCTCAACCTGCTGGGCCGCGTCATCGCGCGCTTCGGCGCGGTCAAGAGCTGACCCACCCAGAAAGCGAACTGACATGGCCAAGCGCATCGACGTCGAGAACCTCAACATCTTCTACGGCAAGTTCCAGGCGGTGCAGGGCGTCTCGATGACCATCGAGCCGCGATCGGTGACCGCCTTCATCGGCTCGTCCGGCTGCGGCAAGTCCACCGTGCTGCGCACCCTCAACCGCATGCACGAGGTGATCCCCGGCGGCCGGGTCGAGGGCCAGGTGCTGCTGGACGGCCAGGACCTCTACGCCTCCGGCGTGGACCCCGTCGGCGTCCGCCGCACCGTGGGCATGGTCTTCCAGCGGCCCAACCCGTTCCCCACCATGACCATCCGCGACAACGTCGCCGCCGGGCTGCGCCTCAACGGCGTCAAGAACAAGAAGAAGCTCGACGAGGTCGTGGAGCGCTCCCTGCGCGGCGCGAACCTGTGGAACGAGGTCAAGGACCGTCTGGACAAGCCGGGCGCCGGCCTGTCCGGTGGTCAGCAGCAGCGCCTGTGCATCGCCCGCGCCATCGCCGTGGAGCCCCAGGTCCTCCTGATGGACGAGCCCTGCTCGGCCCTGGACCCCATCTCGACCCTGGCGATCGAGGACCTGATCACCGAGCTGAAGCCGAAGTACACGATCGTGATCGTCACGCACAACATGCAGCAGGCGGCCCGCGTCTCGGACCGGACGGCCTTCTTCAACCTGGAGGCCCAGGGCAAGCCCGGCCGCCTCATCGAGATCGACGACACGACGCGCATCTTCAACAACCCGAAGGAGAGGGCGACGGAGGACTACATCTCCGGCCGCTTCGGGTGAGTGACGGGCCTCC